>CAZXLZ010000009.1:0-29636 GCA_964642045.1 uncultured Clostridiaceae bacterium
TAACAGAAGAAACAAAATATGTAGAAGCACCTGGGACAAAGCTAACATATAAACTACCAACAAAAGAAGACGATGTAACAGAAACAAAATATGTAATAACATATAATTATAATGGAAGTGGTCATGAAGACACAACAGATACAGCTATAAGAACAACAACGATAAAATATACAGGAAAATTTACAAAGTCAGCTACATTTAAAGGAACATTATCAAGTTTAACAGCAAATGGCACATACACATTCTCAGCAGCAGGAAATGATGTAGATGTAATAACAGCAACATACACTGGTGTAACAACGAATGAAACAACAGAAATTACATTAGCGGAAAAAACTGAAAGAGATGGTTATGTATTTAAAGGATGGAATACTAAGGCAGATGGAACAGGTACAACATATGGAGCAGGAACAAAATACACACCAACAGAAAATATAACTCTTTATGCAATATGGAAAAAAGCAATAGTAATAACAGCTACAGATGTAAAGAATGAACCTAAAAAATATATTGGACAATACGTAAATTATGTTCCAATTAATGATTGTAAAGACCATTATGGTAAAAATAATATGGAATGGAGAATATTCTATTCAGATGGAGCAAATATATATTTGATATCAAAAGATACTGTAAAAAATAAATATATACTATCAGCTGGCTTTACGTACGCAAGTGGAGAAGAATCTTATGGTGTGGGATCAAAAATAGATAGAGATGATGTAATAAATAGATTAACTAATGCAAACTATTACACTAGTTTTAAAGATGCAGAAGGTAAAGCATTATCAGTTACAGGAACTCCAACATTAGAGCAATTTGTAGATTCATATAATATGGTTCACGATGTAGGAATAAATATAAAATATGTAAATGAAGGAGAAGTATATAAAGGAACAACTAAAGCTAAAGCGGATGGTTATGTATTAAAGTTTATAAGTGATACTAATTATGATACCAAGTTAACTATAGATAGAAATGAAAATCTGTGGGATTTGTATTCACCATATATATGTTCAATGGCAATAGCTTCTAAATGTGCTTTTAATACTAATTGTTTATTTTATTTTAATTCAAATGGTATGATGGTTGTATACAATTATTATAGTACTACTGCTGGATGTCGTCCATTAATAAAACTTAATACTAATGTAAAATTAAAGTGTGCAGATGGAGATTCGGTATGGGAATTTAATTAGTATAAGTACCGGATAATTTTAAAAAGCATTCAAGAATTCAAATAGTAAATTAAAGGTTAGTTATAATAATATAAAATCCAGTTAAAACGTTAAGTTTAACTGGATTTTGTAATTTAATTTACTATAATGATTTGATATATACACTTCATAAGTGACAATGCTTTCCTTTATTTCATACGATATATAAGAAGAAATGGAGGTGATTAAATGATAGGACTTGCTTTAGAAGCAGGAGGAGTTAAGGGGGCAGCACATATTGGAGTCTTGCAAGCCTTAGAAGAAGAAGGAATACATATAGATTATATATCTGGAAGTAGTAGTGGAAGTATAGTTGCGTCAATGTATGCAATGGGGTATAAACCAATAGAGATTTTGCAACTTTTTAGAAATTACTGTTCTTCTATAAATGATTTTGATAGAATGGTGCCTTTTAAGCTAATAGGACTTGCATTCACTGGTAAGCTAAAATTAAAAGGACTAGCCAAAGGTCAAAAGTTAGAAAATATAATATGTGATCTTTGTCAAAGAAAAAAAGTAAGGGATATTTCAGATGTAAAAATGCCGCTTGCAATACCTGCAGTAGACATATATTCAGGAGAAACTATATACTTTGTAAATGATGAATTAGAAGGCAAAAAATCTTCATATACATCATATGGAGCAAAAATAAGAAACAAGGGATTTTTGCCTAGCATAATTAGAGCAAGTAGTAGTATGCCTGCTGTATTTGAACCTAAATACATGGAAAATAGATGTTTAGTAGATGGTGGGGTAAAAGTATCTTGCCCAGTTAAAGTGTTAAAAGATATGGGAGCAGATAAAGTTATTGCAGTAAGCTTTATAAATGATAAAGCATATAGTATTAATCAAAATTGTAATATGATAGATATAACT
This sequence comes from uncultured Clostridiaceae bacterium, assembly GCA_964642045.1. Taxonomy (GTDB): domain Bacteria; phylum Bacillota; class Clostridia; order TANB77; family CAG-465; genus RGIG5057. The sequence continues at coordinate 2,094 of CAZXLZ010000009.1, forward strand.
CTTAGTGCTTTTGATATAATGGCTGAAGAAATAAAAAAATATGAAATAAAAGCGGCTGATTATACTATAAAATTAGATGGAACTGATATTATGACACTTGATTGCTCTAAGATAAACTATATGGCAAATATGGGATATAATATGACAAAGAAACATATTAATGAAATAAAGAAAAGCCTTTTGTAGCTTTTAATTTGTACATTTTTGTGTTAAAATAAAAGTGGTGAGCTATTGTGGATGATAGAATTCATAAAATAAAAGAGATAATAAAAGATATTCCAAAAAAGCCAGGCATATATATGATGAAAGATAAAGAATCTAATATTATATATGTAGGTAAGGCAATATCACTAAGAAATAGAGTAAGTCAGTACTTTAATAAAAATGTAAAGACTGCAAGAATAGAAAAAATGACCACTCTTGTTCATGATATAGAATATATCGTAACAAACAACGAAGTTGAAGCGTTAAATTTAGAGTGTAATTATATAAAAAATTTAAGTCCTAAGTTTAATGTAATGCTTAAAGATGATAAAACGTATCCATATCTTAAAATTTCTGTTAAAGATAAGTATCCAACAATGTATATAACAAGAAGAAAATTAGATGACGGGAGTTTGTATTTTGGTCCATATACAAGTGTTAAAAGTATAAGGGAAGTTATGAACCTAATAAAAGAAATATTCCCTATAAAAAGATGTAAATATAACTTAGAGAAAAATAAGAATATAAGACCATGTTTATACTATGATATAGGTAGATGTATAGGACCTTGCAAAAAAGAGGTAGACACTCTAGAATACTCATCCATGATAAAACAGATAATAATGTTCTTAAATGGAAAAAATAAAGAAGTAAGAGATGAGATAAAAAGGCAGATTGATAAATGTATAGAAAATTTAGAATTTGAGAAAGCTGAAAAACTAAAAGAAAGATTAATTGCAATTGAGAAGGTAAATGAAAAACAAAATGTATCAAACTTAAATGAGGTAAGTACAGATATAGTTGGATATATTCTAGAAAATGGCAAATTATATATACAAATATTTAAGATAAGAGGATATAAAATAGTTATTCATGAAAATCTTAAGGTGCAAGATGTAGAAAAAGATGAATTAGAAGAAATAATACTTTCTTGCATTTCACAATATTATATGAAAAATGAAGATATGCCTCTTAAAATATATGTTAAACTTTCAGAAGAAAATAGACATCTTTTATCAGAATTACTAGAAAATGTAGAAGTAATTGTACCAAAAAAAGGAAGCAAGCTTAAACTTATAGAAATGACCGAAAATAATATATACATTAACTTAAAAGAAAAAGACAAAGATAAGCTTACACAGTTAAAAGAGCTTTTAAATGAAGATTTTTCTACTATTGAATGTTATGATATTTCTAATTTAAGAAATGAATATATAGTTGGTGCAATGATAAGATGTGATGATGGATATTTAAATAAAAAGATGTACAGAAAGTTTAAGATAAGGTCTACTTTAACACAAAATGATCCATTATGTATGTATGAAGTTATAAAAAGGAGAATGGCACATAAAGAATGGGAATACCCAGATGTAATGTTTATTGATGGTGGAATTACTCAGGTAAATGCAGCAAAAAAAGCAGTAAATGAGGCTGGAGTAGAAATTTTGATATGTGGAATGATAAAGAATGATAAACATAGGACAAAAGGACTTATAAACTCTGATGGAGTAGAATATACTAATATGTCAAAGAAAACTCTAAACTTTATAACTTTTTTGCAAGATGAAATACATAGATTTGTTATAACTTATCATAGAAGTTTAAGAGATAAAATATGAAAAATTAGAGCATCATTTTATGGTGCTCTAATTTGTTTTTTATTAAATAAGGTTGAAATCATGAAAATATTGTGATATAAATATTATACATTTTTAAGTATATCCTTTGGATTTTAAATATATAAAACAATAATTATTGGAGGAAATAGCAATGAAGAATTTTGAAAGCTTTTCGTATGACAGTAGTATGTGGGAAATTATCGAAGGAGAACATGCGTACCATTTTAGAAGCTTGGTAGATTTTAAAGAGTATATAATTGCTGGACAGATATGTGGTATTAATCAGATAGAGTCAGATACTTTTATAATCATGCGCAATAGATGTGATGATATTTATGAAATAAGGAGAGAAAAATTAGTAGATAGTGAAAAAATCATTGAGTACAGTAGATGGTTTAGAAAATATTTGTTCATAGATGAAAATACTGTACTGTTTGATATGCCACAATGTGGCAACTGTGTTTATTCGATTAAAGAAAACAAAAATAATTCTCTCATAGAATATATTTCTGATAATTTTATCAAGGAAAATCTTAATTTTGTTCAGACACCTATAAAGTTCATATATGATGAAATAAGCGGTGATATAAAGTATCTTTATTTTAGCTATCGGTATGATTCAAGAGTTGTTCAAGAATATTTGCAGATACTAATAGATGCGAAAACTTTAAAAATAGTTCCGAAAATATATAGTACCTTAAGAAAAGAATATATAAATTTGGTTGGTACAGTTACTCTTAATAGTGTTTTTGAAGAGGAGTTAAAAACTATTAGAGAAATAGAGGAAAAGTTACAAGCTGATGGCAGAGTTAGCTCTGAAGAGTTTTTGAAAAATATGCCATAAAGATTTTTTAAAAGTGGAGAAAAATATTTCTCTGCTTTTTCTATTTAATATTGTTTAAAATAAATTTTTGTGATATATTAGGAATGAGTATAAAAGTGGGGGAAGAATATGAATAGTAAATCAAATAAAAAAATGAGTCTTGATGATGTTATTGATTCAGCAATGATGTTAGATGCTAGTATAGGTCAAGTAATTGATAAATTCTTTTCAAATGGAAATGGATCAATATGTAAAAATTCCAAAGAGTTAGATGATTTATTAAGAAGATTTTTATCAAATAATGTATATAATAATAAAAATAAAACTTCAACATTTGCAGTTAAAACAGGTATGCTATCAGATTTGATAGAAGCTCATAATAGAGCTTATGTATGTGACATTAATAGAGATGGTAAAGTTTTTAGTAGTGTTAAAATATTTAAAAATATAGATGTATGTGGCAATGATACACCTCTTAAAGTTTCTAGTGACTTAAATAGTGAAAAATCAAATACTAAATATGATTATTCTAACGGAAAATTTGAAAAGGATATAAGAGATGATTTTTCAAAAGAGTCATTAGAAAGTATGAGTCATATAGAGCTACTTTCCATGATTATGCATTACAGTAATAAAATGGCTAAAAAAATCGGAACACAAATAGAGGATAATATTTCAGAAATTGATATAAAGTATGGTAAAATAGTCTTTAATGGATTAAGGAAAAATGGTATAAGTCCAATAGAAATAAGTGATTTTTGTATGGATTATTCAGAGTATAGTCAAATGACAGATAAGCAAATAGAGAAAGAATTTAAAATAGATGAAGAAAAAGATGATGATAGCACTAAAAAATGGAAGTTACAAGCTAAAAGTCAATTTGAAGAATATAAAGAAAAAAGGAAAAGAGTAAGAGAAATAATCAATTCAGACAATTTGACAAAAGAATATTATGGTGGAAATAAAAAAGCATATGCTAATATGATTAATGCATTTTCTTTATTTAATGTAGAAACAGATTGCTATGAATTAAAAAAGAAAATGATGAACCAAATTATGTATGAAATAGAAAAAGAAAAACCAGAAAATGTAAGACATTATGTAGTTAAAGATGATAGAAAAAGTGGAAGTAACTATGACTATTCATATAACGTTATGATTGATGGTTATACAGAGCCTTTCTCAGTTCATATGGCATCTGAAAATGATGAAGTAAATATTGGAGAAGATCCTTATGAATTTGCAAATTCCATTAGTATGATTGAAAGAATTCTTGAAGAAGATGGAATAAAAAGAAATATAAAGATACCTATAACTGATGCTTTCATGTTTATAAAAACTTCAGTCCCATTTAAAAAGTCTGAAGAGTGTCAAAAGTGTTTAAATAAACTATTAAATGAAAATAATATCAATTGGGGAGATGCCTTAGATGTTTATGATAAAGAAGAAAATTTACAAAGATTGTACGATCCAATAGCAAAAATGAGTCTTTCACCAGCGCTTGCTGTAATAAGGCAATCAAGTAACTTTATGGATATAATAGACAGTAAAAGTAAAGATAGTAAAAAACAATATACATCACATGGAATAATAAGTGAGGATAGAGAGAGGATATAATTGATATGTTAGATAAAGTTAAACTCATGTATCTAAATAAAGAACAAAACTATGAAGAAATATATAACATTTTTATAAATGAGTATGAAGATTTAATAATTAAGTTTTTAACTCTAAATAATATTTCTTGTTATGATAAAGCACCAATTTCATATTATATAGGCTTGCTAGAGCAGAACTTTAAAGATGAATATAAAGAGATTGTGTATATACTAAAATCAATTTTTATAAATGAAAGAATAGATAATAAATCGAAGATTATGTATGCAATAGAAGAATATAATGATATAGCTAAAAGATTAAAAGTATAGTATAAAACAATTAAATATTGACAAATGTTATGTAAAATGATATAATTAATATGCTTAAAATAAAAAGAATAGGGAGGATAACTATCATGAACTGGGAAGATAGCGATATTGTTAAAGAGTACAAGAAAAAAATTGTTGGAATTTTAAAAGAATGTGGGCGGCAGGAAGTAAAGGAGGACGAGAATTGGAACTGGCTTGAACATCTTCTGCTCAAAAGCGGACTTATGAAAGAATATCCGACACTTAGTCTGGCTTTCAAGTGTATGTACAATGAAAGGATGACTTATGATGAGAAGATTGAGATTTTAGAGAACTTGTATGATGACGCTTTTATTAAGAAAGAAGAATAAGTAGTAATCTCATACGATGAAATCTAATTTTTGAAACTGGTAATTAATTTTACCAGTTTTTTGTTATATATTTTTATTATTTACAGATAATACTAGCATATAAGAGGTATTTCATATGAATAAAAAATTGTTCAAATTATTTATATTTTTGTGTATATTGTTTGTAGTTTTGTGGATTTTAACATATTTAACATATGTGTATATAAATAAAGACTTAACTAAAAAAGTTAATTCATATGATTATGATTTTATAATAGAGGTGTGATATGGAAAATTTAAAAGTGTATGATGAAAATTTAAATGAGGTAAAAGTAAAATCTGCTGGTAAACTTGTTTTTTTAACGTTATGGAGCAAAGATTGTAAATATTGTAATAAGCAATTGCACTATATAGATGATATATATGAAGAATATGGTAAAGATTTAACTTTATATATTGTATGCTCCTTAAAAGACGAGAAAGAAATAGAAGATGTAAAAAAGTATTTTGAAGATGAAAAATATAAATTTAAGTTATATTTTGATGTAGATTATAGTTTAGCAAAAATATATAAAACTGTAGCATACCCTACAACTGTTTTTCTTGATAAGAATCTAAATACTTTAGCCAAAATTGTTGGTGTGGCAGAAAAAGAAGAATTAATAGAAAATATTGAGTTGTATAGATAAAATTATTAAAATAGCACTAAAATATTTAATATAATTTTACATAAATATAACATAAAACTTGACTTATATTATAATTTGTGATAAAATAGATGCAAGTTAAATTCAAAGTTTAGGCTAAATTTAGTAATATATTACAAGGAGGGTTTTATGAAACACCTAAAAACAGTTTTAATCGGAGAGCGGCTTAATAATTTTATAATAGGATGTATTTCTATTATATCATGCGCATTAGCACTGGTTATTTCAATATTTATCGCGTCAAATTTTGATTTACCAGTCGGCAGTATTGAAGTAAATGTTATTTTAGTGGTTATAGCAGTTATAGGTCTTATAATTTCTAAAAGGGCTTCGCTTTGGCGTTCATTCTTATCATTTTTGCTTATACAGCTGTCGCTTTTCTTCTGGTTAGTCTTGAATCTTAAAGTTACAAGTATACCAGTCGATCATATGGTTATTAATCTTTTTATATGCCAGCTGGTTATTACAATTCTTTCCGGCATTATTCCTGTTGTATTTAGAAGTACCAGTTACGCAGCAGTATTTGCAGTGTGCGTTATACTGGTTGTGGATATGATCTTCATACTGAATAATATCCAAATGCATTGGACTACTTTCCTTGCAACAGGTGTAGTAAGTATATGTGTAGCGTTTAGAATAGGTGATTCTAAAGCTGAAGAGTACAATGTATATGACACTCTTTGCAGTGCGCTGCAGTATTATTAAACAAAAAAATCCCTTTACTAAAAAGTAGAGGGATTTATCTTTTTCTAATCGATAATATTTAGTTTGTTGACATAAGCTATGAGATATGATATAATTATTATGCTTAAATTTTAAGAAGCAGATGATATTTTATCAATCTGAAGATAATTTTTTTGTAATGAAAGGAAATTTAAAAATGAACGTTAATACAATTAACGGCAATAAACTCATGTATTTCTTTGAGGACACAGATGGAAAGTATGTAAATACTGATTATCCTTAGGATAGCTGCTGAGGAGATAACATAGGAAGGTTACTACCTTGGCAATATTGAAGAAGTGAACAAACATGACATCTTTAAAGGTAAGACTTATGTTCCAGACGTAAAAGATATTCTTGAGTAGGTTGTATTTGATCACCCTAGCAGAGGTAGAAGAGACATTGATCTTACCACTGTCAGATATTTGCTTCTTAAGCATAGAAAGACAGGAGCGTATTTTGCTGCTTGCACGTACAAGCTTCTTGAATCTCCATATCTAGGTAAGATGGAAAAAGACTGCTATTATGCAGATCTCCTTACATTTGAAAATGGAGAAGCTAAGAAGATTTACTGGCTTTATGATGGAAAATTTAAAGCAAATGAAATTGTTGAAGAACTACTGCAAAAGTATCTCAATTACTACGAGGGAGATTTCGAGGTAATAAAAGAGCTTAAAGGGAGGGCTTAAAAATGGAATTTAATATATGGCTATGTTTTAAACAGATAGTACAAGAAGATGTCTATCAATATGATATCATGAAGACAGATACCAAGCTTGAAGAAAAGACGATTCATATAGGTTACATTTTGATAAATGTGAAAACAGAAATTTATAATTTAGTTTCGGCAGCAAATCTTGGGAAAGAGACAAATAAATATATTATTTCAAAAGCATTAGAACTTTCAAGAGCAATGGATATACTTAAACGGGAGGACTTAGTAATATGTTAACAAGAAATGTAGGTATAGTTTTCTGTTCAAAAATAGAGGACGGAATATATAACTATTTGATAACAGCAACAAATAAGGACTTTACCAGTTCAGCTATAGTAGGTAACGCTATAGTAAATGTTGTTAGAGAGAAGGTTATACTTAAATTTTTTTGGAAGGATTTAGAACTTACCGAAGATAATTTACAGTTTCTTCGTAAGGAGGCTTTGGAAGATGCAAAAGATATAGAAGAACAAATATATAGTGATATGATCGAAGGTTAAAGTTATACTTTTAAAACTCTGAATTAATTCAAGAAAGGATATTATAAGGAGGACTTAATCATGGCAAAAAGAAATTTGAGTTTAGTGTATGTTTCGACAATGAAGCAAGATGTTTTTAACTTCTGCGTTGTGTCAACGAATGAAGAAGCTACAAGCTCTGCGATAATTGGAAATGTTATGGTAATGTATTATAGAAATGAGGTAATATTTGACATAAATGAAACAAATGTGATGACGCTTACTACAGAGGAAAAGGATCACCTCCGTGAGGAGGCTTTACGTAAAGCCAAAGATATACACAAAAACTTTTATAGAAGTCCGTATGGGACGTAATACAATATATGCTTTAATACTTGGAAGGCAAGATTTGCTTTCCAAGTAATTTTTTTCCTTGAAAAAATATACCTGTTATAGTATAATTGCTATATGTAATATTTTAAGGGTGTGAGCGTATAAAAAAGTTAATAATAGCAGAAAAACCCAGTGTAGCTAAAGAATTTGCTAAAGTATTAAAAGAAGTAGCAAAATCATATAACGGTTATCTAGAAACAGAAAATTATGTTATAACTTGGTGTGTAGGTCATTTAGTTACAATGAGTTATCCAGAAAAGTATAATGAAAAATTAAAATATTGGAATATATATTCACTTCCTTTTATACCTAAAGACTTTAAGTATGAGGTAATAGAGGATGTTAAAGCTCAGTATGAAACGGTGTCAAAACTCTTAAATAGGGAAGATATTGAAACAATATATGTAAGTACTGACTCAGGAAGGGAAGGAGAATATATATATAGATTAGTAGATAGTATGGCTAAAGTAAAATGTGAAGATAAAAGGAGAATTTGGATTGATTCTCAAACAGAAGAAGCAATTCTAAACGGAATTAAAGAGGCAAAACCTTTATCTTTTTATGATACTTTAGCTCAAAGTGCGTATTTAAGAGCAAAAGAGGATTACTTAATAGGCATAAATTTCTCAAGACTTTTATCAGTAGTTTATGGGAAAAGTTTAGCAGAAAAACTTAATGAAGAAAGAGCAGTTATATCTATTGGTAGAGTTATGACATGTGTACTTGGTATGATAGTATCAAGAGAAAGAGAAATAAGGAATTTTAAGAAGGTAAATTATTTTAAGCTTCAAGGAAATTTTGGAGGTATTATTGCTGATTACAAAATAATGGAAACGTCTAAGTATTTTGAATCTCCAAAACTATATAACGAAAATGGTTTTAAAAAAGAAGAATATGCTTTAGAGGCAAAAGATTACATATTAAATATGAAAGACAAAGCTGTTATAGAAGAAGTGACAAAAAAGACTACAAAAGAAAATGCACCACTACTTTTTAACCTTGCAGAGCTTCAAAATGAATGTACAAAAAGGTATAAAATAAGTCCAGATGATACATTAAAGATTGCACAAAGTCTTTATGAGAAGAAGCTTACAACATATCCTAGAACTGATGCTAGGGTTCTTTCTACTGCTGCTGCTAAAGAGGTAACTAAGAACTTAAATGGAATAGCTAAGTGGGGAAAAAATGAAATAGTAAAATTTGGCATAGATACCATGATAAAAGAAAAGTATAAAACTAATCTTTTAAAGACTAAGTATGTAAACGATACAAAAATAACAGATCACTATGCAATAATACCAACGGGTGCTGGATATGAAAATTTTGAAAAGCTAACTGACCTAGAAAAGAAAGTATATATAATGATATGTGTAAGATTTTTAAGTATATTTTATCCTCCTGCTGAGTATAACAAAGTAAATGTAAAAATAAATGTGGAAAAAGAAGTATTTACTACTTCTGGAAAAGTGTGTACAAAAGAAGGGTATCTAGTTCTTACTTCAAAAGAAAAAATGGCATCTTCTGTGAAAAAAGAGGATGAAACAAAAGATGAGCCGGAAAAGAAAGAAGAAAGTGAAACAGAAAATAATTTAGAACTATTAAAGAACTTAAAAAAAGGTATGAGTATAGAATTAAGTGATATAGTTATAAAAACAGCTGAAACATCACCACCTTCTAGATATAATTCAGGACTTATGATACTTGCTATGGAAAATGCAGGAAAGCTTATTGAAGATGAAAGACTAAGAGAACAGATTAAATCTGCTGGTATAGGAACAAGTGCAACTCGTGCTGAAATTATAAAAAAATTAGAAAGAATTGGATATATTAGTGCGAATAACAAAACTCAAATTTTAACGCCAACTAAAAAGGGAGAAATAATATTTGATATAGTTTATTCATCTATGCCAGACCTTTTAAATCCTACACTTACAGCTAGCTGGGAAAAAGGTTTAAATATGGTAGCAGAAGGTGAGATAAAACCAGAAGAGTTTATGAAAAAGTTAAGCAGATATATCTGTGATAAAGTGTATAAATTTAAAGATATGGGGTATTAATAAAGTTATGAACCAAATTATAGAAAATATGTCTAGAAACGAGAAGTATAAAAAGGTTATAGAAAAAATAAATGGGAAAAAATCTGCTATTACTTTAAGCGGGCTTTCAGATAGTTTTAAAGCGCAGATGATATATAGTTTGAATGTAAATTTAGGAAAATCTTCGTGCGTTATTTGTTCAAATAACATGCAAGCAAAAAAGCTCATGCAGGATTTAAAGTTTTTCAGTGATATAGAAATTGTGTTTTTTCCAGCAAGAGAGATGATGTATTATGATGTAGAGGCTAGAAGTAAGGAAATAGAAAATGCAAGAATGGAAGCAATAAACAAAATATTATCAAAGAAAAACATAATACTTGTTACAACCATAGATGCAGCTACTCAAAAAATGAAAAAAATAGAAAGATATGACTCATGTAACTTATCTTTTAAGGTTTCAGATAAAATAAATTTGGATAGAGTGCTTACTTCATTTATAAATCTTGGGTATGAAAGAGCAAGTTTTGTTGAAGGAAAAGGCCAGTTTGCAGTTAGGGGCGGCATAATAGATGTTTTTGGAATATCTGACGCATTTCCTCATAGAATAGAGCTTTTTTCAGATGAAGTAGATAGCATAAGGACATTTGATGTAATAACTCAAAGAAGTATAGAAAATGTAAATGAATTTAGCCTTAGTGCTTCTTCAGAATTTGGAATAAGTGAATCAAAAATAGATAGCGTAAAAGAATTTTTAACTGATTTGATAGACAAAGAAAATATAAAAGGTAAGCTTAGAGAAAGTATAGAAAAAGATATATCTGAGCTTGAAAATTATGAGTATGAAAATCTTATAGATAAATATTTTGATATACTTGTAGATGAACCTTCACCATTTATAGAAAATATAAAAGATTTTGTTATATATGTAGATGAGCCTACAAGGTGCAAAGATAGAGCAAATGCTATTTTATATGAAAATAATGAAACTAAAAAAATGTTAATAGAAAAAGAGTACCTATATTCTAAGTATTCTAGTTCATATTATACATATGATGAATTTGAAAACTTCTTAAAATCATCAGAAAATATATTTTTAGAAAGAATTAATCTAAAAGGTACTTCGAGTAGTGATAAAAGAGAGCACATAGAATTTAACTCTAGTGATACGGTATTTTTAAAGAATTCTCCTGATACCTTGATTCATGATGTAAAGTCAAATAAAGATAAGGCTATTTTGCTTGTTTTCCAGACTGATGTAAGAGTAGACCAGATAAAAAACATGTTAATTGATGATAAAATTAATGTTATAAAGCTAAATAATATATTTTCAGAAAAACTAGAAAAAGGTAATGTATATATAACAAAAGGAATATTATCATCTGGTTTTTTATCAGAAGATTTTAATTTACTAATTATAGCAGAAGAAGTAACAGGTGTGTATAACAAACCTAAGAAAAAAAGTAATAATGAAGGTAACATAGGCAAAGTAATTAATACATTTGAAGATTTAAAAATTGGAGAATATGTTGTACATGAAGCTCATGGTATAGGAATATACAAGGGTATAGAAACTGTAGAAATGGAAAGAGCAGTTGCAGACTATATAAAGATAGAGTATGAAGGAGATTCACATATATTTGTGCCAATAACTCAGCTAGATAGCGTAAAAAAATACATGTACAATGATGATATAAAACCTAAGATAAATACTTTAGGCTCTAAAGAATGGGTTAGAGCCAAAACTAAAGCAAAAGCTAGTATAGATGAGATAGCAAAAGAACTTGTACAGCTTTATGCTATGCGTAATAAAGCAAAAGGTTTTGTATTTTCTCATGATACTCCGTGGCAAAAAGAATTTGAAGATGATTTTGAATATGAACTTACAGAAGACCAAGCTTTTGCAATAGAGGATATAAAGAAAGATATGGAAAGCGAAAAACCAATGGATAGACTACTTTGCGGAGATGTTGGTTATGGTAAGACAGAAGTTGCAATTAGAGCTGCTTTTAAAGCAGTGATGGATTCAAAACAGGTTGCATATCTTGTTCCAACTACAGTCCTTTCACTTCAGCAGTATAATACTTTTAAAAATAGGATGGAAAAATATGGTATAAAAACAGAAATGCTTTCAAGGTTCAAAAGTGCTAAAGAGCAAAAAGATATACTAGAAAAATTAAAAGATGGAAAAATAGATATTATCATAGGTACTCATAGGCTTTTATCAAGTGATGTAAAGTTTAAGGATTTAGGCTTCTTAATAATAGATGAGGAGCATAGGTTTGGTGTTAAGGCCAAAGAAAAACTAAAAGAGCTAAAGCAAAATATTGATGTTCTTTCAATGACAGCAACTCCTATTCCAAGAACTCTTAATATGTCTGTTATTGGTGTTAGGTCAATGAGCACACTTACAAATCCTCCACTTGAAAGAATGCCAGTACACACGTATGTAATGGAATATAACGAAGAAATTCTTAAAGTTGCAATTGAACGAGAACTTGCAAGGGATGGACAGGTATTTTATATAAATAATAGAGTAGATAATATAGAAAGAGTTACAGAAAAAGTGAGACTCCTTGTACCTGAAGCAAGAGTAGCTTATGCACATGGTCAAATGGAGGCAGCTGAGATAGAAGACATAATGCTTGCATTTGTAAATCATGAGATTGATATAATAGTTTGTACAACTATTTTAGAATCTGGTATAGATATACCAAATGCAAATACTCTTATAGTTGAAAATGCAGATAAGTTAGGGCTTGCTGCTCTTTATCAAATAAGGGGAAGAGTAGGCCGTTCTAGCAGGCTTGCATATGCTTATATAACATATGAGAAAAATAAAGCATTAAGTGAAGTTTCTGAAAAAAGATTAAAAGCTATAAAGGATTTTACTGAATTTGGAAGTGGATTTAAAATTGCAATGAGAGATTTAGAAATAAGAGGTGCTGGAAATATTTTAGGCAAAGCTCAGCATGGACATATGGCAAAAGTTGGATATGAGATGTATATATCAATGCTTGAAAAGGCAGTATCGAACTTAAAGGGAAATAAAACAGAAAGTGCAGAAGATAATATTTCTATGAAAGAGGTTAAAATAGATATTCCAGTTTCTGCATATATTCCAGATTATTATATAAATGATATGATGACAAAGATTACTATGTATCATAAGATTTCTGAGATAAATAATAAAGAGGATAGCTTAAATGTTATAGAGGAATTTTTAGATAGATATGGTGAGCTTCCTAAAGAAGTTGAAAATCTTATAAAAATTGTAGAAATACGTAATTTATGTAGGAAGCTTGGTATAACAAGAGTAAGAAAAAATGATAATTATCTAATTTTATCTAGTGATATATCAAAAGATGAATTAAGATATAGTATTAATACTAAAGATATACTACTTTTCACTTTGTTTAATTTAAATCAGTTAGAAAAAAATATAGAAGATAATAAATAGTTTCATTATTGTAACAATTATCTTAAAAAAATGGGAAGATGGAGTGAAATTTATTTTTAACAAAATCTAATTGTTGACAAATAAAAAGGCAAATGATATACTAAGTACGTTAATTTATAAGAAAAGGGGTTAAAAAATGAACGAAGAAGAAAAAAATGAACAAAAAGATGCAGTAAAAGATAAGGCTGCTATAAAAGAGCAAAAAAAGAAAGAAAAGACTGAAAAGAAGGCAGTTAAAAAAGCGGCAGGTAGTAATGATGCTAAGGTTATAATTATTATAGTTGCTCTTGTAATTTTAGTAGCACTTGCCATATTTGGCTATTTTATATATAACAAAAACTTAAAACCAGTAGTAAAATATGATGGAGGATCAATTAGCGAAGCTGACTACGAGATATATTATAGGACATTTGCTCCAATGCTTCAAATGTATGGTTATGATTCAGCAGGGATTTCTGAACTTATTGCTCAGAAGGCAGCATCAGATGCTATAACAGTTGCAGCAGCTAGAAAAGCTGGAATAAGAATAAGTGATGAAGATAAAGCATACGTAGATGAAATATTTAGCGATGATGAGCAGCTTCAAATGTTTAGAGATGCAGGTATTGATCCTGTTAGAATGAAACAATTCTATTATAACGATTATATAATGGATGACTATATCAAGAGTTTATCAGACAATTTATCAGATGAAGAAGTAAAAAATTATATTACTCAAACTTATGGCGAAGATGCTGATATGAGAGAATATGTAACAAATCATATATTATTCTTAAAAACTGATAGAACTACTGGAGAAAGTTATTCAGAAGAACAGCTAGCGGCTATAAAACAAAAAGCAGAAGAAGTTTTAGCAAGAGCAGTTTCAGGTGAAGATTTTGAAAGCTTGGCTAAAGAATTTTCTGAAGATGGAACAGCATCTCAGGGTGGAAGATATAATGTTTATTTAGATGACAATACTGTAAAAGAATATGTTGATGCAGCGACTTCTTTAGAGGTAGGTAGTATTTATCCGACTATAGTTGAGACAACTTATGGATTCCATATAATAAAATTATCTGAGTATAATGAAAATGGCCGTGTACATTCAGAAGTTGAAAGACAGCAGATTGCAAATAATAAAATAGACAAAATGATAGAAGATGCAAAAATAGAAGTGAAAACAGATGTTATGAATGAAATAGTAAAGAAGATAACAGGAGCATCTAATAATAATTCTAATGCTGATGATGGACATAATCACACAGATGATGAAAATAGCTCATCTAATAATACTAATGAGTAATAAGTAATTGGTGATATAAAATGGAAATAACAAGCAAATCAAATGAAAAAGTAAAGTATATAAAAAGTTTAAATGATAAAAAATTTAGACAAAAATATGATGCTTTCTATATTGAAGGAGTAAAAGTTATTTCAGAACTATTAGATATTTATATAGAAAGAGCGATAGACATTGAGTTTATCGCTTATTCTATGGATATTTTAAAAAATACTAATGGTCATGAAAGCCTCCTTAAAAAAATTGATAAATTTGAAAATATAGAAAAAATACAAATTTCAAAGGATATTTTTGAAAATATTACAGATACTATTAATTCACAGGGGATTTTGTGTGTTATAAAAAACAAAAAAATATCTTTTGAAAATCTAAATTTAGATAATAATATTTTAATTTTAGATAAAATACAAGATGCTGGGAATATCGGTACAATAATTAGGACAGCAAATGCTTTTGGAATTTATGATATTATTTGTACTAAGGGAACAACTGATATTTATAGTCCTAAAACTGTAAGGTCAACTATGCTGAGTATTGTAAAATCTAACATTATATATACAGATGATATTTTAAATACGATTTCTAAACTAAAAAATTTAAATTTTAATATTATTTCTACATGTCTTGATACGAGTAGAAAATTAAATGAAGAAACTTTTTTAAAAAAAAGTGCAATTGTACTTGGAAATGAAGCTAGCGGAGTATCTAGAGAAATATTAAATGTTTCTGATAAAAAAATAAAAATAGAAATGGAAAATACTGTAGAATCTTTAAATGTTGCATCAGCATCAGCAATAGTTCTTTATGAGCAGTATAAAAGAAGAAGTATAAAATAAAAAAAATAGGGAATAATATACATGAGAAATTATTATTAGGAGGTTTCAAAATGAAAATTTTAAATAGTATTTTCTTAGGCGTTTTAATTATTGCTGCTATAAATTGGGGTGCTATAGGTCTATTTAATGTAAATTTAATAGCTACATTATTTGGTGGAATAAGTGATATGATAGTAAAAATAATATATATCTTAGCAGGTATTGCAGGTCTATGGGCATTTAGTTTCTTTAGTAGAATGGATGACGAAAATAATAGAGCATAGTTAAAACAAAGATAAAGGTAAGTAACTTTTTAGTGCTTACCTTTTTATGTCTAATTTGACATGAAAAATAGAAAATGATATAATCGTACATAGATTTATACTTACTCTAAAAATAAATAAAAATGGGGATAATGCTATTTTATAATTGTAAAACAAAAGCAAAATTTTTATCAGAAAGGTGATTACATATGAATAAAATAAGCTATAATGACTTATGTGAGTCTAGGAAAGAGAAGGAATCAAAGCTAATTTCTTTGAAAGCAGAACTTGGCGATATAAAAGATGAAATAGATTTTATAACAAAGCGCATAATTGAATTAGTTGATTGTACATCAGGATTAGGCGAAAGGGTAAAAATAGATCTTCAAAATAAATTAGAAGAAAAAACAAAAAAACTTAATAGTATTGTTAATGATATTGGTGCATTAAAAAAAGAAATTCAAGCTTTAGATAGTGAAATATCCTGTCGTATAAGTGATTGTACAAAAGAAGATGCAAAACTATTGATAAGAGATGCAGTAAATAAATTTTTGAAATATGTATCTGATAATGATTTAAGATTAGGTAGAAGCACTAATATGTGTACATTTCATTTGATTATAAAAGATGGTCTTCCTGGATGCTTTTTTGTAATAGGTATTTTGGGAACTAGTATAAATATTAGTTTTGATCTTGATGACTTTGATCGTGTTAAGCTTTATGATGGAGAGACTCATATGAATGAATCGTTTATAGAAAGAGTAGTACGTTGGATTTTAAAAGATTCTATTAAATCTGCATTTGAAAACCATCCTGATTTTTATGTAGTATTTGATAAAGAAGAAAAATATTGGGAGTTTAAACTTTTGCTTAAGTAGTATAAAAAAAGGTAAGTAATTGATAAATTTACTTACCTTTGTGTTTTATTAGTTTGACATGATACACAGAAAATGATATAATCGTACATAGATTTATACTTACTCTAAAAATAAATAAGAAGGAGGATAATGCATCTTATAATTATAAAACAAAGGCAAAATTTTTCTGAGAAAGGTGGTACATATGTCAAATTCTTATGATGAGCTTAATTTAAGAATAGAAGGTCTCAAAGAACAATTAACGGATTATTTTAGAATTAGTAATGAACTAACACTTCTTGAAAAAAAATATGAACGCTTTCGGTCAAGATACACAAGTTTAAGTGCTAAGGTAAGTAAAATACTTGAGAAAGATATAAATAAGAAGAAAAAGGAAGCAGATGAATATAAGCCTATATTAAAAGAATATTATGATATAAAAGATAAAATGAATTCAAATGAATCCAGTTTTATAAAAACTAAAATCATTCCTTTTGCAAATGAAATGGCAAAGGAGTTTTATGATTTTGTATCAGCACATGATGTTGAAATAGCTATTAATATGGGAGAAAGGTTTGAGTTTAGTTTTGAAAATGATGATGATAATAGTTTCAATGTATGCATTTTAAATTCAAAAGAAAATAAAGTTTTAAGTAATAATTTTAAATTAACCGAATATGACTATTTTTCAAAAAAACAAGTTAGTTTTATTTATAAATTAATTGTACACCAAATAATTGAATGTATCATATCAAAATTTAATAATCATTCTGATTTTCGTGCGAAAGATAGTAGTTATAACTATAGTTTTTGGGTTTCTCTGAATTATTAATTTAAAATAAAAATACATGCATAACAGATAATAATTAAAAAGGGGTAAATCTATGAAAAAAGTACAAAACTTATATTCCAATAATAACTATGCAAAAGTAAAAACTGATGATGGAAAGACTAATTTATGTTTTCGGTCATCTAATGGAAACGTTGCCCTTTTCGATCCCGACAGAGTTATTATGAAATTAAGAAATAAAGATAAAGTTAATGTTATAACTTTGAAAGCTGAAGAACGTGAAATTAGCTTTTTTGAGGTGAATGGCAAGTATCGTCCTATTATGAAGGATTATTACTTAGAAGATCTTCCTTCTGACCTTGAGTTTACAAATACCTATATTTATGAAGAAGATAAAGGAATTTATGTGGTATATATAGCAGATGGGGGCCATGGTATCCTATATATAGATTCAGATGAAATCAAGGTAGTTATTACTCATAAATTTAGGTATAATTATATATGCTTTAAAGAAGATTTATTTTATGCTTATTTAGAGACAGATAAAGAAGGATGCTTTTATCATATCTTGTCTATGAGTGGCGATATTCTTTATAGAAGTGCCGACGAATTTAAAGGTGCTAAGGGATATAGTGTATATTTTAATGAGGATGTGATTTATGTTCATTGCTCAAGATATTATACAGGCAGAAGTGAAAGAGTTAATGTTATGGAAGGACACTACATTGCGACTTCAGAGTGTTATATACATGAAATTCAGGCTGAAGAAAAAATTGAAAATGCAGAAGTGATTAGTATACCTATTGGTATACAAAGTGATATTAGAGTTATAAAGGTAAAAGGGACTAAAACAAATTACTATTATGCATTAAATTCATGTGAAAAATTTACTTTATTACTTGCTACATTAAAAAATGATGCTGTAGAAGTTATTGATAGAAATTTAATTATTTCAGAATATAAAGGTAAAATATGTATTAGCGTTTCTAGACTATTTGGACATGATCTGTCATCATATTGTAACCTTAAATGCAAAGATGAAATCAAATTTATAGGTAGAATTTGTAGTGAGTTTGGTTGTAAATCCCTTTATAATGTGGATGATAGAGAGATATATATGACTGCAACATCATCATTAACTTCTAGGTTTGAAAAAGTCTGTGATATTGAAGACATAGATGATTTTAAAGTATGTAAACCTGGTTCTATTTTTGATGACGTATATGAAAATTATGACTTATTTATTGTAGGCTTTGTCAAAGGAAAACCTGATATACTTATATCCTATGACTATGATAATTTAGGTGTGCAATCTGTAAAGATTGATGAGGCATCAGAAGGATATAGTAAAAATACCTTTATATGCAAAGCAGAAAACACCATTTTCTTAATGGATAACTTAGATTTTCTTGGCTTTATAGTAAAAGGAAAAAAATTCTATAAAAAAACATTGAAAAATAAAAATGGAAGAGATAATCAAGTTTATATGGTTGAGAATGAAGATGGTATAATACGTATATTTGATTCTTGTGATGTTGATAAAACTGATAAGATTATGTGATTTTTTATTGAACAGTAGATATTTTTCTGCTGTTCAATTTGTATATATTATGTTGACAAATTGCCATTATTTTGATATAATGCTTGAGGTAAATAGTATAGTCTAAGTGATAATTATAACAAAGGAGGATAAGTTTTTTATTAAGTACCAAAAAACAAAAATACGAGTAAGGAGAATTTTATTATGATCATAACAAAAAGTTTATTACCTGGCACACATATAAATGCTGATGGAATAGATTTTCTTCGGCTTTCAAATGGAGATGTAGCGGCAAAAAGCTCAGACAATATTGTTTTGTCTGCCTCTTCAAAAACTGCGATTGAAAATATAACCTTAATAGAAAATGGCTTAACAGTGAGTTTTTGGAAGGTAAATGGAAGATATTATTCGCCAAGGTTTGATTCACGTCTAAAGAGATTGTTTAACGTTACTAGGTTTGGAAGTATTTTTAAATTTTGTAAGGGAATGTGCTATCCACTCACTGAGTGTATAGGCATAGAGTATGAAACGGATTCCGGCGTAGGGATTTTAAGCATTGCTGCCAAAAAAACTATAAGTATTCTTATATCTGATAAGATTGGATATGATAAGATATATTTTGAAGATGGAGCATTTTATGCTACATCAAAAAAAGATAAAGATATGTATCATATATTGAATGCACAAGGAAAAGTTATTTTTAAAAGCAACTGTGAATATAGGAAAGTAAATGGTTATAAAATCTTTTATTATGGTAACAAAATAACTACTATTTCTACCCTTGAATTAGGACATATTTCTGAAGATCTTGAGTGTGTGTTGCTTCCTTATAATAAAAAAGAAAAGAAAGATCTTACAATGCCTGAAGAGATAAAGTCTATTGTAGTTAAGGGGGCTTGTGCTAAGAGGGCACTTATAAGGGTAAAGTGTGAAAGTAACGTTTATTATTACTCATGTGATGCTAAATTCCTATTTACTACATCAGGTAATGATAAGATGTATTTACAAATAACTGACGGGACTTTTTGGATTCATGAGTATAAAGATGGTAAATGTGTAAGGCTTATAAAGACACATTTAGACTTTTCTTTCTGTGAAATTAACAGCACGTCTGAAATTTTCGAGATTAATAGCATAAGTAATGACATTTCTTATTATGGAACAGGTGAAAATAATATATATGCTACTTATTCTAATGGTAAGTCAGATTTCATAAAAATGGCAGAAGATGTGCCTGAATGTGACTACTTTAAGAATTATGGTTATATATGTGATAACAAATCTGATGAAGAAACTACTCCACAGTACTTTTTAATAGGCTTTAAAAATGAGAAACCTTATTGGTGTATAGCATTTAATACGAGTCCAAAATTTGAAGTTTTGTATGAAGGCGTTATTGATAAGGTATCTAGAGGATTTACAAATAATTTCTTTATTTGCAAGATTAAAGAGCATATATTTGGTGTAGATATCTCAGATAATTTCGTTAAATTTGCAGCAGTTGGAACTTCTTTAAAAAAAATGACAGTAGTGTCTTCAAATGGAGTAAAAAGTAAAATATATGCGATAAGGAATAAAAGCGGCGAATATCAATTTTTTTAATCAGTTTATTAGTTTTAAAAAACTAAATTATTAAAAATATTCAAAGGAGAATAGCTATGAAAAAAGTAGTACAACTTAAAAAGAATGAGTATTTAAGAGTAGGAGATTTTGATTATTTTCGGACTCCAAATGGTAGTTTGGCATTCATTAAGTCTACAAATATTGTAATGCAAACCTCTGAAGAAGATGAAGTTAACATTATAATTTTAGAAGAAGGAGATATAAAAGGAGTAGTCTTTAAGGTAAATGATAAATACTACACGCATGACCTCAAAGTTTGCCTTAATGAAGATTTTGATATCGATGACTTTGGAAAAATTTATGTCTATAATAAAAGAAACAAAAAATATATTTTCATAGAATATATTACTAAAAGCGGCAAAGGAGTTATAGACATAAGTGAAGGTATCATCATTTCACATTTAAAAGGCTACTATGAGATATCATTTGAAAATGGTATATTTTATGCAAACTTAAAATATGATGATGGAAACTGTAATTATCATATATTGGATATAAAAGGTAGTATTCTTAGTGAATCTGAAAATAGATTAAAAAAGGTAGATGGTTATGGAATATATTACTCAGAAAATCATATCTTTATGGATTTAAAGAAAAATTCTAATGACATTTATATTGCTACTGATAATGAAACAGTCTATGGTAATGATTGGTTTGAAGTCCCCGAAAATGTATTATCTGTCGAAGTTATAATGCTTAATGGGAAAGCTAAAATTATAAAAGTCTTAGGCAAAGATAAGGATTACTATTTTAACTGCAAAGGAGAATACTATGCTACATTAAAAACATCTAAGGTTAAAGTTTTAAGACAAACCGTACTTGTTATAAAAGAATATGAAGGAGAATTATGCACTAAGCTTACTCTGTTAGATGAAAAAGACTATTATGCTGCTATTCAAAGTAAAAAAGGTATCTTTTACTTAGGGGAAGGTGATTATTATACTTATTTCTATAAAACAGGGGAAGGTAATATTTTTGTTACGTATCTTGGAAAATGTATTTTTAACAAAATAGCAGAAAATGTACCTGAATGTGAATTAGAGCTTTACTATAATCATAATCACTCTGAAAGTGGAATTCCGCCATATGTTATAATTGGTAAAAAGGAAGATGTACCATGCTTTTATTTAGGTATTGATTATATAGAGAAAAGTTCAAGCGATGATTCTAAAGAATATACAGTGGTAAAAGTTGTATGTCAAGGTGAAATTAACGAAGTATCTAAAGTAGATGAAGAAAATTCATTTAAATGTAGAGCTGGAAAATACATATTTGTCATAGAAGAAAATGAATATGGAGAGCAATTTATTCCTTTTTTCACAACTGGAGTTTCTTGCGAGAAAACTGCACTTGTTCGTGATGATGGTGAAGAAGAAGTATATTTGGTAAGGTTAGAAAACGGCAAAATTAAAATTTTTAATTAACCAAATATTAGAAGAATATCTAGTGGCTAGATGCTACTAGATATTTTTTGTCTTATTCTTTATTTGTATCTTTCTTCCACCCAGTTATATCAGAACGTTTTATTGCACCAATTAAATTTTCCCTTACTTTTGGAATATCTTTTTTTAAGTTTTTTATCATATCCTTCATATATTCTCTTTTTGTTATTCCATCATATGGACAGCATTTATTCATTATAGGGTAATTATTGTTTTTAGCAGTTATTCTTATCATTTTTTCATCTACATATACAAATGGACGTATAGTTTTTACATCACTTCTAGAAAGGTAAGTAACAGGTGAAAAAGTATGAATTTTACCGTTTAGAAAAAGTGACATAAGAAGCGTTTCCATAACATCATCAGCATGATGTCCAAGAGCTATTTTATTACATCCATTTTCTATTGCTATACTGTTTAGCATTCCTCTTCTCATATTCGCACAAAGTGAACAAGGTGATTTTTCTTTCCTTATGTCAAAGACTACTTGTGATATATTAGAGTGATAAATAATATATTCAATTCCCATATTTTTACACATTTCTTCTAATTTATCAGTTTTAAAAGTTTCGCTTCCTGGATGAATAGTTATAGCAATTATATCGAATTTTTTAGGATAAAACTTTTTTAGATAAAAAAGTGCATGAAGAAGTGTTATACTATCCTTACCACCAGAAAGTCCAACAGCAATTTTATCACCATCATCAATCATATTAAAGTCATCTATAGCTCTTCTTGCAAGGCCAATAATTCTTTGTAACATTTTATTTTCTCCTTAAAAACATATAAATTATATCATTTTAAATAGTAATATTCAAGGAAATAAAGCGAATGTAACATTAATATTTCAAATTAGCATTTTATATCAAAATACTTTACAAATAAGGAGTAAATATAGTAAAATTTATATGATATTTAGTATTTTTAGGGGGATATATGCAAAAGAATTGGAACATAAAAAAATATGATGAGGATTTAGTAAATAAAGTTAAGGAAAAATATAACATTTCTGATATACTAGCTAGGCTTGTAATATCAAGAAATGTAGAATTTGATGATGTCTCAAGTTACTTAAGGGCAGATCTTAAAAATATAGAAGATCCATTTAAGATGAAAGATATGGATAAATTTGTTACAAGAGTTAAAAAAGCTATAGACGAAAAAGAAAATATATGCATTTATGGTGATTATGATGTAGATGGTATAACTAGTATTACTGTCCTTTATAGATATCTTAAAGAAAGAGGAGCAAATGTATCATATTACTTGCCAGATAGACTCGTTGAAGGATATGGAGTAAATAAAGATGCTATAGATGATATATATGAAAATAAAAAAGCAAGCCTAGTAATTACTGTAGATTGTGGAATAACAGCTATAGAAGAAATAAAGTATGCTAAAAAGAAAAAAATAGATTTTTGTATAACAGATCATCATGAGTGCTTAGATGAGCTTCCAGATGCAGTATGTGTAGTAGACGCTAAAAGAAAAGATGATACATCTAAATTTAAACATTTAGCTGGTGTAGGTGTAGCATTTAAATGTATGATGGCGCTTTCTAAAGAGTATGACTTAGATGAAAATTCATATCTAAAATACATAGATATAGTTGCAATAGGTACAATTTCAGATATAGTATCGCTTACATCTGAAAATAGAATAATAGCAAAGTATGGACTAGAAGCAATAAAAGTTACTAAAAATGCTGGACTTTCAGCACTTTTAAAGATAGTTGGATCAAATGAAATAGATAGTAATTTAGTATCTTTTTCATTAGCTCCAAGAATAAATGCTTGTGGAAGACTTGGTAATTCTTCACTTGCAGTAGAACTGTTCCTTTGTGATAAAGCTCATGAAGCTATAAAACTTGCAGAAAAACTTGATATGCAAAATAAGCAAAGGCAAGATATTGAGAAAAAAATATATGAACAAGCTTTAAAACTGGCAACAGAAAGAGGACTAGTAGTTAGAAACTCTATCGTGTTATATAACGAAAATTGGCATAGTGGAGTAATAGGAATAGTTGCATCAAAATTAGTAAATATATTCTATAAACCAGTAATACTATTTACTAAGGAAAATGGTGTAGTAAGAGGAAGTGGAAGATGTCAAACAGGATTTTCACTTTATGGGGCAGTATCTGAATGCAAGGATCTTTTAATTCAGTTTGGTGGTCATGAGCATGCATCAGGTATGACTATAGATGAAAATAATATACAAAAGTTTAGCGATAAATTTGAGGAAGTTGTTTCAAAAATTACTACCAAAGATGCAAAAGAAGTAATAGATATAGACGCTGAAATATCAAGAGATGATTTAAATGTAAAGACTGTAAAGGATGTATTTTTAATAAAACCTTATGGACAAATGAATCCAGAACCAGTATTTATATATAAAAATTTAAGAGTTCAGGCTATAAGTACAATAAAGGATGGAAAACATCTAAAACTTACATTAAGAGACCAAAATAGTCTTATACTTGGAATTGCATTTTCTTGTGGTGATAGAAGAGATGAGATTGTAATTGGGGATAAGATAGACATTGTAGCTAATATATCTATAAATACATTTACAAGTCCAAAAACAATACAGTTTATGGTTAAAGATTTTAGAAAAGTTATATAAAAATGGCACTAGTAAAAAATATAGTTTAAATGTAGCAATAAGATTAGCGCTTACTTATTGGAGGATAATATATGAAAATATCTTTTTTCGGTGCAGCACAAACTGTTACTGGTTCGTGCCACATGGTTGAGACTAAAAAACATAAATTTCTTATTGATTGTGGTATGTTTCAAGGAAAACTTACTGAGCAAATGCTAAACTACGAGGATTTTCCATTTAATATAAATGAAATTGATTTTGTAATACTTACACATGCACATATTGATCATAGTGGAAGAATACCAAAACTATATAAATCAGGATATTCTAATAAGATATATGCAACAAAAGCAACGACTGATCTTTGTTCAATTATGCTTGCAGATAGTGGTCATATTCAAGAAAAAGAAATAGAATGGGTAAATAAAAAAAGAAAAAGAGCAGGAAAGAAAGATACTGAGCCTATGTATACTGCTCAGGATGGACTAGATTCAGTAAAATTATTTGAAAGAGTAAATTATAACGATTTAATTGTGATAGATGATGAAGTAAAATTTAGACTAGTTGATGCAGGACATATGCTTGGCTCAAGTATAGTAATTTTAGAAATATCTGAAAAAGGAGAAGAAACTAAAAAAGTAGTATTTTCTGGGGATTTAGGTAATCTAGATATGCCTATTATAAATGATCCAACATATATTGATGGGGCAGATTATCTTATCATGGAATCTACTTATGGAAATAGGCTTCATGGAAAAGTTGAAGATCAGTCATCTGAATTTATACAAATAATTTTAGATACAATTGAAAGAGGTGGAAATCTAATAATACCATCATTTGCAGTTGGTAGAACCCAGGAACTTTTATACGAACTTAATAAATATGTAACTATACCAGGTATAAAAGAAAAATTAGAAAAGATTCCTGTTTATGTTGATAGTCCTCTTGCTGTTAATGCAACTAAAATATTTGAAGATAATCCAGAATATTACGATGAGGAAGCTCTAAGATATTTAATTAAAGGTGATAATCCTCTTGATTTTACTAATCTACATTTTTGCGTAACATCAGAGGAATCAAAGGCTTTGAATGAGGATAGTGCTCCAAAAATTATAATATCTGCAAGTGGTATGTGCGAAGTAGGAAGAATAAAACATCATTTAAAGCATAACCTATATAGACCTGAATCTACTATTCTTTTTGTTGGATATCAGGCTGAAGGTACACTGGGTAAAAAGATAATGTCAGGTGAAAGATTAGTCAAGATTTTTGGTGAGGAAATAGCTGTAAATGCTGAAATAAGATATTTAGATGCATTTTCAGGTCATGCAGATAGAAATGGACTTATTACTTGGATTGATAGAATGAAACAAAAACCAAAAAATATATTTTTAGTTCATGGTGAATATGTAGGACAGATTGCACTAAAAAATGAGATTTTAGAAAGATTTGGTATAGTATCTGTCATTCCTTCAATTGAAGAAACATATTCTTTAGAAGGAAAACTTTTAGATACTAAGATAAAATACAATTCTGCTAGATTTGATATTTTAGAGGAACTTTCTTTCTTAAAACAGGATATTGATAATGTTACTAATATTGTTAAAGGTGAACTTAAACATTATAATTCTCAGTCAGAACTTGAGGTTATAAAACAGAAACTTGATGAAATAAAACTTGCTATAACTGGTATAAAAAGTCAAAATGGCATTAATACTGATGAAGAAAAAATACCTAATCTTGTTCCAGTAGAAAAAGAAAAGAAAAAGCCTGGCAGAAAAAAGAAAGTAAAAGAAGAGGAGTAATTTAATGAAAAAATCAGTAGGAATTATAACATTGGTAATTATAGCTATACTTATAATTTTAGTTTTAGTTACAATGAAAGGTAAGTTAGATATGTCACCATCTAACGTAGAGGTAGTAGATATATATGAAGATGAGATAAATTTCTTTGTTCATGATTTAACAGATAAATCTCTAAAATATACAATAGTTAATAATATGGATAGAGGTATTATTTATGATGAGTCATATACCATTGAAAAATATGTAGATGGCATATGGAAATCATATAATATTGCAGTAGATTTCATAGAGATAGCTAATATTATTTCTCCTTCAAAAAAGGAAACAAGAGAAATTATTTTTAAAACAACATATGGAAGTTTAGGAAAAGGTAAATTTAGACTTATAAAACAAATAGATGGAAAATATATTAGTGCAGAGTTTGAAATATAAATAAAAGGTGGATTGCAAGTTATTTGTAATCCATTTTTACTTACTAAAATATTTTATCTTAATACAAAGATAATAAATATATATTAATTTAATGAATCTTGTAGTATTTAGTGTTAATTTATGCTATACTAATGTTATTAGTCTTAAGAAAGGAGAAAAATTTATGTTTGATGAAAAGAAACAAATTCTTGCTACTATTAATACTTTACCTAATAATATTACACTTGATGATTCTACATATACTTTGTATCTTCATTCCAAATTAAATAAGAGTAAAAATGATATAAAAAATGGTAGAGTAATTACTATTGATGAATCTAAAGAGAGGATGAGAAAAAAATATGAAAATTTTAATATCAAATGAGGCTCATCAAGATATAGATTCTATTTTTGAATACATATCTAGAGATTCTACTATATATGCAAATGAAACGGCAAAGAATATTTACTCTGTTATATATAGACTAGAAAAATCCCCGTATATTGGTAGATATGTTCCAGAATTTTTGAATAAACGTTATAGAGAAGTAGTCTATAAAAGTTATAGAATTTTTTACGAAATTTTTTCTAAATCTAATATTGTTTATATACATTTTATTGTTCATGGCAAAAGAAATCTAAAATCATTTTATAAGTCTTATATAAAAAATAATTTTTAATTCAAATAAAAAAATGTTATTATATAATTCCAAAAAAT
>CAZXLZ010000010.1:0-28736 GCA_964642045.1 uncultured Clostridiaceae bacterium
TATAACATATTATTAATATTAAAATCCATACACTATAAAAATTAATTATTATCTTCTATTCTAAATAATTTATCTTTTTGTGAAAGTTTTACTATAAAATAATCTTCTTTATTTAATTCTTCTGGTAATTTATCTTTCAAAATAGATATAACTAATTGTATATCTTTATCTTCTAAAAAGTCTGCAACTTGTATTAATTGGTTATTATGCATAAGTTCCTTCTTATCGTTTAATAAAAACTTTAAACAAGGAATATTTTGCTCCTCTGCAAATATTATATAAGCCAAATCAAAGCATAATATTTCTCCTTGTTTTTTACCAGAACTTAAATTTGTATTAAATGAACTAAACTTAAATAATTGTTGTCCATTTTTATTTTTTACTTTATCATATTTTAGTGCATATCTTTCTCCATATAATTCATTAGAAACTGTAGAAAAATATCTATTAAACAAGGTTATTTGTCCTTTTAATTTTTCTTCAAATTCATCTGAAAATAATTGATTATCTAGTGCTTTAAGTTGAGTACTATATTGATTTATATTTTCTTCTGTTTCAGTTAATTGAGATAGTACATTTTCATATTCTCCTTTTTGTCTATATTTTTCATTTATAGCTGCTATTATTTCTTCAAGTTGAGAGAATGAATCACTCTTTGCAATTTTTTCAGTTAATATTTTTTCTTTTTCTAGTGTCTTTTTTATATTATTCTCAACATTTTCTATTTCTTTTTCTAATTGTGGCAATTCTTCTGTAATAAAATTTATTTTTTGTAAAATCATTTTATTATGATATTGAACTAAATCTTCAAAAGTTTTTTGTAACGAATCTATTTTACTACTAGCTTGTTCATATATTATTTTTAATTGTTGCAAATCAATATCAGATTTATTTTCTAGTATTTCATTTTTTGAATCTATAATTAAATCTCTACGCATTTTTAAATTAGTAACTTTTGAACTATTTTTATTTATATCATATCTAATTTTATTTAACTCTTCTAAATCTTTTTCAAAATTAGGATTTATATTAAGATTACTTTTTTTATTTTCAAGTTCCTCAATTTCATCATCTAAAATTGATAATGCGACTTCATATGCATTTTTGGTTTGCTTTTTTTCTAATCTTTCTTTATATGAGTTTTCTTGCTTTATTTTAGTCAATATCTCTTGCTTTTTTGCTCCATCATCAAAATTACATCCCAATAAAAATAGATATAATGTTTCATATTCTGCATCAGTAGAATATGAGTTTAAAGTTTTTAACGTATTATTTATAGTTTCATCCTTATATCTAATATTATGAGATATTATTTGCCTTAATGTAGGCTTATCCGTATTTTGATTTGGAAATATATATGATAATAATGTTTTTTCAAAATCTTTATCTTTTATACGTTTTCCATTAATAAATCTAATAGTATCTTTTCCAGAAAGAAAATTTCTTACTATAGTAAGCTCTTTTGAATTTTCATTTGTTAAATCATCAGTCAAAGTTAAAGTTATTACAATATTATTTTTCTGTAAAAATTCCTTAACTAATACATATTCTTCTTTTCTTGTTTCTGTATCTGAATATATAACAGATTGCTTTGCTCCTAAACAAAAATCTATTAATTTTAATACTGTAGTTTTTCCAATATTATTTCCTGTAGCTTTAGAATCATTACTAGGTGTTTCATCTATTATTAAATTAAGTCCCTTATGGAATTCTATATTTCTTATTACTTCTCTCCCTTTTTCTATTAATAAAGACTTTAAAAACATAATTCAATCTCTCCATTTTTATTCATTATAGCTACTTCTATTAAATACAGCCAGTCTATACTTAACATAAATGTCATAAATGACATATTATTTTTTTGTTTTACATTTTGATATAAATCTATAATATCATATTTATTATTTGATTGAAGCTCTTTTAAAATAATCGCTCCATTATAATAAATTGTTAATTCTGGTTTTATATTATCTGGTAATAGCATAACTATATCCCTCCGGATTTTCAAAAATTTTACATCTAATAAAAGCATCAACAACAATCATTTCTACACACACTTCTAATTCTTCATATGAAATTTCTACGTAATTATTACTATTTAAGACAATTTCTATTACTTTGTTTATAACAATTAAAAAAATTTCACATTCATTATCAGTTTCTTGACATGCTTCAAAATATTTTCTTCTAATAGTCTGTAAAATTGTAAAGCTCTTGTTCACTCCACATTTATCAAAAGTAATATACATTTCATTTATCTTACTATGATAAATTTTATAATCATTTATAATACCTTTTATATCTACTAAATTATTATATTCTATTTTTTTATTAATTTCAAAATCATTTATTTCATATTTTGTATCAAATTTAACAAAATTTTCTGAAGCTAGTATATTTATAATAGTAGCAAGATTAGAATCTGTTTTTAAAATATCTATTTCATTTACTAATTCTTCTTTTATAAAATTATACAAATCTTTTTGCTCAAGTATTTTTAAATTAAACACCTTTTTAAAAATTTTATTTTTATCTATAATATCTTCATTCTCTTTAAATTTAAGATTATATATATTATTAGGTATTTTATAATTTTTAACCTCAAAATCTCTAGATATTGAAATAAACTTAAAAGTAAATCCAGTATAATCTTTGTATATATCTTTGGAGAAGGAATTATTTAGTTTCTGTTTCGTAGCTGTTGAAGAGACTTGAACAATAATTTTATTATCTACATCTACCAAATCAATACCTTCTACATTCTGTTTTACTTCATTTAAGTTTATTAAATTCCAACCATATAATTTATTTAAAAGGTCTCTATAAAATATTTCTGAATGTTGATTAAAATCTAATATATTCAATCTGCCACGTGATTCAATTCTATACGCGATTTCATTTATTTTCTTTTCAATATAATTAAAGTACGTTGTACGATTCATTTATCTTTTCCTTTATAATTAATCTATTATATTTTATAATACTTTGATTTTTTATTCAATATTTTTGTCAAAATTTGCTAATTTTGTGTTTCCAATTATTTATTTTACATAATTTTAAGCATACTACTTATGCTCTGTTTTCGTGCTATTTTTTATTTTCTTTTCATTAATTCTAAAATCGATTTTTCCTATAATATAAAAAAGATGTCAACAAATTTTCTTTTGTTAACATCCTTTATTTTCAACGGATTTTGTCCTATTTAATTAAATTCATTGACAAACGATAAATTCGTAACCTTTATTATTTTTTAATATTTATTGATTTTATGCGTTTTTCCCACAACATTGTTTGTATTTCTTCCCAGAACCACATGGGCAAGGATCATTTCTGCCCACTGTCTTTTCTACTCTTACAGGCTCTTTCTTTACCTCTTTATTTCCAGCTGATGCATTAGTAGCTGTAACAGATGTAATCTTTGGAGAATTATCATTAATTTTTTGATTCTCATTAGCCTCTTTTATGCTAAATACAGCTTTTACACTATCAGTTTTTATTGCATTTGTCATCTCTTCAAACATATCAAAACTTTCATTTTTATATGCGTCAAGTGGATTAGTCTGACCATAAGCTCTAAGCCCTATACCATCTTTAAGACCTTGAATATTATCTATATGATCCATCCATTTGTCATTAACAACATTTAGTATTAAGTGTTTTTCTAAAGTATTCATAAAAGTTTCTATGTTTTTATCTCTTGCTACTTTGTGCTTATCATCATATACTTTCTCTGCTTTTTTGTACAAATTATCTATAATTATATCCTCATCAAATACTTCTATTTTACTTTCTTTAATTGATACTATATCATCTGAAAATACACCTTTAAGGATAGTATTTAATGCATTAAAATCGGCCTCTTTAGCAGAAGATACACCATCAAATTGTGAGTATACAATATCCTCTATTTTAGATTTTGCCATAGGCATAATTACATCTCTTACATTTTCTGAATCTAAAACTTTTCTTCTTTGGTTATATATTATAGTTCTTTGTTTATTCATTACATCATCATATTCAAGGACACTCTTTCTTCTTGAATAGTTAATACCCTCTATTTTCTTTTGAGCATTTTCAATTGTAGATGTAAGTATACCCATCTCTATTGGAACATCTTCTGGAAGTCCTAGACTGTCAGCTATAGCATTTATCCTCTCTGAACCGAAAAGCTTCATAAGGTCATCTTCAAATGAAATATAGAATCTTGAACATCCAATATCTCCTTGTCTACCAGAACGTCCACGAAGCTGATTATCAATTCTACGTGATTCATGTCTTTCTGAACCTATAATTTTAAGTCCTCCAGCTTCAATTACTTTTTTTCTTCCTTCTTCAATCTCTTTTTTATATTTACTTTCTATAGCAGGAATCTTAGATTTAGCATCCTTTACTTCTTCTATATCATAATCTATTGGAGTCATTGCCATCTCTATTACTTCTTTAGTAAATCCAAGCTTTGCAAGCTCAGCTTTTACTAAATATTCTAAGTTACCTCCAAGCATAATATCAGTACCTCTACCAGCCATATTAGTTGCAATAGTTACAGCCTTATATTTACCAGCCTGAGCTATTATTTCTGCTTCTTTTTCATGGTACTTAGCATTAAGTACGTTATGAGGAATTCCTTCTTTTTTAAGCATTGCACTTATTTTCTCTGATTTATCTATTGATACAGTACCTACTAAAACTGGCTGACCTTTTTCATAAGATTCTTTTATATCCTCTATAATTGCTTTATACTTACCATTTGCAGTTTTATACACAACATCATTGTAGTCTTTTCTGATTACAGGATTATTAGTTGGAATTTCTACAACATCCAGCTTATATATTCCCTTAAATTCATCTTCCTCTGTTTTTGCAGTACCAGTCATACCAGCAAGCTTTGAATAAAGTCTAAAGTAGTTTTGGAATGTGATAGTCGCAAGTGTTTGAGATTCAGAAGCAATTTTTACCCCCTCTTTAGCCTCAATTGCTTGGTGAAGACCATCACTATATCTTCTTCCTTCCATAGGTCTACCAGTAAACTCATCAACAATAATTACCTGTCCATCTCTAACTATATACTGCTGATCTTTGTGCATAAGACCATATGCTCTAATTGCTTGATTTACATGATGTGATATTTCAAGATTTTCTACATCACTTAATGAATCAATATTAAAATACTTTTCAGCTTTTTTAGTACCAGTATCGGTAAGAGCTGCAGTCTTTGCTTTTAAGTCTATAATATAGTCATATTCATTATCTGAATCATCAAAGTTTTTATCATCACTTTCAACAATTGTTCTTGATTTAAGACTTCTAGCAAAAGCATTCGCTTTCTCATACACATCACTTTTTTTGTTTATCATACCAGAAATTATAAGAGGAGTTCTTGCCTCATCTATAAGTATACTATCTATCTCATCGACTATTGCATAATTAAGCTCTCTTTGAACCATTGCTTCTTTTTGCATTGCCATGTTATCTCTTAAATAATCAAATCCAAACTCATTATTAGTACCATAAACAATATCACATCTGTATGCTTCTTGTTTTTCATTTGGACTCATTCCAGCCGTTATTATACCGACAGAAAGACCTAAGAACTTATATAGTTTTCCCATAAGTATACCTTGAGTTTTTGCTAGATAATCATTTACTGTAACTAAATGCACACCTTTTTTAGTTAGTGCATTAAGATAAAGTGGGAGTGCAGCAGTTAAAGTTTTTCCTTCACCTGTTTTCATTTCAGCAATTCTTCCTTGATGAAGTATTATTCCTCCAATTAACTGTACTCTAAAATAATGTTTATCATAAACCCTAACTACAGCCTCACTAACTACTGCATATGCCTCAGGAAGAATACTCTCCAAACTTTCCCCATTTTCCACTCTTTTTATAAATTCATCTGTCTTTTTTCTTAATTCATCGTTAGTTAGTTTTTTCATATCATCACTATATGATAGTATCTTTTCAACTATAGACTCAATTTTCTTTATTTCTCTTGAGCTATATGTACCAAATATTTTTTCTATTAATTTCATATTTCCTCCTAATTTAATTCTAAAATTTAAAAATCTTCATACATTATACCATAAGAGTTTTACTTTTTAAAGTGCTTAAGCTAATCTTAACACTTTCTTTATAGGGGGATTTTTTATGTTCGTTTTAAATCTTAAACTAAATGTACGAAAAATAATAATAGCATGTCTTTCAGTATCCTTGCTGTCTGCAATGGCAATAGAATTTTTTACAGCTTCTAAAATTGAGAATAGCTCATCTGCCATGAGTAATGATTCAAAATATGATTATGTACTAACTGATGAAAATTACTTAGAAGTTCTAAAAACAGTACATGAAAACATTGATGAAAATGTTGGAAAGACTGTAAAGATTTCTGGATTCATATTCAGAATGCCAGATTTTGATAAAGAGACTTTTGTATGCGGAAAAAATATAATATATGATGGTGAAGATAGTGTAGCTGGATTTATGTGTAAAAGCTCCGATAGTGCCTCATTTTTAGACAATGAATGGGTAGAGATAACTGGAATAATAGAAAAAGGAATGTATACAAGTGATATGCCAGTTATAAAAGTGGGAAGTATAAAGAAAATTCAGGCACCACAAAATACGTTTATTAATAATGAATCTTAAAATAAAAGAAAACTGCCAAGGTATGAGTAAGTATCATACCTTGGTAACTTTTTTATTATTAATCTCAAAATTCCAGCTATCTTTTACCATATCCTCCAGTGTCTTTTCTGCTTTAAAACCTAGCTCTTTTTCAGCCTTAGTTGTATCTGAAAAATATTCATCTATATCACCTTTTCTTCTAGGTGCAAATTCATATGGAACATCTACTCCATTTACGCGTTTAAACGTCTCTACAATGTCAAGAACGCTATAACCAATACCTGTACCTATATTATATATATAATAACCATTTTCACTGCTATTTAGCTTTTCTAAAGCTTTAATATGTGCTTTAGCAAGATCAACTACATGCACATAATCTCTAACTCCAGTTCCATCTTTAGTTTTATAATCATTTCCAAATATATGAAGTTTATCTAAACTTCCATTTGCTACTCTAGTTATATATGGCATAAGATTATTTGGAGTGCCATTTGGATTTTCTCCAATAAGAGAGCTTTCATGTGCCCCTGTTGGATTGAAGTATCTAAGAACAGATATATTCCAGCTATTATCAGATGCATACAAATCCTCTAATACATACTCGATAACAAGCTTAGTATTTCCATATGGACTAGCAGTCCTTCCTATTTTTGCATCTTCTTTTATTGGTATAGTATCAGGCACACCATATACCGTCGCAGATGAGCTAAATACAAACTTTTTAACATTAAACTTTTTCATTGTCTCAAGTAAGGTTATAGCACCACACACATTATTATCATAGTACATAAGAGGCTCTTTTGATGACTCACCAACAGATTTAAAACCGGCAAAATTTATAACTGCTTCTATTTTCTCCTTTTCAAAAACTTCTTCTAATCTTTCCTTATCCCTATAATCAATATTGTAAAATTTAATATCTTTACCTGTAATCTTCTTTATTTTATCTTTTACATCTATTTTGCTATTACTTAGATTATCAATTGTTACTACGTTATATCCTTCATTTAGGAGCTCAACACACGTATGACTTCCAATATATCCAAGTCCACCTGTAAGTAATATATTCATAATACGCCCTCGCTTTCTAAATAATGATAAACTACATCATTAACACTGCCCTGCTCTCTAATTTTTCCATTATCTACCCAAAAAACTTTGCTGCAAATTTCTTTTACAACATTCATATCATGAGAAACAAATAATATAGTTTTCCCATCTCTATTTAACTCATGTATCTTATCTATGCACTTTTTTTGGAACTCCTGATCACCAACAGCAAGTATTTCATCAAATATCAATATATCAGCATTAACGTTGATGGCTACAGAAAAAGCAAGTCTAACATACATACCAGTAGAATAAGTTCTAACTGGTAAATCTATGTATTCACCTATCCCTGCAAACTCTATTATATCATCTATTATTAAGTCCACTTCTTTTTTTGAAAGTCCAAATATTGAGCTATTAAAATAAATATTTTCTCTTCCAGTAAAATTTTCATCAAATCCTGATCCAAGCTCTAAAAGACTTGAAACAGTTCCATTTACTATTATTTTTCCACTATCAGGATAAAGTATTTTAGAAATAATTTTTAATATTGTAGATTTTCCCGTTCCGTTTTTACCTATAATTCCAACTATTTCACCTTCATGTATATCAAAAGATACATCATCCAAAACTTTTCTTTCCTTATATATAGATTTTGAGAATTTTGTAAACATATCTTTTATAGTTCTAGGTTTATCTTTATATAATCTATATGATTTACTCACATTTTGAAAGGATATTACTTCTTTCACAGCTATAACACCTCTACAAATTTCTTTCTTAACTTATCAAATATCTTAAATGATATAATAAGTAGTATACATGATACTATACATATGACGCTAAGTGCAAATATGTCAAAGCAATCCTTGTAATATAATAAAGATCTATACGCTTCTACAATATGAAACATAGGATTTAATTTATATAACCACATTAATCTATTTGGAACCATTGATGCAGAATATACTATTGGACTTGCATACATCCATATAAATAATAAGTTGCTTACTATTTGTTCTATATCCCTAAAAAACACATTGATAGCTGAAAAGGCAAGTGATATTGCAAATTCAAAAATAGCTTGTATAATTACAACAAAAGGAACAAGAAGTATCCAAGGTGAAAATCCTATACCTGATATCCAAAGTCCTATTAGTATAATGCAAAATGAGAAAATATAGTTTATAGCATTTCCTATAACAGTTGAAAGTGGCAATATTTCGTTTGGAAAATATGTCTTTTTTACTATTCCTGCATTTCTAACTATTGTTCCTGATGCATATTTTACACTAGTCTGAAACATTGTCCAAGAAGCTAGTCCAATAAATAGATATACTGGATAATGCTTTATATTATTTTTGAAGATATAATTAAATATAACAAAATAAACTAGAAATTGTATTAATGGATTAATAAGAACCCACACTACCCCGAGTATAGAATTTTTATATTTTCCAACTAAATCTTGCTTTATATATGTAAATAACATATATCTATATTTATATATTTCCTTTATCTTATTCATGATACTCCATTTGATATCCGACAATATCAATTATATCTCCCTCTTCAAGACCCATATCATGAAGTTTTTTCATAACGCCAAGCTTATTTAACACTCTACCCATATACTGCCTTGATTCAACATCATATATATTTACCTTCGACATAAGTCTTTCAATCGGAGCTCCTGTTACTAAAAATCCCTCTGGACCTTTACATACTGTCCATTCCTGATCTACATTTTCATTTTCTCTATCATCCGCTTCAACATTTACTATTTCTTCTTTTGGTAATTTTTCAAGCTCTTTTGATATATATTCTATAAGCTTATCTACTCCTTCATGAGTTACAGCTGATATTTTAAATACCTTTATTTTTTCCTTTTTACAAACTTCTTCAATATCTTTTAGATAATCTTCATTCTCTATACTATCTATCTTATTTAGTACAACTATTTGCTTTTTATTTGCAAGCTTTATGCTATAGTTTTTAAGCTCTTCATTTATTAATCTATAATCTTCAAGTGGAACTCTTCCCTCTGAGCCTGACACATCTATTACATGAAGAAGTAATCTCGTTCTTTCTACATGCTTTAAAAACTTTATTCCAAGTCCGACACCTTTTGATGCCCCCTCAATTATACCTGGAATATCTGCCATTACAAAAGGATTGCCACTTTTAGGTTTAACCACTCCAAGTGCTGGCTCAAGTGTAGTAAAGTGATAATTTGCTATCTTGGGTCTAGCAGAAGATACAGAAGAGATAAGAGTGGATTTTCCTACATTTGGAAAACCTATTAATCCCACATCTGCAAGCATCTTAAGTTCAAGCTCTATATTTCTTTCCTCACCTTTTTCACCCATTTCAGCAAACTTTGGAACTTGCCTTGTAGACGTTGCAAAATGCTGATTTCCTCTGCCACCTCTACCACCTTTTACTAAAAGTAATTCATCATCTATATTTGACATATCTGCAATAATTTTACCAGTATCTATATCTCTTACAATTGTACCTTGTGGAACTGGTATGTATATATCTTCAGCTGACTTTCCTGTACATCTTGAGCCTTCACCATTTTTTCCATTTTCACCTATAAATTTATTTTTATACTTAAAGTCAAGAAGTGTACTTAAATCCTTGCTTACTTTTACATATATACTTGCTCCTCTTCCTCCATCTCCGCCGTCTGGTCCGCCATTTGCTACATATAACTCTCTTCTAAATGACATGGAGCCATTTCCACCGTTTCCAGCTTTTACGTATATTTTAGCATAATCTACTATCATAAATTCTCCTTATATTATAGATTACTCAAAGTAATCTATTTTCATATTTTTCTTAACCTTCTTCATAACTTCTTTTGCTCTTTTTCTTGCTTTCTCAGTTCCTTCTATTAATATTTTATCTACCTCTTCTATATGATTCTCATAATACCTTCTTTTTTGACGTATTGGACTTAGTTCTTTTATAATATTAGCTATAAGCTGCTTTTTGCAAGCTACACATCCTCTTGCGCCTTCTCTGCATTCTGAGCATATTGTATCTAGATCATTTTTGCTGAAAAGCTTATGATAATATGCAACCATACATTTTTCAGGATCTGCCTTATCATCTTTCCTTATTTTAGTTTCATCTGTTACAGCTGACATTACCTTTTTAGTTATTTCTTCATCACTATCTGAAAGATATATAGCATTTCCTAAACTCTTACCCATTTTGTTATTTCCATCTAAACCTTTAACTCTAGCTATATCTCCTACTTTTACTTCTGGCTCTTTTAGAGTTTCACCATAAAGTGCATTAAATTTTCTAATAATTTCTCTTGCTTGTTCTACAACTGGTAGTTGATCCTCACCAACTGGAACAAGGTCTGCATCAAATACTGTTATATCAGCTGCTTGACTTACAGGATAACCTAAAAATCCATATGTTATACTTTCGCCACTATTACCAAAAAGTGCTTTTTTTTGAGCCACCTCAGTCTTAACAGTAGGATTTCTTTCTAGTCTTGAAACAGTAACTAAATTTGAATAAAATACTGTAAGTTCTGCTATCTCTGGAATCATTGACTGAATGAATATACTTGTTTTTGCTGGATCAATTCCACATGCCAAATTATCCATTGCAACCTGCCTTACATTTTCTCTTACCTTTTCAGGATTATTAAAATTATCTGTTAAAGCTTGAACATCTGCAATGATTAGATATTGTTCATACTCATCTTGAAGTTTAACTCTATTTTTTATTGAACCTAAGTAATGCCCTATATGAAGTCTTCCTGTTGGTCTGTCACCTGTTAATATAACTTTTTTCATAATTTCTCCTTTTTTTCGTCTAGTATATTATATACTAAAAATCAAAAAAAATCTAGGTATTTATATTAAAATACCTAGCCATCATGTTTTCTTTTTATTTACTATTTTCTTTTTTAAAGTAATGCTTGTACCATAACCGAGACGAGCTATCTATTTGAAGTGAATCCATAAAACTTTCCATAATGGTAAAGCCAAGCCCTGCATGCTCTAGTTCAGGTTTGCTAGTATATGCAGGAGTTATAGCAAGCTGCACATCTTCTATCCCTTTTCCATAGTCTTTTATAACTGCTGTTATTTCTTCTTCCTTTACCTTGCACATTACCTCAACTATTCCTTCTTTTTCTTCATAACCATGCTCTATTGCATTCGTTACAGCTTCACTTATACTTGTTTTTACATCCATTATATCATCTATAGTTATACCTTCTATTTCAGATATAAATGTGGCTATTGCTACTCTTATAACTGCTACATTACTTATAATAGAATTTACAGATATATTTAATATTTTTTCCACATTATTCACTCCTTAATGTTATAACTTTTCCTACGCTAGATAGTTCTATTATTCTTTTTATATTACTATCGACATTTACAACTGTCATTTTACTATCTAAAAGTTTTATTAAATTATATCTTCCAAGTAAAAGGCCAATACCACTACTATCCATGAATGTAACTCTAGAAAAGTCCATTATAAACTCGGCTGGCTCGTATTTTATAATATAACTATCTATTATATTTCTAAGCACTCTACAACTATGAATATCTAATTCCTCATCTAAAAAGACATATAACTTTTTTTCTTCCTCTTTATACACATATCTCATATTATCACCATGAATATATTAACACATGTATTTTAAGAAAAATGTAGAAAAATATTAAAAGAAAAAAATAGATAAAAAAATAGTAGCACTTCAAAAAAGAAGTGCTACCATTATATAATAAGCTATAATGTGAGGATCATAGCATTATCAAGTTTCCACATGGATGACACAGTCGCCAACCACATTTATATTTTCGCCAACTACCTCAACTAAATAGTCGCCAGTCATACCAGTTGAAGGAAGTGTAAAGTTATAGATAACTTTAATATTTCCTCCTACATATACGTAGTCTACATATGTAAACTTCGCTCCGGCAACGTTAGTGCCAATGTAATACTTAGGTGTTGCTGTTACATTCTCAAATATAATTGAGAATGTGTATGTATTGCCATAACAGTAATTGGGTTCTGCTACGTCAAATCTTACGTTTATCTTAGAAGGTTCGGGTGTAGGCTCTGGCTCAGGTGTAGGTGTAGGCTCGGGTGTAGGAGCAGGCGTAATAGCGGGTGTGGGTTCAGGTTCAACTGGAGCAGCTGTTACAGCAGGCTCTGTACCTATATTAACATCCCCTATTACTGTACCGATATTTACCTCACCGGCTTCGGAAATATTCACTTCATCTGCCTGGCTGATATTCACTTGCTCGGCATGAGTGATATTTATCTCACCCACCTCTGTAGCATTGATCTCCTCAATTCTTGTCGCGTTAATCTGAGCGATTTCCGTAACATTGACCTCATTGATAACATCTGCATCAATGCGGTCAATTTGACCAACATTGGCATTGTTGATGTTATCAATCTCTGCCTTTTCAATGCTGCCGATTTCAGCATTTAAGATAGAAGCAATATCTACCTTATTAGCAGAGCCAATGCTTACGTTCTCAATATTCGGAAGCCGCAATTCGGTTCCGGATATTAAAGAATCACCCAAGATTCCAAGGCTAAGCAAGATTGCTAATGAAATCGCTCCAGCACTACCATGCCAAGAAAAATTTCTTTTAATCACACATCTGACATCATCATCATCAGTGTCAATATCTTGCTCCAGCACATCCTCTTTCTTGTAGAGGAGGCTCATCATCAAGGCGTAAGCAAATACGCACACACCGCCGGTCATGGTTCCTGTTATGGGTGAATTAGTAATCCACCACACGATGGGAATAGAAACCAATAAAATACCTAAAGGGATCACGTAGTTTAAAACTTTTCTTTTCATTTTCATTTCCTCCAAGATTGATTTTATTTTTTAAAGATTTACTTACTTATTATACATAAATCTTCGCAATTCCTCACAATCGCAAAGAATTATTCCTTAAAATATATTACTTTCTATATATTATATTTTTAACACATTTATATTATAACATAAAAAAAATAAAAAAGCAACACTTTATTAAAAAAATGTTACTTTTTTATGTAAATTTTTTATTATTCTTTTACAAGTTTTGCCATAACAACGAATCTACCATTTACTCTTGTGTAATCACAAGTAGAAAGTGTAAGTATTTTATCGTCTTTATTTAAACTAACGCCTGTATCAAACATACTCATATTTCTTCTTGCAGTTATAAATGATGTAAATTCTGCCTCATCATTAAATATAACATCTATATAGAAATCATTCGTATCTGTTATAAATACTGTAAATATTTCCCATTTATAGTTACCATTAAGAGTAGAGAACTCTATATATTTATGTTTCTTTAAGAAATCTTCATTTTTATAATTCATAAGTGGTGTAAAACAAGAGTCTACTTCTGTATTATGACCATATATTATATAATGTTTATAATCACCATCCATAGTATCTATATCGCATCTAAAATCAAGGAATGTTTCACCCCATCCAGTATATGCACCATTTCTATCTACTCTTAAGTATCTATCATTATTTTCTGATTGGAATATAGGCATATCTATTGATGTACCTGGAACCATAAGCCATCCTATACAATCTCCAAATTGTAAGTTAAGAGCATAAGCTTCTTCTTGAAGATTTACACCTTGACCTTTTGAATCTATTACTTCTTTATTTACGTCACCTATTAATTCATTATCATTTAAACTTCCATTAGGAGCTCTATGATCTAATCTATATTTTAAATATATAGCTCCACCTATAAGTAACAAAATAGCTATAACTATTAAAACTATTATTATTATTTTTTTATTTCTTTCTTTGTTATCTTCCATAAAATCTCCTTCCTTTTTTTATTATACCATGTGGAAATATAATTTAAAAGAAAAATGGAAGATTTTTTTCAAATCCCCCATTTTCTAATTTTATTATCTTCCAGTATTTGGGTTTGGAATCCAATCTGATGGTTTTTCTGGTTGTGGTTCTGGATCAACTGGAACTTTTTCTTCATAAATTTCAAATGATGCAGAAGTTGCTTCATTTGCTTTATTTCCAGCAGCATCACTTGCTGTACCAGCAACTATAGTGATGTTTTTACCATTTCCAATTTCACCTTGGATATTAGATAAAGTTATATTTCTAGATGCAAGACCTGTACCTGTTACTTGAACGTCTGCAGTAAATCCATTTAATTTAATATTTTCTCTAGTTAATGTTATGCTAGTTACTGCTTTGTTATCACTGTATTTAGCAACGAATACTAATGATCCACCTTTGCTTATTTTTCCTAGACTTGGTCCTGTTATCTTAAGTACTGGTGCAATTGTATCTGGAATTTCAACTGTTTTTGCAATTACATTAAATGTACTAGATGTTTTACCATCTGCCATATTACCAGATGTATCTATAGCTGTTCCACCATTTACTGTTATATACTTTCCGTTTCCTACACCTTTTATAT
Organism: uncultured Clostridiaceae bacterium; assembly: GCA_964642045.1. GTDB lineage: Bacteria > Bacillota > Clostridia > TANB77 > CAG-465 > RGIG5057. The sequence continues at coordinate 15,147 of CAZXLZ010000010.1, forward strand.
TAGATATAGTAACAACTCTTTGGCTTAAACCTGTTCCAGATATTGTAACATCTCCTGTAAATCCTACTAGTCCTATATGACCTTTTGTTAGGTTTATAGTTTTGATTGCAACATTATCTGAATAGTTAAATACAAATCTAACTGTTCCACCTTCAACTATTTCAGCTGGGTTTGGTGCAGATATTGTAAGTACTGGTTTTATTGTATCTGCTACTGTTTTTGCAGTTACATTAAATGTGCTAGATGTTTTACCATCTGCCATGTTACCAGATGTATCTATAGCTGTTCCACCATTTACTGTTATATATTTTCCGTTTCCTACACCTTTTATGTTAGATATAGTAACTGTTCTTTGAGAAAGTCCTGTTCCAGATATTGCAATATCTCCTGTAAATCCTACTAGTCCTATATGACCTTTTGTTAGGTTTATAGTTTTAATTGCAACATTATCTGAATAGTTAAGTGTAAAGCTTACAGACCCACCTTCTACAATTGAACTTGCACTTGGTGCAGATATTGTAAGTACTGGTTTTACTGTATCAGCTACTGTTTTTGCAGTTACATTAAATGTGCTAGATGTTTTACCATCTGCTAAATTACCTTCTGCATCTATAGCTGTTCCACCATTTACTGTTATATATTTTCCGTTTCCTACACCTTTTATGTTAGATATAGTAACTGTTCTTTGAGAAAGTCCTGTTCCAGATATTGCAATATCTCCTGTAAATCCTACTAGTCCTATATGACCAGTTGTTAAATTTATAGTTTTTACTGCAGTATTATCTGAATAGTTAAAAGTAAAGCTTATTGATCCACCTTCAACAACTGAACTTGCACTTGGTGCAGATATTGTAAGTACTGGTTTTGTAGTATCAGCTGGTACATCTTTTTCTATAGTAAATTTAGAAGATGTAACACCATTAGCAAATGAACCGTCTACTTTAGATATAGCTGTTCCACCATTTACTGTTATGTATTTTCCAGATCCTTCACCTTGAACATTAGATATAGTTACTTTATATTGTCTGTTACCAAGATCAGTTACAGACATATTACCACTAAATCCTGCAAGTCCTATATGACCATCTGTAAGGTTCATAATGGCATCTGCTCCACTATAAGTAAATGTAAAGCTTACGCTTCCTCCTTCCTTAACTGTACTTGCACTTGGTGCACTAACAGCTAAGTAAACACCATTTGCTGCGCTAACTGTTACTAGCGGCATAGATGTTAATGTTATAGCTATTAATAATACACTAGCGAATATTTTTTTAATATTTAACATTTTAATTACCTCCAATTAAATATCTTACAATTTCAATTATAGCATAATTTACATAACATGTCAATATGTTTGTAATATTTTTTAAATATTTTTTTATTTTAGTATTTTTTTATAAAAAATGCTCAAATTATATATGAAAACAATTTTTGTTTTCATACTTATTATATGTCTAGGAGGTGAATTTATAATGGCAAAAGCTAACAAACAAGCTAAAGAAGCTTTAAACAAATTCAAAATGGAAGTTGCAAACGAAATTGGTGTTAACCTTAAACAAGGTTATAATGGTGATCTAACATCTAAACAAGCAGGTTCTGTAGGTGGAATGATGGTTAAAAAGATGATAGAAAAAGCTGCTAACCAAATGTAATTAGATAATAACTAAAAAATAAAAATGAAAGGCTATTTTGAAATAATATTATTCTTTGTTTCAAAATACGCCTTTTATTTTACAAAATTTGTAATTTTATAAATAAATGTATAGTTTATAATAATATGCACATTATATATTTAGCAAACGGAGGTGAATTTGAAATGGCATCTAACAAACAAGCTAAAGAAGCTTTAAACAGATTTAAAATGGAAGTTGCAAGAGAAGTTGGTGTTAACCTTAAAGAAGGTTACAACGGTGATTTAACTTCTAAACAAGCAGGTAGCGTAGGCGGAATGATGGTTAAGAAAATGATAGAAAAAGTTGCTGGTCAAATGTAATTATATCAAAAAAGAGTAAAATAATAGGTACATATATTTAAAGCATATATATGTACCTATTTATATTTTCTTCCTATTATATATATATATATTATATAAGAACTATTCATTTATATGAATATTATTATTTTCAAAAGCGTTCAATATTTTTTCTCTTTCTAAATCTATTTCCTCTTTTGTTAAAGTATTTTCATACGAACCAATTGTAAATCTAATAGTAATAGTTTTCTTATCAGTATTTTTAGAATTTTTATCATATACATCAATAAGATTATATTCTAATAAGTATTTCATTTTAGCACCTTTAATAATATTTTCAATATTAGAATAAATTTCATCTTTATCTACTATTAATGATAAGTCAAAATTAACTGTCTGATATTTAGAAACTTCTTTATAACTAATATCATTTTTATTTATTTCATTTAGCTTATCTATATAAAGTTCTGAAATTACTACTTTAGCTTTTGAATTTATTTTACTTTGAACTTTTGGATTTAAAACTGAGATATATCCAATTACATCATCATTTACTAAAATTTCAAAACTATTTACCGGATGCATAAAATCTTCTATATTATCTTTTTTAACCCTATATTTAGCAGAAATATTCTTATTTATAGTTATAATATCATCTATCATAGATTTAGCTTCAAAAACAAGGTCTTTTTCATTTTTATTTGTACTTGATATAGCTAATCCTAAAACTTTTGATTCTTTTGCATTATTTCCATCAAATTTATACTCAAAAACTCTTCCTATTTCAAATACTTTTACATCTGACATATATTTTATATTTTTATGCACAGCATAAATCATAGTTGGGGCCATGTTATATCTTAAAGTATTATCAAGTTTTACTATACCATTTACTATTTTTAGATTATCTCTTACTTTTATTCCAAGTTCATTATTAAGTTCAGTGTTATACCAAACATAACTATGAATTTCATGCATACCATATTTGCTTGCAAGTAACTCTTTAGATGAATATTCAAGCTTCCTTAATTCATCCTCTCTAACAGGAATGTTTGGCCATAAATTGGTTTTTGGCATAATATTATCATATCCATGAATTCTAGCAATTTCTTCTATTATATCTGCTTTTTGACTTACATCTTTTGTTGCTCTAAAAGATGGCACATCAATATCTATATTTTTACCATCAACTTTTAAACCATATTCTAAAGAAGTAAGCGTAGTTATAATCTCATCCATTGATATATCTTTTCCTATCATTCTATCAATATAGTCCTTATCAATTTGAATGTTGATTTTAGGATATCTTTTTAAATAGACATCTGAAAAACAAGATGTAACTATCGCACCAGTATCATAATCTTTTAATAGTTTAATAAATCTAGCTATAGAAATATATGTAAGCTCTGGATCTAAAGTTTTTTCATAGCGCATTGCTGCATCAGTTCTTAAATCTAGTTTGCTTGCTGTTTTACGAATTGCTACTGCATCAAAATTTGCACTTTCTAAAAATAACGAATTTGTATCATTTGTTATTTCACTATTTAAACCACCCATTATACCAGCTATTGCCGTAGGAGCACCAGACTCAGAACATATCATAAGAGTACCTTTATCTAACTTTCTTTCCTTTTCATCTAAAGTAGTAAAGTCTATATCTTCTTTTAAAGTTCTTACATTTACTCCATTTACCTTTTTACTATCAAATGCATGCATAGGCTGTCCTAGTTCAAGCATAATGTAATTTGTTAAATCTGCTAAAAAGTTTAAGCTTCTCATATCACAGTAATATAATCTTACTTTCATTTTCCATGGTGAAATTTTTCTTGTTATATTTTCAGCTTTAATTGCACTATATCTTAAACATAAAGGATTTTCGTCTTCTGCTTCCACTCCAATAGATAATTTTTCTAGATTATTATATAAGTTTAAATCTTCTATATCTAAAGGTTTTAATTTTCTACCAGTAATTGCAGCAATTTCTCTTGCAATTCCATAATGTCCCCAAAGATCTGGCCTATTTGTTAAAGATTTATTATCTACTTCATAAATAACATCATCTATAGGGATTATATTTTTTATATCTTCTCCAAGCTTTGCATCTTCATCTAATATAATTATTCCTGAATGATCATCACTTATTCCAAGTTCTTTTTCAGAAAGACACATACCAAAGCTTTCTACTGAGGCAAGTGTTACTTTTGTTATCTCCTGCCCGCAAACTAAAGAGCCAACTTTTGCTAAAGCTACTTTTGCACCTTCTTTTACATTTGGAGCCCCACATACTATTTGAAGTTTTTCTTCTCCAGTATCCACTAATAATTTGTGAAGTTTGTTAGAGTTTTCCACATTTTCCACGCTTAAAATCTTAGCAACTATTACACCCTTTGTGTCTTCTCCACGTCTTATTATTCCTTCAACTTCTGCTGTTGACATAGTAAATTTATATATAAGTTTTTCTACATCTATTCCATCTAAATCAACAAAGTCTTTTATCCAATTTATTGATATATACATACTATAAATTCCTCCTACTTAATGTTCATTTGTTTGAGCACTCTTATATCACAGCTGTTTAGTGCCCTCAAATCATTTATGTTATACTTCATCATCGCAAGCCTACTAAGTCCTAGTCCAAATGCAAATCCAGAATATTTTTCAGGATCTATACCACCCATTTTTAATACATTTGGATGTATCATTCCACATGGACAAAGCTCTATCCAAGTACCATGTTTACATACTTTACACCCTTCACCATTGCAATATGGGCATTTTATATCAAGCTCAAATCCTGGCTCAACAAATGGAAAATACCCTGGTCTTAACCTTACTTCTACATCTTTTTTAAATACCTCTGATAAAAGTGTTTTCATAAAATATATTAAATTTGCAATAGAAATATCCTTGTCAATCATCATACCCTCCATTTGAAAGAAAGTATTTTCATGTGATGCATCTAACGCTTCATTTCTAAAACATCTTCCAGGAAATATTGCCTTTAGTGGTGCTCCATATTTAAGCATTATTTTATTTTGAGCAGCACTTGTCTGTGTTTTTAAAACCTGTCCATTTTCAAGCCAAAATGTATCTTGCATATCCCTTGCTGGGTGATATTTAGGAACATTTACTGCTTCAAAATTGTTGTATTCTGTTTCAACTTCATTTCCATCTTCTACAGTAAATCCCATTGATGTAAATATTTCTTCCAGCTCTTTACTTACAATAGTAATTGGATGAAGCGAACCAATCTTTTCACTAGATGGCAAAGTAATATCTATTTTCTCTGAATTTTCTATTTCTTTATTATACTCATACTCTTTTATTTCTTCCTTTTTTTCTTCTATAAGCTTCTCTATATTTTGTCTTAAAGTATTTGCCTTTTCACCAATTTCTTTTCTTTTTGATTCTTCAACACTTTTCAGATTTTTTAGTATTTCTATAACCTTGCCTTTTTTTCCTAGATACTCAACTCTTAGGTTTTCAACGTCGATATATGATTTTATCTGACTTACTTTACTTTCCATTTCCTTTTTTAACTGTAATATTTTTTCTTCCATCTTTATTTTACTCCTCTCAAAAAAAACAATAAAAGCCACTTCATCCTAAAATACATAGGACGAAATGACTTTTCATTCCGCGTTACCACCTAAATTCATCTAAATTAATATTAGATGCACCTTGATATATAGCTATAACGGGCTATCCCGCTCTTTTTTACTATATTAAATTCGAAAAGAGACCTCCAAAGTGAAATTTCAAAAATGAGATATACGTAGGTTCTCAGCCTAAGACCTACATTCTCTTTATATATCCTAACCATTTTCTACTTTGCTTCTTCATAGGCGATATTTTTTTGTAAAAAGATTATATCATAGCAAAATATAATTGTCAAATTTAATTTTTTAATCTTCCTTTGATTTATTTAACTTTACTTTTTTATTATGAACAATAAACATCGGAATCGAAACTGCAAATACTGATATATATGTGAATATATCTATTTTTAATCTATTTTGATCATTTAATCCACGTACGCCTTCTTCAAATTCTGCGTTTGGCAAATATAAATCAAGCAAGCTTTCAACTGTACCTATAATTCCAACAATTATCATACATAAAAAGATTATAAGCAAAATATATAAATATATTGTTCTAATAACATTTTCAAAACTTTCACTTTTTCCTTCTTCCCTATTTTTCTTTACAGCGTTTATTATCAAAACTAAAATTATTATTGGAAGTGCTAAACATATTATAGCAATTGGAATAGCAATTAACATACCTAACATATAAAATCCTCCTTAAGATAATTTTTCATTCATAGCTTTTTTGCTATGATAGATATAAATTGGCGCGCTAACTCCAACTATTGCAATTGATGAAATAACATTTCTTAGAGCACCTCTTTTTTCACTTTTCACACTATCTATGTATTTATCATTATACATGAAATCTATATCATCTTTATAACTATAATATGAACTTACAACTGGAAAACAGTAACTAGATATACTATTTACAAAATAAATACTTCCAACTACTATCATTCCTAGGGTTATAAATGATACTATATATAAATATATAACTCTTATATTTTTTGACATTAATATTCCTCCTTAATTAAAAAGAAGCCTTACTTTAGTATTATTTTAAAGTAAAACTTCTAAGTTTTATTATTCTTCTTCGCCTTCTAAAGCTTGTTCAATTGACATACCATCTAAAGTTTTATCATCAATTCCTTGTCTTCTTTTCTTTTCAAGAGCAGTTTTAACTTTTCTTGCTTGACCCTCTATTTTATGTGTTGTTTTTTCAATTCCTTGATATAAGTCGCTTGAGTCATCTACTGCTAAATAAGTACGTCCTTTATACTCTACTCTTACGTCTACGTGATGAATACCTTTATTTGATGAAAAAGTTACATGACAAATTGTGTTATCATCAAAAAAGCTTTCAAGTTTTTTTATTCTTTCTTTAGTATAATTTTCTATTCCTTCAGTAATATCTATATGTAATCCTGTTAAATCCAATTTCATTTTTATCAACTCCTACATATATTATACACTAGAAAAGTAAAATTTCAAGGAAAATTTATATTTTAGCATAATTTAGACAAAATACACATTTTATCATAAAAAATACACCTTAAAGAATATTTCTTTAAGATGTATTTTATTTACATTTTATTCACACGGACTGTGAGAATTGTTGCTTATTTTAACTGAAAGCACAAATATCGGATGGTCATATCTATTTTCAAGCTTATGTTTATCTCCCTTCTTGCACTGCTCCATAGTCCCATCATCAAAAATGTACCACTCTGAAATATTTCTTGGGGTATGGTAGCCCAAAGCTTTTTCTTCATGTGGTCCATGTAAATCAATAGCTTTATAGCATGACTTTATAAACAGATAACTAAAATGGTGACGAGTTTTAGCATGCCAAACATCACCTATTTCCTGCTGCCAAACATCTCCAAGCACCACAGCATCTTTCTCAAGTTTTACCCATTCAGGCTGATGAAAATCCTTTGCAATAACAATTCCATCTTTTCCAAGTTTGACCCACTTAGGATACTGACAGTCTCTGCCATTTTTGAGAATGTACTCAAGCTCATCAAAGAACGCTTTATTACTCCCTTCTTTGCCACCACAAACATTCTTCCTTGCCTTCCGAAATGACTCAAGAGTTTCTAAATCAAAAAGTCGCAAATTTGCTTCCATTAAACATTACCTCCAATTTATTTTTAGTTAATTTGGTTTATGATGTATCAATTATAACACATATATGACAATATTGCAATTGATAGCAAGATATTTATACATAAATTGCTATTCTAGTATACCTACTTAGCCTAACTAGTAACAAATAAACTAGGAATGTACTAAACACCCCTAGCTTCTTTCTCTAATGTTTTATTTTTCTTTTTATATTTAATATTTATATGTTTTAACTTTTGCTTTTTATATTTAATTTTATTATATTTTTTAATAATAGGGATGATAATAGGATAATAATGGAACTAAAAGTAATAAATAAAAATAACTACTATAAGAATAATAAATTAAAACATAGAGAAAAATTTCTTAGCTTCTAAAAAGTATTTCTAAAAGCTTGAATGTATTATATCAATTTAGGTCTAGTTTGTAAAGTATTTTTCTGCAATTTATTTAACTTTTCATCGCATCATTCGACAAAATTTTACGAAAAATTAAAAGATACATGATATTATTTCATATCACATACCTTTTTTATTTCTATTTTGCCATTATCTCAGAAATAATCATACTTATTTCAACAGGATTTTCTATTGTTAAACCTTCTATAAGTCTTGCTTCTGCATATAGAACTTTAGCATACTTCTTAAGTTCTTCCTTATTCTCTGATAGAAGTTTCTTTAGTTTATTTGCTATTTCATGTTTTTCATTAATCTCCAAAATTGTATTTGCCCTTATTCCCTCTGCATTTGGCATAGCATTTAGAGTCTTTGCCATTTGAGTAGATAGAGGACCTTCAGAGGTTAAACATACTGGATGATTTTTTAATCTATGAGTAAATCTAACTGAATGTACTTCTTCTGGAAGAACTTCTTTCATAGCATCAAATAATTCTTTACTTTCTTCATTTATCTTCTTTAAATTTTCCTTATCATCATCTGAATCTAAATCAAGGTTTTCTGAAGCAACATTTTTAAATATTTTTTCCTCATAGCTATTTAGAACCTGAAATACAAATTCATCAACATTATCTGTAAGATATAGTATTTCATATCCTTTATCTTTTACTGCTTCAACCTGAGGCATCATGTCTATTTTATCATAAGTCTCAGAGCATGCATAGTATATATCTTTTTGATCCTCTTTCATTCTTGACACATATTCTTTTAAAGTAACTAATTTTTTCTCTGTTGATGAATAGAATAAAAGTAAATCTTTTAGTTTGTCTTTATTCATTCCGTAATTATCATATGTACCATACTTAAGTTGAAGTCCGAAGTTTTTATATATTTCCTCATATTTTTCTCTATCTTTTTCAAGCATACTTTCAAGCTCTGATTTTATTTTGTTTTCTATATTTTTAGCTATTGTTTTTAGCTGTCTATCTTGCTGAAGCATCTCTCTTGAAATATTAAGTGATAAATCTTCACTATCTACAATTCCTTTTACAAAGCTAAAATAATCAGGTATAAGATCTGGGCATTTTTCCATTATAAGAACTGAACTTGCATAAAGCTGAAGTCCTTTTTCATATTCTCTAGTGTAATAATCATATGGAGTATGTGAAGGTATAAAAAGTATAGCTTTATAATTTAGCATTCCTTCTGCTGAAGTATGAATTACTTTAGCTGGGCCTTCATAATCATGGAATTTTTCAGTATAAAATCTTGTATATTCTTCATCTTTTATTTTTTTCTTATCTTTCTTCCATATAGGAACCATTGAATTTAACACTTCTGTCTCTATATGTTTTTCTATTTCTTCTGAGTTTTCTTTTTTATGTGTATGTTCTACATCCATTTCTATAGGGAAACGTATATAGTCAGAATACTTTTTGACTAATTCTTTAAGTTTGTATTCTTCTAAATAATTAGAATATTTTTCATCTTCTGTATCCTCTTTTATATGAAGAATAATATCAGTTCCTACATTTTCTTTTTCACATTTTTCTATAGTATATCCATCTGCACCTTTAGATTTCCACATATAAGCTTCATTTGAGGTAGATGATTTAGTTTTAACAATTACCTCATCACTTACCATAAATGCAGAGTAAAATCCTACTCCAAACTGTCCAATTATATCTATATCATCTTTTTTCTTATTTTCTTCTTTAAATGCAAGAGAGCCACTTTTTGCTATAGTTCCAAGATTTTTATCAAGCTCCTCTTCTGTCATACCATTTCCTCTATCAGATATAGTAAGTAGTCTTTTTTCTTTATCTACCTCTAATTTTATTTTTAAATCTTTTCTATCTACTTTTATATCTTTGCTTGTAAGGCTAAGATAATATAATTTATCCATTGCATCACTAGCATTTGATATAAGTTCTCTTAAAAATATATCTTTATTTGTATAAATTGAGTTTATCATTAAATCAAGTAGTCTCTTAGATTCTGCTTTAAATTCCTTATTTTTCATAGTTTATTCCTTCTTTCTTAAATACATATTAAAGTTCAAATTGTGAGTTGTATAGCGACGCATAGAAACCATTTTTACTCATTAACTCATCATGATTTCCTTGCTCTATAATATTTCCGCCATTTACGACAAGTATCAAATCTGCATTTTTTATAGTAGATAATCTATGTGCAATAATGAATGAAGTTCTTCCCTCTGTTAATTTATCCATTGCTTTTTGTACGAGTTCTTCTGTTCTTGTATCAACATTTGATGTTGCCTCATCAAGTATTAAAAATGGTGAATCTTCTATCATACCACGAGCTATTGTAAGCAGCTGTTTTTGCCCAGCAGATACACTATCATTTTCTGACAGGTGAGAGTGTATACCTTTATCAAGAGTTTTTATAAAATGATCAAGTCCAACTGTTCTTAAAACTTCTTCTACTCTTTCATCACTTACATTTTCTCTGTTATATACAATGTTTTCTTTTATAGTTCCATCAAAAAGCCACGTATCTTGAAGCACCATGGTAAATAGCGAGTGGATATTTTCTCTTGTAAGATTATTTATAGAGCTGTCATCTATTAAAATATCTCCAGAATTTATATTATAAAACTTCATAAGTAAATTAACTATGGTAGTTTTACCCGCACCTGTTGGTCCAACAATAGCTATTTTTTGTCCTGGTTTTGCCACAGCTGAAAATCCATTTATTGTTGGATGATCATTATTATCATACTGGAATACTACATTTTTAAATTCTACATTTCCTTTTACTTTTTCTTTATCTAATCTATTAGTAATACTTTCCTCATTTTTCATCTCATCTTCATCTAAGAATTCAAATACTCTTTCACTAGATGCAGCTGTTGTTTGAAGTGATGTCATAGCTTGTGCAATCTGCGAAAGTGGATTTGTAAATAGTCTTACATAAGTCATAAAAGCAACTATAACACCAAAAGTAATTATATCATTTGAAGCAAGAAGTGCTCCTACTATACAAACTGCAACGTATCCAAAATTTCCAATAAAATTCATAAGAGGGTGCATCATACCAGATAAAAACTGGCTTTTCATATTACTTTCGCACACTTTCTCATTTAATTTATCAAACTCTTTATCAGATGCCTCTTTACCATTGTATACTTTTACAACATTAATTCCTGAATAAATTTCCTCTATATGACCATTTAAATTTCCAAGTTGCACCTGTTTTTCAACGAAATATTTTTGTGATTTCTTTAGTATCAAAGACACAAATACAAATCCAATAAGGCTTGCAAATATAGCAGTAAGTGCCATTATATAATTTGTATAGAACATCATTATAATAGAACCTAAAAATAATGTTACACTTGTTACTAAACTTGCTAGTGATTGGTTCATTGATTGAGCAATATTATCTACATCATTAGTAACCCTTGAAAGAAGATCCCCTGACTCATGTCTGTCAAAATATTTAAGTTCAAGTTTATTTATCTTTTTTGATATTCTTCTTCTTAAATTTTTAGCAAATTTGTTAGATACATCTGTCATACATATTGACTGAATATAATTAAAAATAGCGCTTACTAAATACATACCAAGTAGTATCATTGTTATATTCTTTATCTTATTCATATCCATTTTAGGCTTTATAATATCATATATATTCTCTGGCAGTCTATCCATATTTTTATAAATATCTTCTGCAGACATATCTTCTGTTATATCAGACATTATTTTTATAAATTCATACTGCTCTTTTGCAGTTATAACTTTCCCATTTACTGTTATTTCATCAAATATTACATTTTGCATTTTTTCGCTAAGATTTAGATTATTTATATCACTCATACTTGCTATCATGTCTAATATCTCTAGTTTTTCTTCTTTAGTAAATAAAACGCCATTATATTCACTGTCTTCTAAAACGGCATTTATTATACTTTTAGGGAAATCATTAATTAATACAGTTTCATTTACTGCAAAACTGCTTGCAGCCATTTCTGATAGTTTCTGTTTATCTTCTACAGGCACACTTTCGTCAATCATTACACTTGATAATTTTTCTAAAGAAAGATCTATATTTAAAACGCCATATATTCTAATTTTTATATTTTCTTCATTTAAACTATTTTTTATTTTTGTCATTATATTTTCTGTGCTTTGTTTATCAATAACTAGCCCCTTAGATATTTCATCAGTAAGTGTAGAAAGTCTATTTGGAGCAAGTATTGAAAGTGATGCACTAACAATTGCTAGTATTATAGATATTATAACTAATATTCTAAACTGATTAAGCTCAGAAAAAGTCCTAATTATAGAGCCTTTAAAGTCCTTAGCCTTCTGACCTGACATCATACCTGAAGGACCTCTTGGTCCAAAACCTTTAGCCATTTTGCAGTTCCTCCTCTGAAAGCTGAGATAAAGCTATTTGCTTATATACCTCACAGCTATTTAATAATTCTTTATGTTTGCCCATTCCAACGCATTTTCCATCCTCAAGTACAAGTATTTTATCTGCGTTCATAATTGTACCAATTCTTTGCGCCACTATTATACTTGTCGCATCTTTTGTATACTCTTTTAATTTATTTCTAAGTACCAAATCTGTCTTATAATCTAGGGCTGAAAAACTATCATCAAAAATATATATTTCCGGATCTCTTGCAATAGCTCTTTCGATAGAAATTCTTTGTTTTTGTCCACCTGATAGATTACTTCCACCGCTTGCTATATGTGAGTTATAACCATCTTCCATGTTTTCTACAAATTCTTTTGCTTGTGCAACCTCTACTGCTTCTTTTATTTTTTCTTCGGTTATAGCTCCTTTTCCATTGTCTCCATATCCAACATTTTCATTTACACTTCCGCCAAACATAACTGCCTTTTGTGATACATATCCTATTTTATTATTGAGACTATATGTATCATATTCTTTAACATTTATACCATCTACTAAAACTTCTCCGTCTGTTACATCATAAAGTCTTGATATTAAATTGATAAGTGTTGTCTTTCCTGAACCTGTAGAACCTATTATTGCTACAGTATCACCTTTATTTGCCTTAAATGATATATTTTTAATTAAATAGTCATCTCCGTCTGGATATTTAAATGAAACATTTTTAAATTCTACTTCACCTTTTACACTAGAGTCTTTTATACTTCCATTTTTTATAGTAATTTCTTCATTATAAGAATTGGTAACTTTATTTCGGCTTTCCAACATTGCCAGCCATTCCTCTTGCTTGTCAATCATTCCCGCTCTAAAAGCCAATTTAATAATTTGCTTGGGCGAGCCTATCCTGTTTTCTCCATAACCGTGCTGCTGCAAAATCTCTTTCATCGCTTTCCAAGCCTGCTCAAAGCATATTTCAAAAAGCCCGACGCTACCTGCCGTATTCAACACCGTATAAGGCGGCTCAACCTCTCGTACAACGTGCAAATTGTTCAACGCCTTAATAAAATTATCAAGCTTTTTCATAAAGCACCACCCCGTCCCTAGCTATTTC
>CAZXLZ010000011.1:0-28144 GCA_964642045.1 uncultured Clostridiaceae bacterium
TAATTTGTGTCTTTTTATTTTCAAAACCGGTCACTTAATTTTACCATTTATAAAAATTTTAAAAATAAAAGTCGAAGATATAAATTTTTATAAGAACTAGTAAAGTAGACAAGATAAAAAAAGATGAGCAAAATACTGCTCATCTAAATAAAATAAAATAAAATAAGAAAAAAGAAAGGAAGCAACCAAAATGGCGAAAAAGCCATAGAAGTAATCAACATACCGTATCATAACATATAATTATATATACACTAAAATAAAATATAAATTTATTCTTCTAAAAAACTAACTACTTTAATATTTTAACACATAAAGCTTAAATTGTCAATAATTTGTAAAAAAATTAGATAAAATTCGGTGAAGGTTAGTCAATCATATGTCACACTTTTTTGAAAAATATATAATTTGAGTACACTATATTGTTACTAACAATTCTTTTTGACTTAAATATTTGTTTTAGAATAACTATCTAAGCAGTCTCGTTTAAAATCTATTTTATCTTTCAAAAACAAATTGATGGTCAAAAATATGACCATCAATCTGCCGTGTATGTAATCTATGAAATCTATAAGGAAGTGGGGGGCGCTTAACCTTATAGAAATCAATCTAAATATATCAATGCTAGAAGACTAGCAAATAAAAAATATCAAATTTGAAACATACTAAAAATATCTTACAGCAATATTATACTAGATTAACTTGTAAAAGTCAAGAGTATTATATTCTTTTCTATAACTCGCTCCTTTTTGCCTTAAATACAAAATATTCTTTTTTAGTAAAATCTTTGTAAAAACAAAATGATGGTCAAAAATATGACCATCATTTTGCTGTTAAAATCCATAATAGCAAATATATGAAATATATAAGGGCTCGCTTACCTTATATAAATCAATCTAAATATATCAATGCTAGAAAGCTAGCAAATAGAAAATATCAAATTTGAAATATATTAAAAAATAACTTACAGCTGTTATTATACTAGATTAATTTATAAAAGTCAAGAGTTTTTTCATTATTTCCATAAATTTCTTTGAAAAACATCTGTTTTATGATATACTATATATGAATTTTGGAGGTTATCTATGGAAAATAGATTAGACTTAAATATGGAAGTTCAGTATTTAAAGGGAGTAGGTCCAGCAAGGTATGAACTTCTAAAAAAGATTGGTATATACACAGTAAAAGACCTTATATTATACTATCCAAGAGTGTATGAAGATAGAACTGAGATAAGAAAGATTGCAGAACTCATAGAAGGAGAAAGTGTACTTTTTAAAGGAATGCTAGAAGGAAGAATGATAACAAGCAGAGTAAGAAATAAAATGACTATTTCAAAAGGGTATATTACTGACGGAAGTTATAGTTTGAAAGTAATATTTTTTAATCAGAAATTTATTAATAGTTACTTAAAAGAAAATGAAGAATATTTATTTTATGGTAAGATAGAAAAAGAAGCAAATGAGTTTAAGGTTGTAAACCCAGTAATATATAATATAAATCAGCTTGAAAAAATAAAAGGGGTTTATCCGATTTATCCTTTAACCAAAGGGCTTAGTCAGAAATATTTATTTACGTTGATATCAGATGTTTTAAGTAAAAATTTGGAATTAAAAGAAATTCTTTCAGAAGAAATATTAAAAAAGTATAGCCTATGTTCTAGAGAATATGCAATAAAAAAAATACATATGCCTAAAGATTTTAAAGAGGTAGCTATTGCTAGAAATAGACTTATATTTGAAGAATTATTTATGCTTACTATAGCTCTTCAAATGATGAAAAATAACAATAAGAGACAGATAAAGAAAAGAGAATATAAAGATGTAGAAATAGATGAATTCTTAAATTTGTTACCTTTTACTTTAACAAATGCTCAGAATAATGTAATAGAGGAAATAAAAAAAGATTTAAAAAGATCTATACCTATGAATAGAATGGTTCAAGGTGATGTTGGTAGTGGTAAAACTATAGTTGCAGCAGCAGCAATATATATAGCTGTTAAAAATGGGTATCAAGCAGCTATGATGGCTCCTACTACTATACTTGCAAATCAGCATTATACAGGTCTTAAAAAATATTTTGATAAGTTAGGAATAAGGTGTGAAATAATTACATCAAATACTACAAAAAAGCAAAAACAGAGTATAATAGAAAAGCTAGAATTTGGTATAATAGATGTTATTTTTGGAACTCATGCATTAATTGAAGAAGATGTTAGGTTTAAAAATTTAGCTTTAGTTATAACTGATGAGCAACATAGATTTGGAGTAAATCAGAGGATAAAACTTTCAAGTAAAGACGAAGATGTAGAAACTCTTGTTATGACAGCAACACCTATACCAAGGTCTTTAGCCCTTCTTTTATATGGAGATTTAGATTTATCGATTATAGATGAATTACCACCAGGCAGAAAGAAAATAGCAACATTTGTTGTGGGTAGCAATATGGAAGAAAGAATAGAAAAATTCATAGAAAAACAGATAGATGAAGGAAGACAAATATATGTTGTATGTCCACTTGTTGAAGAAAGTGAGAATGTAGATGAATTAAAATCTGTTGAAAAAGTGTATAATGAATATATTTCTAGTAATTTAAAAAAGTATAAGGTTGAGTATCTTCATGGTAAAATGAGACCTAAAGAAAAAGACGAAGTTATGCTAAGGTTTGCTAGTGGTACTACAAATATTTTAGTATCTACAACAGTAATTGAAGTTGGTGTAGATGTCCCAAATGCTACATGTATGATTATAGAAGATAGCGATAGATTTGGTCTTGCTCAACTTCACCAGTTAAGAGGAAGAGTAGGTAGAGGAGAGCATGAATCTTATTGTATTTTAAAGACAAAAAGTAAAAGCAAAGTAGCACATGAAAGACTAAAAATTATGGAACGTTCAGATAATGGCTTTGAAATAGCTGAAAAGGATTTAGAACTTAGGGGGCCTGGCGATTTCTTTGGAATCAGACAAAGTGGGCTTCCAGAGTTTAAGCTTGCAGACCTTTTAAAAGATATAAATATTTTAAAACTTGCAGCATCTGCAGCTAAGGATACTTTAGATGAGGATCCATATCTTTCAGAAGAGAAAAATATAAAACTTCAGAAAGAAATAAGGGAAAAATATGAAATGCAGTTTAAAAATATAGGTATGTAAAAAATATTTTTACCTAATTTCGTAACATTCTATTTGATATAGCATATAAATATGGTATAATTAAATACATTAGTCCAAACAAAAATCTATAATAATTTAATGGAGGAAAATAATTATGGCAGAAAATGAAAAAAGAATGGCCCAAAACCTTAGCAGAATTGAGGTTTTTGGAAAAGACCGGCTAGGCGAGTTTGGTGTGTGCCTTTACACAAGTAAAATTAAGGAAAGTAAAGGCGAAATCTATAACAACATAGATTACATCTGTAATGTTGTTAATGCAATATCAAAGGGAGCAACATTGGTAATGACCTCGCTGACAAACAGCGAAGATATTGCTTATCAAGGCGGAGATTACATTCCTACAGTTGTAACGTATGACGTGCATAATGCATATTCTAAGACTTTTTCACTTAAAGGGATGTATGAGCAAAAAAGAGATGGAGTTTTAATTCCTACTGCAGATTTTATTTGCTGGGATAAGAAATCTTGCAATTATAATCTTGCAGTAGCTACGTTCTCAAGAACGGCGCCTGTCTTGTATTTTGAAACGTTTAACGGCATGTGCTGCTTAGGTACTGTTCATAAGAAACCTATTTTGAAGCACGGAGAATATATCTTTAAAAAGATTATAAACCAGCTTACATATGAGAAAGGTATAACGGAAGATAATCCTATTTGTTGCCGGCTCGTAACTTGTACAGATTATGAGTATCCGAACATTGGAACGATTGATAGCCAAATAAAGCCTGTTTTGGAATCGATTGGTATTACCGATTATCAGTTCATGTATGGTACAAATGCCAATAAAGACTGGCTTTACCAGGACGGCGAGGTAGGAGATCATGTTGTTGTCGTAATGAATTAGTAATTAAAAATTTAAGGAATTAGAAATTCCTAGTTATTTATTTTTACCTAATTTAGTCACGTTTTTATTGAAATATGCATATAAATATGGTATAATTAAATATGTTAGTCCAAACTAAAATCTATAATAATTTAATGGAGGAAAAATACTATGGCAGAAAATGAAAAAAGAATGGCCCAAAACCTTAGCAGAATTGAGGTATTCGGAAAGGATCGGCTGGGCAAGTTCGGCGTGTGCCTTAGCACAAGTAAAATTAAGGAAAGTGAAGGCGAAATCTATAACAACATAGATTACATTTGTAATGTTGTTAAAGCAATGTCAAATAATGCAACATTGGTAATGACCTCGCTGACAAACAGCGAAGATATTACTTATCAAGGCGGCGCTTACATTCCTACGGTTGTAACGTATGACGTGCATAATGCATATTCTAAGACTTTTTCACTTAAAGGAATGTATGAGCAAAAAAGAGATGGAGTTTTAATTCCTACTGCAGATTTTATTTGTTGGCATAAGGAATCTCGCAGTTATAGGCTTGCAGTCGCGACGTTTTCGCGTACAGCTCCTGTCTTGTATTTTGAAACGTTTAACGGCATGTGCTGTCTGGGCACAGTACTTAAAAATCCTATTTTGAAGCATGGTGAATACATCTTTAAAAAGATTATAAACCAGCTGACGTATGGCAGAGGCGTAACGGATGATAATCCTATTTGTTGCCGGCTCGTAACCTGCACAGATTATGAGTATCCGGACATTGGAACAATTGATAGTCAAATAAAGCCTGTTTTGGAATCGGTTGGTATTACCGATTATCAATTCATGTATGGTACAAATGCCAATAAAGACTGGCTTTACCAGAACGATGAAATAGGAAATCATGTTGTTGTCGTAATGAATTGATAATAAAAAAGTAAGGAACTAGAATTTTCTAGCTCCTTACTTTTTTATTATTCTATTCTGCACTTTAAGATTGACATTTATAGAGCCCAATAGTATAATTTGTGTTAAGAAAAATAGTTTATAATTATAACATTAATATGGAGGAATATGATATGATTAGTGAAAGTAAATACAAAATTTTTGGAAAAAACGTTTTAGGTAATATTGGATTTTCATTAGAAAAAGAAATGATAAATGAGTATGGCAAAGAAAAGTTATTTAAGAATATTTGGAGCTTGCAAGATTTTGTATTAAAAAATCCTACAGACAAACTAATAATGACATCTGTTCCCGATGCGTATAGTATAGATGAAACCTTAGTAGAGTATTTGCCGCGCACTATAGATTATAATAATGAGAAAGATAATTTTCATAAAAATTTAGATCCTGTTGTTATCCTTGAAAATATATGTAAGGGAGCAAGGGTGGAAATGGCTGATTTCATTTTATGGAATAAACAAAAACACCCATATCTTAAAGTGGCAACATTTTCAAGGATAGATCCTGTACTTCATTTTGAAACAGAAAATGGTATGAATTGCTTGGGAACGCTGTTTAGAAAATCTCTTTATACTTATAACGATATGCTTTTTTCTAATATATTTACTGATTTACATGTAAGTGAAAAAAACAAGGTGAAAGTAACAATGGTAACAGGCACAAAGGAAGAATATAATGGTGAAACGATAGCAATGTTTATTTTGAAAATTCTTCAAAAAAGGAAAGAAAAAATAAATGGATTTTCATTCTTGTATCCTATAGAAGATCATAAAGAGTGGCTTTATAATGACGGTGATATTGGAAATCATATAGTTGTTGCTTGATAAATAAATTTATAAGGAGCTGATAATTTCAGCTCTTTTTTCTTGCTATTTTTTAGATTTTAATATATAATTTAAATGAAAAGTAGGTAAGAAAGATGGAGAATATAAATGAAGTGCTAGCTCATGAGCTTGGCATAACAAAAAGGCAAGTAGATAGTACACTTAAGCTTATAGATGAGGGAAATACCATTCCTTTTATAGCAAGGTATAGGAAAGAAGTAACTGGAAATCTTGATGATGAAATTTTAAGGAAGCTTTATGATAGATTAAATTATTTAAGAAATTTCATGGAGAAAAAAGATGACGTTATAAGGCACATAACAGAGCTAGAAGAAATGACAGATGAAATAATGGAAAGTATTAAAAATGCTAAAACTTTAGCAGAGCTTGAAGATATATATAGACCATTTAAACCAAAAAAGAGAACTAAAGCAACGATTGCAAAAGAATTTGGACTAGAACCTCTAGCTAAGGAAATAATGAAACAAAATATAAAAGAGGGGAAAAAGGAAGATATACTTTCTAAGTATATAAATGAGGAAAAGAATCTTACAAATCTAGATGATATATTAAATGGGGCAAAAGATATAATATGTGAAAATATTTCTGAAGTGCCAGAATATAGGACTAAAATTAGATCTATTGCGTTGAGAACCGGAAAAATAGTTACAAAAGCAGTAAATAAAGATGAGAAAAGTACATATGAAATGTATTATGATTTTTCAGAAGATGTAAAGAAAATTGCAGGGCACAGAGTTCTAGCAATAAATAGAGGAGAAAAAGAGAAATTTATAAAAGTTAGTTTTAAGATCGATGATACTGTGGCTACTGACTTTTTAAAGAAAAATGTAATTAAAGGAGAATGTATATTTACTGATGACATAATAGATTCTATAGAAAATAGTTATAAAAACTATATATTTCCAGCTATTGAACGTGAAATAAGGTCTGATATAACAGAGGAAGCATCAGAAAATGCTATTAAGGTATTTGGAGTTAATGTTAAAAATCTGCTTCTTAGTCCACCACTAAAAGATGTTACTATAATGGGATTTGACCCAGCTTTTAGAACAGGATGTAAACTTGCCATAATTGATGAAACAGGAAAGCTTCTTGATACTTCTACAATATATCCTACTGAGCCACAAAATGACATAGAAGGCTCTACTAAAAAAATGCTTAATCTCATAGAAAAATATAACGTAAATATAATAGCAATAGGTAATGGAACAGCTTCTAGAGAGTCAGAAAAATTTGTTTCTGATGTTATAAAAAAGTGCAAACAAGAGGTGCATTATGCAATAGTTAGCGAAGCAGGAGCAAGTGTATATTCAGCATCAAAGCTTGCTACAAAAGAGTATCCAGATATAAATGTATCACTAAGAGGTGCTATTTCTATTGCAAGAAGGCTTGAAGATCCTCTAGCAGAGCTAGTTAAAATAGATCCAAAAAGTATAGGGGTAGGACAGTATCAACATGATGTAAATCAAAAAAGACTTGATGAAAGTTTAACAGGAGTTGTTGAAAATGCGGTTAATACTGTTGGTGTAGATGTAAATACAGCAACGCCATCACTACTTTCATATGTGTCTGGTATAAACTCATCTATTGCTGAAAACATAGTAAAATATAGAGAAGAAAATGGAAAATTTACCAAAAGAGAAGAGCTTCTAAAAGTTCCAAAACTTGGCAAGGCAGCATATAAGCAATGCGCAGGATTTTTAAAAGTTATGAATTCAGATAATTTACTTGATAAAACTATGGTGCATCCTGAATCTTATGAAATAGCAACTCTTATTATTAATAAAGTGGGAGCCAAAAGTGAAAAAGAACTAGAAGAAAAAATGAAAATAGTAGATGCGTTTAAGTTATCAAGAGAGCTAAATGTTGGTGAATATACAATAAATGATATAGTAGAGGAATTAAAAAAGCCAGGAAGAGATTTTAGAGAGTCTATGCCACCAGTTGTTGTTAAAAGTGACATACTTAAAATAACTGATCTAAAAGAGAATATGGTTTTGACTGGTACAATAAGAAATGTTACAAATTTTGGAGCATTTGTTGATATTGGAATAAAAGGTGATGGCTTAGTACATATTTCACAGCTTTCAGATAAATTTATAAAAGATCCAACTAAAGAATTTAGCGTAGGAGATGTAGTAAAAGTAAGGGTACTTTCTATAGATTTAGAAAAAAATAAAGTAGCTCTTAGTATGAAAAATATAAATAAGGAGGATTAAATGTTTAAGAAAATTTCTCTAGTAGTTATGATTTTAGCTATTGTTCTTATTCCAAATGTATTTGGAGTAGATTATAGTGTAAAATCATACAATATTAATGCTAAAATTTTAGAAAATGGTGACATGGAGGTTACCGAGCTCATAAGATATAGCTTTGATGAAGATATGAATGGTCTTTATAGAGATATACTTTATAGCTATATATATAAGGGACAAAAGGATGATATGAACGCTAGCTCAAAAAGGTATCAAGCATCAGGTATATCAGATATAAAAGCGTATGTATCAGATACATCTTTTAGATTTGTAAAAGAGGCAAAACTTATGCCAGAAAGCATGCTGAAAAATGGAATGGATGGTTATTATTCTATAGAAAACACTAGGTCTGAAAAGTCAGTAGCAAGAGTTAAAGTATATTCTCCAGCTGAATATGGAAAATCTAAATATGTTAAATATACTTATACTATAAAAGATGTAGTTGTAAATTATGAAGATTACGCAGAAATATATTGGAACTTTATAGGTGGAGATTGGGAATGCTCATTAAGTGATATTGTAATAACACTGACGCTTCCAGAGGAAACTAAAATTACAGCGTATGCTCACACATTTGGAAATATTAATGAATTTGATAATGATGGAAAAACTATAACTTGTAAAATATCACGTTTATCATCAAGTGTAGCAGCTGATATAAGAGCAGTATTTCCAAATGATATAATGGATAAAGATAGAATTTCAAAACAAAAAAATGAAAAGTATGATTTTAGTGCTTTGGAAAAAATAGAAGAAGAGCTTGCTAAAAATATTAAGAAAAATAGAATATACAATGTAAATTTTATATTTTTAGTTATTATTTCTGTTATAACAGAATTTATAGTTATAATTAAAAATAGCAAAAGTAGAAAAGACATAATAAAAAAATATAAGAAAGCAGAAATATTTACAGATATATTAGATAAGGATAGTCTAATTGGATATAGTAAAATGCAGAGTCCTCACTCATCTTCTGTTTCAGGTGAAGTTATTAATGCAACTATAATGGATCTTACGTATAAAAAAGTAATAAAAATGGATGCAAGAAAAGAAATATCAGGGCATAAAGATAAATATAAATATATGATAAGCATGAATAAAGATGCTAAATTTGATAATCTAACTGATTATGAAAAAATAATATTAAATTATCTATTTTTACAAAAATGTAGTGATGTTATTTCTAGTAATATAGAAGATTATAAGGAATTTGAGCTTAATGAAAGATTTAAGAGCTTAGCCAATAAAACGTCTCTTGCAAGTAGTATTAGAACTAGAATAGGAAAAATAGATACTGAAGAGAAAAAAGCAAAATATAATGGTGCGCCTGCTAAGAAATATAAAAGAGTGCTTGTTACTACATTAGTGCTAGCTATAATCTTTGTTATAAATATATTTGCATTTGCACCATCTGATTATATAACAGGTAGAATGATTACTATACTTGTTATAATGTCAGTTCAGATTTTACTATTAATAGCTCTAACAGCTTCATTTGGTGTTGAACTTAAAGAAGAATATATTGAAGAAAATAATAGACTTATGGGACTAAAAAGATACCTTAAAGAATATAGCTTACTTAAAGAAAGATACCCTATAGAGATAGTTTTATGGGATAAATACATGGTATTTGCTTGCCTTTTCGGTATAGCAGATAAAGTTGCTAAAGAATTTAAAGAAGAATTAATAACTAGAGGACTTAGTGAAGATGATATAAACAGAAATTACGCATATATTTATATGGGAAATCATATAAGTTCATTTAACTCTAGCGTTTCTTCTGCAACATATGCAGGAACTTCAGGTTCTTCATCATCAGGTGGATTCCACGGCGGCGGCGGTGGTGGCCGGAGGTGGAGGTGGCGGAGGTGCCTTCTAAAGTTAGATTGTTACAATAGTGTAACAATTAACAAAATATATGATAAAATACAAAATTCAAGCGAAAAGATTATTTATGTCGCTTGAGTTTTTTTCTTTTTTACAATATACTATATTTGCACAGTACTGTAAGTATATATAAGGTATGTATATATGCTTACTGTAAACATAGTATAGGAGAAAGATATGAGAAAAAACAAAGGAATAAGCTTAATAACATTAGTAGTAATAATAGTAATAATCATAATATTAGCAGGAGTTTCTATTCTTAATTTATCAAAGAATAACCCAATAGGTAATGCAACTATTGCTAAAGTAAAAAGTGATTATGATGCATTCTCAACTAACTTAGAACTATATAAAGCAAATATGTTAACGAAAGACATGTATGAAGATGTATCGTCTATAAATACTCCTCCATATGATATAGAAAAGCTTGTCCCAACTATAAAGGACGAGAAATTTCATGGGGTAAATTACAAAGATATATTCACAGTATATAAAGGAGAACTGTTATTAAAAACAGATTTAGAGATAGATAATGATACTAGTATAGAAAATAAAGATAATGTAAAGAAGAAAAGAGACGAAGTAGCAGAAATATTAGGCTTAAAAAGAAGGGGTGACGAAGAATCAAATATAGCACCAGATATGCCAGTAATCACGTTATATTATAGTGATGGTACATTGTTAAAAGACAATAGATACACAAAAGAAAATATAACAGCAAATATCTCAACTAATATAATAACAACTGGATATCACTTAGAATACTATGACTCACAATCAAAAAAATGGACAGAATTAATAGATAAAGATAGCAATGTTACAATATCAAATAACTGCTACATAATAGCAAGAATAATAAATGACGATGGTGAAGAAATAGGTACAACAAGTACATATACGATAGATGTAATAGATAAAAAAGCACCAGTAAATGTAGTGGTAACAAAAGAAACGGAACAAGAAACAAGTTTTACGATAAGTATATCAGCAGAAGATATAGAAGGAGATGGATATGCACAATCAGGAATAAAAGAATATGATGTCTATACTTTAAAAGATGGTGAGGAGTATAAAAAGGAAACAATAAAGGAAAATACATATACATTAAGTAAATTAGATATGTCATCTAGTTATGAAGTATATGTAGTAGCAAGAGATAATGCATTAAATGAAACTGAGTCAGATACAATATTAATAACTACATCAAGTACTAAACCTACAATATCAGTAAATAAAACAGCATATACAAACTTAAAAAATGAAGATGGAACAGATGATCCATTAATTGTAACAATTGGTATGACAGAAGTGCCAGAGGGTTATACAATAGAATATAGTATAGATAATGGTGCAAATTATACAGAAATATATGGAAATGAAGATCAAATAAATATAACTAAAAACTGCATTATAAAGGCAAGACTATCAAAAGAAGGATCAACATATGTGTATGCAGATGATAAAGAAATAACAAATATAGATACATTAGCACCAAAACAAGTAACGCTTACATATATAACTGGAACAACAAATACATTAACGCTTAAAGCAGTAGCAAAAGATGCAGATAGCACGAGCGAAGATGCAAAATCTGGAATAGTAAGTTATGAATTCCATATAGGAGATAAGGTAGTTACAGAAGAAGTAGAAAACGGTGAAGAAGAAAAAGAGATAACAATTGAGGGATTAAGTTCAGGAACAAAATATACGTGCTATGTAGTAGTAAAAGATGTAGCAGGAAATACTAAACAGTCAGCAAATATTACACAAGATACAGAAAAAGCAATATATACAGTAACATATTATGCAAATAATGGAACAAATGATAATAAAACAGATACAAAGGTGCAAGATACAGATTATACAGTTTTAGCAAATACATTTGCAAAGTCAGAGTATAAATTTACTACGTGGAATACAAAACAAGATGGAACAGGAACAACATACGCAGCAGGAGAAAAATATACTGGAAATAGTGCTTTAGATTTATACGCACAGTGGGAAATAAATGTATCTAATCTAATAGTAGATCCAAACGGTGGAAGTATAAAAATAAATGATGTAGAAATAACAGAAGAAAAGACATATAAACAAATATGTTCATCAACTCTTTCATATAAAAAACCTACTAAAACAAGTACATCAGTAAATACAAAATATACAGTAACATATAACTATAATGGAAATGGTCAAAGTAACACAACAGACAGTGTAACAAGATTAGTAGTAACTGAATATCAAGGAAGTTTAGAAAAAACAGAACCATTTAAAGGAACATTAACAAATACTACTGGAGATGGAACATATACATATCCATCTGTAGGAGGAATTACAGACAAAATAACAGCAAATTATACATCATCTATACTATCTGATACATCATCAAGTATAACATTACCTTCACCAACAAGAACTGGCTATACGTTTGATGGATGGTATAATGGTGAAACAAAAGTAACCTCTCCATATACGCCAACAGGAAACGTAACACTTACAGCACATTGGACACAGAATGAGTCAAGCTTAGTGGTAGATCCAAAAGATGGAACAATAAAGGTAACTTCAAACGGAACAACAGATACGTTAAGTGCAGCAAAAACATATACACAAAAATCAGGAACAACGCTTTCATATACATTGCCAACAAAAGAAAAAGATATAACTGATACAGATTATACAGTAACACTAAATCATAATTACACTGGATCAATAAATGGAAGCTTGAAGGCAACAAAAACAACAACAGTAACATTTAAAGGAAGTTTAACAAAATCAACGACATTTAATGGAACATTAAGTTCAACTACAACTGCTGGAACATATACTTTCCCAAATACAGATAAAACGACAGATACAGTAACAGCAAGTTATGAAGGAAAAACAACAAATACAACAACAGAAGTAACGCTAACATCGCCAACAAGAACAGGATATATATTTGGAGGCTGGAATACAAAAGCAGATGGAAGTGGAACAAATTATAACGGAGGAGAAAAATACAAACCAGCAGGAAATGTAACACTATATGCAAAATGGACAGCTAACGAGTATACATATACATTCTACATCAATGACGGTAATGTTTATTCAATTTACACAAATGGAATTCTTGCTTCAAAAACTGGAGCATATGGAACGAAATTAGAAAAACCTAGCAATCCAACAAGAACAGGTTATACATTCAAAGGTTGGGCAACAAGTAGTTCATCAACAACAGTAGTAACAGTAGATTCAACATATAGCTCAAATAAAAATTATTATGCTATATGGGAACGTAATACATATCAAGTAACGTATAATGCAAATGGGGGATCAAATCCACCATCAGCACAAACCAAAACACATGGTCAAACTTTAACACTTTCATCAACAATGCCAACAAGAACAGGATATACATTTGGAGGCTGGAATACAAAAGCAGATGGAAGTGGAACAAGTTATGCAGCAGGCGGAAAATATACTGGTAATACAGCACTAACGTTATATGCACAATGGGCACTACCAAGTATAGGTGATTACGTAGCTTACACACCAAAAAATGGATGTGATGTAAAATGGAGAATATTCTATGAGGATACAAATATATACTTAATAGCAGAAGATTATGTAGAAAATAGTTATTTATCATCTGCTGGATTTGGTACAAATGGTGTTTACTCAGTATATTCAAGCATAAGTAGACAAGATTTGATAGATAGAATAAGTAATACAGCATATTATGAAAAATTTAAAGATACAGCGGGAAAGGCTAAAAGTGTGGTAGGCGCTCCAACATTAGAACAGTTTGTAAAGTCATATAACACGGTAAATGAAAATAAAATAGAATTGCATTATTATACAACAGCAAATGAAACATATGGAGGATATACGTCAGGTGCAGAAGGATATGGATTGAAATTTGCAAGTGAGGCAGAGTTTGATTTAAGTGTAAGCATAGGTAGCGGGAATAAAAGAGATTTATATGTACGTCCAAATAAAGAAGATAGAACTTATATATTATGGCTGGCATCTTTTTCGGCTAATTCAAGTTATTTTACAGGAGCGAGCTACTTGATGGATGTGATTTCTGGTGGCAGTATTGGTTTTCACAGCTATGACTATGACAAGTGTGGTCTTCGTCCACTGGTTTGTCTGAATTCAGGAGTTAAACTTATAGATTCAAATAATGACGGAATATGGGAAATTCAGTAGCTGAGATCTGGACACTTTTTCTAGAAGTAGCGATATATAAGCAAAAGAATAGATAAATTTTTTAGGTAAGTAGTTTAAAAACCTAGTTAAATGTGAGTTTAACTAGGTTTTTTGTAATTCTAAGATATTATATAATACATAATAACTATGTGAATTTAATTTAATATAGTTATTTTTAAAAATTATCTATCATTATATTATAAAATATGATATAATCGTCTTATGCAGGAGATGTATCATGGATATATTAGTAGACTTTAGGATGAAGCCTATTTTTTTAGAGTATTTTAAAAGTTTAGGATATAATGTTATAAAAGTTTTGAATAACAACATTTTGTATAGTGAGATATCTTCCCATCCTGATATTTTTGCATGCAGAGTAAAAGAGAAGATTATAGCTTCTTCTAATATTATGACTGATAAAAAAATAACAGATTGTGTATTTGGGGAAAATGTGGAAAATTTGTATCCAAATGATATAAAGTATAATGTATGTATTACAAATAAGTATGCTATATGTTTAGAAAAATATATATCTGATAGACTAAAAAAAGAGATTAAAAAGAATAAATTAGAAGTTATAAACGTAAATCAGGGATATACAAAATGTAGTTTGATTGCTTTAAACGATGAAAATTATATAACATCAGATATAGGTATAAAAGTTAAATTAGAAGAAAGAGGATTTAATGTATTATATGTACATAATGAGAATATAAAGCTTTTAGACGAAAATGGTAGTTATTCTAATATGACAGGCTTTATAGGTGGAGCAACATGTGTAATAGATAATAAATTTATACTTTTTGGAGATAGGGACAAGCTAAAAGAAAAAGCTATTCTAGAGGAATTTTTAATTAAAAATGGATACACTTTTATCGATTTTAAAGGTGAGGATATTATAGACTATGGTAGTGTAGTTTTAATAAATAATTAAGTATAAAAGGAGAGAGGTATTTTGAGTAAATTTTTAGAAGGATTAAATGATAGACAGAAAGAAGCAGTGGAATATACAGATGGTCCACTTCTAATTTTAGCTGGTGCTGGAAGTGGAAAGACAAGAGTGCTTACGTATAAAATAGCGTATCTTATAGAGCAAGGGATAGTTAAACCTTGGGAGATACTTGCTATAACGTTTACTAATAAAGCAGCAAGAGAAATGAAAGAAAGAGCTCTTAAGCTTTGTGAAAGTGGAAATGAGGTATGGCTTGGAACTTTTCACTCAGTTTGTGTAAGAATATTAAAAAGGGAAATTGAACTTTTAGGGTATAGCAGGGACTTTAATATATTTGATGAGCTTGATAAAGAGAAGCTTATAAAAGAAGAATTAAAGAAACTTAACATAGATGAAAAACAGCTACCAGTAAATTCTATTGGCTATGAAATTTCTAAGGCTAAAGATGAGATGAAAACTCCAGAAAAATATTTACTAGAAGTATCTGGAGATTATAGAAGAGAGCAAATAGGCAAAGTATATAGAGAGTATGCTAATGATATGAAATCATATAATGCTATAGATTTTGATGATATAATAATGCTAACAGTAAAAGTATTTTTAGAAAATCCTGATAGATTAGAGTACTACCAAAATAAATTTAAGTATATATTAGTTGATGAGTATCAAGATACAAATAAAATACAGTTTAACTTAATAAGTATGCTTGCTTCAAGTCATGGCAGGATATGCGTTGTTGGCGATGAATCTCAAAGTATATATGGTTGGAGAGGTGCAGACATATCAAACATTCTGAATTTTGAGAAAGAATTTGATGGTGCAAAAATTGTTAAGCTTGAGGAAAATTATAGGAGTACTAAGACAATACTTGATGCTGCAAATAATGTAATAAAAAATAATGATTCTAAAATAGATAAGAATTTATGGACTGAGAATGAAGAAGGGGATAAGATAACATTTAATAAGGCAAATAATGAGTATGCAGAAATCGAGTTTGTAGTTGACAAGATAGATGAAATGTGTAGAAAAGAGAATAAGAAATACTCAGATTTTGCAGTTCTTTTTAGAACTAATGCACAGTCCAGAGTAATTGAAGAAGTATTCATGAAAGCTTCTACACCATATAAATTAATTGGCGGTCTAAAATTCTATTCTAGAAAAGAGATAAAAGATTTAACTGCATATATGAAATTTTTACAAAATACAAGCGATGTTGTATCATTAAAAAGAATAATAAATGTACCAAAACGTGGTATTGGTGATGGCGCTGTAGATAAACTCGAAGCTATTTCAAAAGAAAGAAATATAAGCTTATGGGATGTAATTAAGGACAGCAATAGTTATATATCTATTCGTGGAGGATCAAATATTCTATGCTTTAGAGATATAATTTTTGAGCTTATGGAGAAAAAAGAAAAATTAGCTGTATCTGAGCTTATGAAGGAAATAATAAAAATTTCAGGATATGAAGATATGCTAAATGAAGAAGATAGCCGTGAAGCACAAAATAGAATGGAAAACTTAATGGAGTATATTGGTGTTGCAATGGAGTTTGAAAAAGAAAATGCAGACAATACACTTGGCGATTTCTTAGATTCTATAGCTTTAGTTGCAGATGTCGATAATTTACAAGAAGAGACAGAAAGTGTTACTCTTATGACTCTTCATAGCGCAAAAGGTCTTGAATTTGATACTGTATTTTTAGTTGGAATGGAAGAGGGACTTTTCCCATCTAATAGATCTATTGAAGAAGATGAGAAAGTAGAGGAAGAAAGAAGACTTTGTTATGTTGGTATAACGAGAGCAAAAAAGAAGCTATTTATCACATGTGCAAATAAAAGAACCCTTTATGGTTCAACTACTTATACGATACCTTCAAGGTTCATAGAGGAAGTACCAAAATCACTTTATGATGAAGATGCATTTGAAAATGATACTTTTGAAAGAAATACTAAGCATGACATGTTCCTAAATAATGAATTTGCAAGGGCAAGCAAAATGACGGTAACTAAGGCTAGTTCATCAGACTTCGGAAAAGCTAGTAGTTTTGGAAAGAATAAGTTTGGAGTTAGTGTAGATAGCTTCTTAAGTAATATGAAAAGCTCTTCAAGTGTTGTGATGGCAGATAATGTAAAAGTAACATATTCTATTGGTGATACTGTAAAACATAAAAAATTTGGAGTAGGTGTAATTATGAATATAGAGCCGGAAGGTGATGATAATAAACTAGAAATTAATTTTGAAACTGCAGGTTTTAAAAGACTTATGGCAAATTATACACCACTTGAGATAATAAAATAGTTTGGATATGTATATATTAGTATTTATTTGACTTTTGGTAAGAATTATGATAAAATGTCGGAAAGTAAATGAAATTTACTTAAAATAATAATTTATTACAGGAGGAAGTAAAGTTGACGAACTTGTATGAACTCATTAATGATTTGGGAAATAATCATATTAACTCAAATCCAAAACTATCCGACTTTGCACATGTATTGTGCATTATATCACGGCTTGGAAAAGAAAAGAAAGAAAAGGCGATGAAGCATTTTGAAAAAGTATACGCTAAAGTTTTTTCAGATGCAGATGTTAGTGTAGACACTGATAGTTTCTATTGGAAGTTACTTAATTTAATATATAAAAGAGCAAAGTTTGAGGGGCTCACATCGAGCATTTCAGAAGATGAAGAAGAGCTGTTTACTCGTATTATTGATGTATCTCAGCGCCTTTTTGCAGGCAGCGTTAAGGATGAAAATAGTATCCAAAAACTGGAGATAACTCGTATACAGGTTTTATCAAGTGAGTGCTTTAGTGGCATAGAGAATTCATTTTCTGATGTTCTTAAAGAGGCATTATCAAGCATAGAAATGAGGATGGAAAAATAAATTTTTATATTAGAGGTGTGACTTTTTATAGCAAACACCTCTAATTTATTTTAAACAAAATTCACATAATTATGAAAGGATGATATAATTCTACAGCTTAAAAACTAGATCAAAAATAATTTTGGAGGTCTTAAATGAATATTATAGTAATTGAAATGGAAGAGATAGCAAAGCAGATGGATGATAATCAGCAAATTAAAGAATCTAATTTGACTGAATTTACAGAGTGTTTATTTAACGTATCTAGGTTAAGAAATGATGATAGATCATATGGGATAGAAGCATTTGTAAAAATGATTGCTAAAGGATTTGAAATACCTAACTCAAAAAATATCTCTAAAACTGCAGTATATAAACTTTTTAAATGTATGTGTGAAAAGGTGCTGAAAGAACAGTATCACTTCGAAATTACTGAAGAATTATATTTAGAACTTCTTGTGGGAGTTGGAAGTCGTATAGCATTTGGACATGGAGGATGTAGCGATGAGGAAAAGTATTATATGGATTACTACCGTAGAGAGTATACTGGTGTTTTTAAAGAGGAATGTGACCTGACATATGAAGAAATTATTAGAGTCTAAAAGCTTATTGCATGTGAATTTTTTCACATGCATTTTATTATTTGTCTTGCTAAATAAATTATAATATTATATAATATCAGTAGTTTAAAGGACGGTAAATTATGGATAGGTACATAGACGATATAAATTTAGACATAATATCTAATCAAACACTTGCATTTATTGGCGATGCTGTATATAACGTATATATTAGAAGTTATTTGGCATCACATAGTTCAAAAAATACTGGCGAGTTACATAGATTGTCAGTAAAATATGTAAGTGCAAAATCGCAGTCAAAGATTGTGGATAATATATTGGAAAAGTTATTTTTAGAAGAAGAGGAAATATATAAGCGTGGAAGAAATACAAATGTTGGTAGTATTTCTAAACATGCAGAAGTTATAGAATATAAAAAGGCAACAGGATTTGAGGCACTTATTGGATATCTTTATATAACTAAAAACATATCTAGATTAGATGAAATAATCAATATGTCTATAGATGTAATAGAAAAAATTTAAGGGGGAAATATGGAAAAAGTAGAAAGACAAGAAAATCTTGAAGAGATAAAGAGATTTGTTGAAAAACAAATGAAAAATGAAAAAAAACTATCTACTGAAGAGATGAACAAAATTCTTATGGAAGCAAATGAAAATGTTAACTTTTTGAATACTTTAGATGAGGTAGATGTTAAAACGACTGGGAAAAGAGTAATTTTTGTTGATGGTAAGGCTTGCTTAGTATATGATAATGGAGTTTTTTATATAGAAGATTCTATGGATAGCAGAAAATCTAAGAAAAAGCTTACTCGTAAGCAAGCAACTGAACTTTATGTAGAATATTTCTTTAGATATATAATGAACCCTGCAATAGAAAGAAAGAAAATGTCTGAAAGGGTAAAGAAAGTTGCAGTTAAAGCAAGACCTGCAAAAGAAAGATTGAATAAGAAAGAGAAGGTAGTTAAATCTAAAGAAAATAACATCCAAGAAAAAGAAGAAAAGAAGCAAAAATCTCCAGTAGCTAAAACTATTAATAAATCTGAAGGATATGTAAGATAATTATATATTAAGATAATATGAAAAGTAAAATTATAGATTATATAAAAAATAATAAATATATTGTTATTTCGAATTTAATAATATTTATTTGTCAGTTTATTATAATATCTCATGTTGGAAGACATGGATGGGATGATTATTATGCTTCTACTTATTATAATGCACCGTACATGACCTTTACAGAAAAAGTCAATCAAGTAAATGATAGGATGCAAAATTGGAATTGTAGACTAGGTGAATTTATTTACTTTTGGATAGGTGCATTTCCAAGTGTAGTATTTTGGATAGTTAATGCTATGATTATAGTAACACTTTCTAATTTAATTGTATATTACGCAGTTGGTAAGGAAAAATATTCTAAAAAAAGTTCAACTGTAGCATTTCTTAATTTGTTAACATATGTATTTTTTATAACAATTTATCCTGGAATAACTGATAGTTTCTTATGGATGGGCTCTGTATGTAATCACGCCTTTTCTATAATGTTATTACTATTTGCATTACTTCCATTTAAAAATAACAGTTATAAAGATGAAAAAAAATCCAAATTCAGTTTTAAGTATATTTTATACTTAGCATTTTGTTTTGTTTGTGCATTCGGATCAGAAGGAGCTATCATTTCGGTAATGGTAGCTATGCTTATATATAACATATTAATATTTGTAAGGAAAAAGAAAATCAATATTTTTTATTTATTGCCATTTTTAGTAATGTGTATAGGATTTATAATATTTTTAAAACATAATCCAAATAGAGTTAATGGATACTTAGATTTAGAAAGTACTATACTGGCTATAAACCTTTTTAATGTATATTTTTGGAAATGTAGAATAGCAATATTTTCAGTATTTGCTGTTTTTAGCATAATATATATTTTTAAGTATAAGTTTACAAAAGAATTAATGGAAAAATATATATGGATACTTATATCTTTTGTAGCAGTTATTGCTATACTTATTTTTGCTTATTACTCGGAAAGAGCTATAATTATATTTAGTATAAGTATTAATATTTCAATTATTTTTATTATTCATACTTTTTTAGAGCAAATTAAGAAAAATAAATTAATTATTCTAAGCTTTATATTACTTGTTTTTTTAATATTTTTAGCATTAAATTATTGTCATTCTGCTGATGATTATAACGAATATCAAGCAATTAGGAAAGAGTATATTATTAATCAATTAGAGAATGATGTAATTTATGTACCATTATATGATTATAGAGTTACAAATAAGTTAGTATATAATTATGATAAAACTGTAGTTAAAAGATTTGATGATGAAGATGCAGAATGGGAAGAAGGAATAAGGAGAATGTATCAAATACCAGATAGTGCTCAAGTTGTACTTGTAACAGACATAGATAAAGGTAGAAACTTATATAAAAACTAATAATATATAGGGGGATATATGGAAAAGTTTAATAATGGTAACATATTAAATTATATAAGAAAGAATAGATATATTTTACTTATCAATTTAATAATTTTTATATTTCAAATTATTATAATTTCACATGTGGGAATGCTAGGATCAGATGATTATATTGCTTGTAGTTATTATAATTTTTCTGATATGAATTTTGCTCAAAGGATGGAATATGTTAAATTTAGGATTACAACATGGAATAGTAGAATAGGAGAGATTATATATTTCGGACTTGGCGCATTTCCAAATGTAATATTCTTTGTTATAGATGGATTATTTATGATAGCTTTGTCAAATTTAATTGTATATCATGCGGTAGGAAATAAAAAATATAGTGAAAATAAACCGCTTATAGCATTCCTTATTTTACTTACATATATAATGTGTATAACAGTTTATCCAGGAATAGCTGATAGTTTTTTATGGATGGGAGGAATATGTAATCATTTACCAACAATACTCCTAATACTAATTATACTTATACCATTTAGAAATAAAAAATATGATAAAGAAGATAATAAAAAAATAGATGTTAAATTCATCTTATATTTGCTTTTATGTTTTGTTACAGGTTTTGGTTCAGAAGCTGCTATAGCTACTACTATTTTATCTATGTTTATATTTAATATAGTTAAAATAATAAAGACAAAAAAGATAAGTATATATTACTTGTGTCCACTGATTATGTTATGCTTAGGCTATTTGATACTATTTTTTCATGATATATCAAGAACAGAACTCATTATAAATTTAGAAAAATCAAAAGAGGCTTTTGAAAAATTTAAAACGTACTTTTTTAATGGTAGATGTATATTATTTTTGATTCTTATAATCTTAAGTTTAATATATATAATAAAGTATAAATTTACTAAAGAGCTTTTAGAAAAGTATATATTAATTTTAATATCTAGCTTATCTATATTGCCTTTGATATTTTTTGCCTACTATTATGTAATAGAAAGGGCCATAAATATATTTAATGTATACATCAATATTACTATAATATTTATTCTTTATGAGCTTTTAAAAAATATCAAATTGAAAGTTATAATAATTATGTGTTTAGTTATTTTTGTTTATGGTATATTCTTAGTGATAGATTATATCTATGTATTTCATGATTATAATGAATATAAAGAATTAAGGGATAAATATGTTTTAGATAACATAGATAAAGATATAATTTATGTGCCAGCTTATGATCATAATAAGAATAATATTTTAGTATATAATTATACATCAAGCGTAACTGATAGCTTTGATGCATTAGATGTAGGAGAAGGAGAAAAATTTAGGCTTATGTATGATGTACTACCTAGTACTAAAATTGTAATTGTATGGAATGATAATGAAAAAGTTAAGCTTAGATAGTTTTTTTCGCTAATAATGTCACATTTTTAAATAATTTATTTTTGTGTTGCATTTTAACTATCTTTGGTGTAAAATATAGCTGTAAAAAATATATTAAGGAGGAAAATATATGGTTATAAAAGTTGGAATTAACGGATTTGGAAGAATAGGGAGACTTGTTTTAAGAAGTTCTTTAGAAAGGAAAGATATTGATGTAGTTGCTATAAATGATCCATTTATAGATTTAGACTACATGAAGTATATGTTAGAATATGATACTATACATGGAAGACTTCAAAATAAAGTAGAAATAGACGGTGAAGATTTAGTAGTAGATGGTAAAAGAATAAAAGTGTTTAACTGTATGGATCCAAAAGATATTGCTTGGGCTGATGCTGGAGCAGAGTATATAGTTGAATCATCAGGAGCTTTTACAACAACTGAAAAGGCATCTGCGCATTTCGTTGGAGGAGCAAAAAAAGTTGTTATATCTGCACCTTCAGCTGATGCACCAATGTTTGTATATGGTGTAAATCATGATAAATATGATAAAAGTATGAATGTTGTATCAAATGCATCTTGTACAACAAACTGTTTAGCACCACTTGCTAAAGTTATAAATGATAATTTTGGTATAGTAGAAGGTCTTATGACTACAGTACATTCTGTAACAGCTACACAAAAAACTGTTGATGGACCATCTAAAAAAGATTGGAGAGGTGGAAGAGCTGCAACATACAACATAATCCCATCTTCAACAGGAGCAGCTAAGGCTGTTGGTAAAGTAATACCAGAACTTAGTGGAAAATTAACAGGTATGTCATTTAGAGTACCTACACTTGATGTTTCAGTAGTTGATCTTACTTGTAGATTAGAAAAAAAAGCTACTTATGATGAAATAGTAGAAAAAGTAAAAGAGGCTTGTGATGGTGAGCTTAAAGGCGTAATGTCTTGGACTGATGAAGCAGTCGTTTCTTCTGATTTTATACATGATAGTCACACATCAATATTTGATGTTAAAGCCGGAATTGCTTTAAATGATAATTTTGTAAAACTAGTTTCTTGGTATGATAATGAATGGGGTTATTCTAATAAAGTGTTAGATTTAATTAATCATATGGCTGAGGTAGATAACAAATAATTTAAATGAAAGTAACATAGCCATGTATTAAAGTATGGCTATGTTGTTTTTTAAAGGAGAATTTATGGTAGAGAAAAAAAGTGTAAGAGACATCGCTGTTAGCTCAAAAAGAGTATTAGTTAGATGTGATTTTAATGTTCCTTTGGATAGGGATACTAAGACTAAAATTACAAGTGATAAAAGAATAGTTGAATCTTTAAAAACTATAGAATATTTAATAAATGCAGGAGCTAAAGTAATTCTTTGCTCACACATTGGAAAAACTGGACAAAATATTTCATTAAAACCAGTAGCAGATAGACTTTCTGAACTTTTAGATAAAGATGTATTATTTTTAAGTGACTGTATTGGTAATGAAGTAAAAGAAGCAGTAAAAAATATGAAAAATGGAGATGTTATTCTTTTAGAAAATTTAAGAATGCATGAGGAAGAAGAAGCAAATGATGAACAGTTTGCTAAGGAGCTTGCATCGAGTTATGATGTATTTGTAAATGATGCTTTTGGTACAGCTCATAGAGCACACGCTTCAACTTATGGTGTAACTAAGTTTTTACCATCAGTTTGTGGATTTTTAATAGAAAAAGAGCTTCTTGCATTAGATAAGGGAATAAATGAACCAGTAAGACCACTTGTAGCAATAATTGGCGGTGCAAAAGTTTCAAGTAAGATATCTGTTTTAACAAACCTTATGGATAAAGTAGATACAATGCTTATAGGTGGAGCAATGGTATATACATTTGAGAAAGCTATGGGATATAACGTTGGAAATTCATTAGTTGAGGATGATAAATTGGATGTTGCACTTGAGATATTAAAAAAAGCAGAAGAAAAGAATATAAGATTTATACTTCCAAAAGATCATGTTGTAGCAAATGAAATATCTGAAAATGCCATTTATAAAACAGCGGCAATAAATGAGGTGCCAGAAGGTATGGCAGGTGTAGATATTGGTGAGGAAACGATTAAAGAATATACAGAAGAAATCTTAAGAGCAGGTACTGTAGTTTGGAATGGACCAGTTGGAGTATTTGAGATACCTGCGTTTGAGATGGGAACAAAAGCAATAGCTCTTGCTATGGCTGAATCTGAAGCTGTAACTATAATTGGTGGGGGAGATTCTGCTGCAGCAGTAGAAAAATTTGGACTTGAAGAAAAAATGAATCATGTTTCTACTGGTGGTGGAGCATCACTTGAATTTATGGAAGGAAAAGAGCTTCCAGGAATAGTAGCATTAGAGGATAAGTAATATGTCATATTATAATAATAACATGGGTGAAAGGCTTTGTGCAAACAAAGATTTATATGTTTCTGTGGATAGTCCAAAGAAACAAAAAATGAAAGATAGACAAATGCAAAGAAAATTAAAGGAATCAAAACTAAATAAGTTTCAGGTAACAATTCTTCTTATTATACTAATTGCAGCTATAATATTTGCAAGTGCTATTGTGATTATAGCAATAAATATGTCTAAGAAAATAGAACTTACAGATGATACAATATTTACAACGCTTGATGTTTCAAAATATAGCACAGAAATAGTAAGTATGTATAATAGAGATGGAGAATTAGAAAAATTTGAGAGTGAAATGAATAGGCTTCAAGGGCTTGTAGGCACATATATAGTTGAAAATATGACTATAAGTGATAGTGGTCTAAAAAATGTACTTAATGATATAAATAATGAATTGAAAGCCAAAACCTGGAATAAAATTGTAAATAATAAATCAACTTATTATATTGGTAGTTATTCAGTAGATGATAAAGGAAGTATTAAATTTAAGTTTAAAGACAAAAGTATAGAGCCAAGCTGGATAAATGATGATAGAGTATCAAAGTATATAATATTAAATTAGGATGTGGTATATATGAGAAAAAAGATTATAGCTGGAAATTGGAAAATGAATTACACAGCAAGTCAAGGTGAAGATTTTATATATTCTATAATAGATAATATAAATACGGCAGATGTAGATGTTGTTGTGTGCCCAAATTTTACACTACTTGATAGATTTTCTAATATTTTAGATGAAAAAAATGTTATGCTTGGTGCGCAGAATGTATATTTTGAAGAAAGTGGTGCTTTTACTGGTGAAACTTCAGCTCCAATGCTTAAA
Source organism: uncultured Clostridiaceae bacterium (assembly GCA_964642045.1). GTDB lineage: Bacteria > Bacillota > Clostridia > TANB77 > CAG-465 > RGIG5057. The sequence goes on from CAZXLZ010000011.1 coordinate 25,628, forward strand.
GCTTTAGATGTAAAATATTGTATAATTGGTCATAGTGAAAGAAGAACTTTATTTAATGAAACAGATGAAATGATAAATAACAAGGCAAAAGCGCTTCTTGCAAATGATATTATACCTATAATTTGTGTAGGTGAAACTTTAGAAGAAAGAAAAGAAAATAGCATGTTTGATGTTATAGAAAGTCAGTTAAAAGGTGCATTAAAAGAAATAGATGCTGAAAGTGTAAAAAGAAAGCTAGTTATAGCATATGAACCAATTTGGGCAATAGGTACAGGCGTTACAGCTACAGCTGATGAAGCAGAAGAAATGTGCAAGTTTATAAGGAAGACTGTGTCTAGACTGTATACTCCTTCTGTAGCAGAAAATGTAAGAATTCAGTATGGAGGAAGTGTGAGTACTAAAAATGTGTCAGAGATACTTTCTAAAGAAGATATTGATGGTGCATTAGTTGGTGGTGCAAGTCTTAAAAATGACTTTACAGCGATAGTTAATTTTGAATAATGATTTTTATAGAGAACTTTTTCTTAAGTTCTCTATTTAAAATTTTTTTGAGGAGAGGTATATATGATTTTTCAAATACTAATATTAATAATTGGATTTGTTTTTCTTATAAAAGGTGCAGATATATTTGTAGATGGTGCTTCATCAACTGCTAGAAACTTTAAAGTATCAAAAATGCTTATAGGACTTACAATAGTTGCCTTTGGAACAAGTGCTCCAGAATTTGCAGTATCTGTTAAAGCTTTAATTAGCGGAAATTCTGATATGGTGATTGGTAACGTAATTGGTAGTAATATTACTAATATTCTATTAATACTTGGAATTGCAGCCATAATTTATCCTATAAAAATAAAAGATAATACGGTAAAAAAAGAGCTTCCGCTTTGTATACTACTATCACTTATGCTTATATTCTCTTTCTTAGATATAGGTTTAGATGGAAGCCTCACAAATGAAATAACAAGGTCTGATGGATTGGTTATTCTATTTGCCTTCTTTATATTCATCTACTACACTATAACGCTTGCTAAAAATAAGAGAGTAGAAGAAGAAAGTGAAGAGATAAAAACGTTTGGCCTTCGGTAAATCATTATTATTTATAATTTTGGGACTCGCTGGAATAATTATTGGAAGTAATTTTGTGGTTGATGGTGCAAGTAAAATAGCTGAGAGCATTGGTATAAGTCAAAGAGTAATATCTCTTACAATTGTAGCTTTTGGTACATCACTCCCTGAGCTTGTTACAACTATAATTTCGGCAAAGAAAAAAGAGCAAGACTTAATGGTTGGTAATATTATAGGAAGTAATATTTTTAATATTGGTGTAGTTCTTGCACTTCCGGTTTCAATGTTTGGAAAAATAACAGCTGCGTCATTTAGTTATTTAGATTTTATTTTCCTTGTACTTTCGCCACTCATGCTTATGATATTTTCAAAAACGGACAGAAAAATAACAAGAAAAAATGGAGTAGTTATGTTACTAGCATTTGCTGTGTATTATACTTTGGTGTTTGTGATATAGATAAGTTAAGCTATTATAAGCTAAATCTAAAAAGTTGTATTATTTTTAGATTTAGCTTATTTAACTTTTACCTATTTATACATTTATTAATATGTAAGTAATATTTATTTTAGTAGTCTTTCAAGTATCTGTACAGCGTTTGATGCTGCACCTTTTCTAATGTTATCTGCAACTACCCATATATTAATTGTGTTTTCCTCTGAATAATCTCTACGAATTCTACCTACATATACATTATCTGTACCATTTGCTATTTCATTTAGAGGATATTTCAGATTCTCATTATCATTTAAAAGTATAATATTTTCAAAGTTAGATAAACACTCTATAATATCTCTCATATAAAATTCCTTTTTTAGAGTTATATTTATACTTTCTGAGTGTGAATTTTCTATAGGTACGCGTACACATGTAGCAGTTATTTTTAAATCATCTCTATGAAGTATTTTTTTTGATTCTTCAATCATTTTCATTTCCTCTTTTGTATAATCATTTTCTAAGAATACATCTATTTGTGGAATACAGTTATTAGCTATTTTGTAAGGGAATTTTTTAGCCTCCTTGTTTCTTAAATCAGTAAGTCCAGAAATGCCTGCTCCACTTACTGCCTGATAAGTAGAACATACTACTCTTTTAATACCAAATTTGTCATCTAAAGCTTTAAGTGGAAGCATCATTTGAATAGTAGAACAATTTGGATTTGCAATTATTCCTTTGTTATTAAAAGCATCAGACATATTTACTTCAGGAACAACTAAAGGTACATCATCATTTAGCCTAAAATAACTACTGTTATCTATTACAATGCAGCCATTTTCAGCAAAAACTTTAGCATATTTTTTACTGACTTCAGCTCCTGCTGAAAAAAGTGCGTAATTAAATTCTTCACTTCGTATATTTTCTTCGTTAAGTTCTTTAATTACATAGGTTTTATCCATAAATTTAATTTCTTTTCCTTCAGATTTTTTACTTGCAAATAGGACAAATTCATCAAT
>CAZXLZ010000012.1:0-28136 GCA_964642045.1 uncultured Clostridiaceae bacterium
ATATTGTAAATAAACACGAAACGCTATAGGAAACGTGTTCCTATAGCGTTTTATTTGATGTTTAGTTTTTTAAGCAATCTTTTGGGATGGGAATATCGAAGACCCAATTATCATTTCCTTCAAAACCTTTGAAATTGAGGTTCAAACTGTTGAAGAAGCTTTTGGCGACAGAGTTTTCAAATTTGGTTTTAAGTGCAGGATACTTAACAGTTAATTTTGCAACTTTCTTTTCTTCATTTTCTTCAGAAATAGAATGCAAAAAATCTTTGTTGTGGAGTTTTAATTTCACGGTATTACAAATATTTTTGACACAAATTTCTGTAGTATCCTTTTTATCCTTGAGTTTTTCGTTGAAGCTGTCAAGTCTTCTTTTTACCTCAATTGATTTATCGCTAGAAAGAGTTATTATATAAAAGTCCTCTTTAGTGATACCAGAAGTAAAAGTTGCTTCAAACCCAAGGTCTTCAGCATTCTGCTTAAAGTTGTAGCAGTCCTTTGCTGAAGATATTTTTATTTCAAATCTTACGAAATTTTCAATATTTTTGAGGCATTTTTCAAGAGCTTCGTCAAAGCAGTTGAGCAAGTATTCTTTTGTAAAATTATTTTTTTTCTTTTCTTCCTCTAAGCGTTTTTGCTCTTCTTTCTCAGATATGAAAGATATAAGCTCAGATACCAAATTCTGATCATTTGCAGTTACATCAGAATTGTTTTGATCAAGAATTTCTTTGTTAACATTTGTATTAAGATTTCCCATAGTTATGATCCTTTCATTTTTAAAATTTTTTAAAATTGTATTAAACTGAACTTTAATATTATAGCATGATTTACATAAAAAGTCAATAAAGAATTATTTCCTTGACAAATTTAAGTTTAGTCATGTATAATATAAAAAATTAATTAGGTGGAAACTAGTATAAGTATGGTTTCAGACACATATTTTTAGGAGGATAAATATGTTACACAAAATGAAATTAAATGATAGTGCATTTGAAAGAATGAAAAATAAAGAAAAAAAGAGGGAATATAGGGTTAATGATGAAAAAAGAAAGCTTGTTAGAGTTGGAGATATAATAGAATTTTCAAAACTATCAAATGAAGAAGAAAAAATATTAATGGATGTCAATAATATTGAAAATTTTAATTCATTAGAGGATGCTATATCATCACATTTTGAAGAAGATTTTAGTAACAGGCATCCTGACTTTCAAAGTGCTTGTAATTCTTTTTACCAAAAGGGATATTATAGCAAAGAGGAAATTAAAGAAAATGGAATAGTAGTATTTGAAGTGAAAAATCATAGACTGCCACATCTGTGTAGTTCTGTATGTTACTTAAAGAAAGATAATAAAGTACTCATGATTAAATTTTATAAAAAGTGGGGACAGGTTTATGCACCACCTGGAGGAAAATTTGAAGATGGTGAATCATCACTTGACTGCGTTTTAAGAGAATTTTATGAAGAAACAGGGCTTAAATTAATTAATCCTAAGCTTCAAGGTATATCTTATTGGAAAGATTGTGTACAGGGAAATATATTTATATATACTGCTGAAGAGTTTGAAGGTGAGCTTAAGACATCTTCTCAAGAAGGAACTTTAGAATGGATAAATTTTGAAGATTTAAATAAAATCAAACAATTTGACCAAAATGAGAAATTTACTCCATACTTATTTAAAGATAAATTATTTGAAGGTAAGTTTTTATTAGATGAAAAATGTAAGGTAACTGAGTATGTTATAAGAGATATATAGATAATGAAAATATAAATATAATAATGTGCAAAAACGCTACAAAGAATGTGTCTTTGTAGCGTTTGGTGATTTTAGGTTAAAGTAAAACGGAAATTTAATTTAATAGTATTAGTCTCTTTATCAACATTTTCATGATGAAAACCGCAGAAGATTAATCCATACTTATCAAAGTACTTAAACACGAAATCTTCATCAAATTTTATGAAATCAAAATTCTTTTTAGTCAAAGTCAAAACAACATTATATTTATTTGAATCTTGGTCAAATATTCCATTTTGCAAATCTTCTTTTATTTCCAAGCAGAACTTATCCATTATTTTTGTTCTTTCAGAAATCTTTTTCGATAATTCTTCTTTGAAGTTATTATATATAATTATTGCTTCTTTGTTATTATTACTTCCATCAATTTTTTTAGGTAATTCTACAATATAATAATCGTCAAAACGGGTAGGAGTTGATTTTATAGTCAAGCCAAGTGATGATATTAATTTTCCAAAATTATACAGCTGGTTTCCATCAATATGAAAACTTACAAAATCATATAATTCTTCAAGACAAAAATCTAATTCTCTTTTAAAAGCAGCAAGTATAGCAACTTCTGTAGGTTTTTCTTTTTCTTCCTCCTTCTTCAAAATTATTTTAGTAAGGTTTTCCTTGAATGATTGAATTTCTTCAGAAACTTCCTCATTCTTTTTACTCTCTTTAGCAACCTTGACATCAGCTTGCTCTTTAGAAACTTTAGTTTTTCTTCCCATTATTATTTTCTCCTTTAAATTTATTTTTTGGAAATAGGATATATTTTGATATTCGTATTATATCATATTTTACATAAAAAGTAAATAAAAAGTTTTAATAGCAGTACTTTTAAATAATTTTATAAAACAAAACTATATATATTGATATTAAGGCATATAATTGTTAAAATATAAAGTAAAAAGGAGAGAGGACTTATGGAAAATACATTTAAAAGAATTATTAATGAGATATGTAATGAAAATGATATAAAATGTAGTTATTTATCTAAAGACTGGGTTATAATGCTAGAAAAAGATTCAAAAACTAAATTTATATCTGGATATAAATTTGATTTAAATTTACATGCAGTAGGTGAAATTATAGATGATAAATATGCATTATATGAAGTTCTAAAATCCAAGAATATTAATACTGCTGAACATAGAATAGTATATAGTAAAAATAATAAATTAGATTATGCAGTAGGATGTAATACATATGAATATGTAAAGGATTACTTTAGGGATAATAAAAATAATATAGTATTAAAACCAAATAGTGGTACATGTGGAATTGATGTATATAATGTGAGTGATATAAATGAAATTAATAATATACTGGATAAATTATTTGAAAAAAATCATTCTATTAGTATATCTCCATTTTATGACATAAAGCATGAATATAGGGTAATAATGTTAAATGGTAAGGTAAAGCTCATATATGTAAAAAAGTTACCTATAGTAATTGGTGATGGAAAGAAAACTATAAGAGAGCTTCTTATTTCATTTAATGAGGGCTTTTTTATAGATAAATTACAAGATAAAAAGTATGACATAGTGCTTAAAGAAGGTGAAAGTTTTAAATATAATTGGAAGTTTAACTTATCTCAAGGCTCAGTAGCAAGAAGAGTAGAAGATAATATTTTGCTAGAAAAACTATCTTTAATTGCAAAACATGCATCAGATGAAATAAATCTAAATTTTGGTAGTATTGATATAATAGAAACTGTAGATGGTGAATTCTTGATTTTAGAAATAAATAGTGGTGTAATGCTAGAAAATTATATAAGACTTAATCCTAATGATTATCATATTGCTAAGGATATTTATAAAGAGGCAGTAGATAGTTTATTTGATAAATAAAAACATACCGATCAAATAGTGGTCGGTATGTTTAAATTTTTATTATTAACTATTCCTTTTTATGAAAGTGTCAGTATCAATCTCACCATCACTATCAAGAATTAAAACTTCTTTGTGAAGAGTTATATTAAAGAGTTCTTTTATTTTATTAATAGAATATGAAAATAGTTTAGCAACATCTTTATCGTTTGTATTTGTACCTGTTATAAAAAATCTGCTACCATAATCACTATATTTTGCACCATTATAATTACAATTAAAACAGTCATTTTCTCTTACTATATCTGGAAAAGATTTGCCTATTTGTTTTCTTAAATGTGCATTTGACCATAAAGAGCCTGCACATCCTTCTTCAAAACCAAATTTTAGTGAAGTACTTCTTTTATTTATCTGTTCATTATATTTTTTCTTTACTAACTCTTTCCCAATAAATTCAGATTTTAATATAACTTCTTTTACAAAATATCTAGTTTTATATCTATTTTCTCTTTTTATAAAGCTATCTCTATCACCAAAGAAATTTTCATCAGGTTTAACTGTAATTTCTTTTCCTTCTTTAAAGTCATATAAAGTTATTTCTTGTACATAGTCGCTAAAGCTTTTTTTAGTAGGATTCCAACCAGAGTTACCAACTACTCCTGAACCAATCATTCCTGGGATTCCTGTAAAAGCTGCAAAATCATATCCCATTTCCATTGTATAATTTACAAACTTTGATACTATAACGTTACTTGTAATTTTAAAAGTATTATTTTCTTTGTCAAAAATTATGGTGTCATTTTTAGGACTAATATCTACAAAAAGGCCATCATAGCCATTATCTGTTATATATAAATTTGTATGAAGTCCAAATATTTTAAAAGATATATCTTTCTTGTATAGCTCATGAAGTGCATCTAAATCCATTTCTAAACCTTCATTAAATATTAACTGATAATAATATTTTGCATTTCCAGCTTTTTTCTTAAACCCATGTTTATTTGATAAGTTATAATCGCATTCTATTTTGTGACTAAAATTTACGTTTAACATATTTCCTCCTAATTAATTACATAAAGATGATATCATAATATTTATTTTTATACAAGAAAAACACTACTAAAATATGTTTAATCATATTTTAGTAGTGTTTTAAAAATTATTTTAGGAAAAATTCCTCGGCTGTAATATCATTTATATAAAGATCTCCATTTTCAGTTAAGCTATATACAGCGCAGGCATTTGAAGAGTTTTGATAGAACCTTACTTTATAAAGGTAAAGTGAATTCATCTTTTTAGAAAGATCTTCTAAAAAAGCATTTTCAGCTATACCGTAGTTTTGATGAGTATAATCTTCATATGATTTTTGAAGTTCATCTAAGCTATCAGGAATTGAGGGCAAATCTTCCATATATATTGAGTTTGATACTTTTAAATCTGTTTCATTACCATCTATAACAAGATGCATATCATGATTTGTCCATATTATGCTTATTTCATCATCTACTATAACAAATCTCGGTTCATTCTCAATTTTGTCTTGAAATTTGATAAGTAAATTGTATGTTTCTTCTGATGGTGATTTAAATCCATCACTTAATGCTTTCGCGTAGGCAGCTTCAAAATTTCCATCTATTACAGTTGGTAATAACTGGTGATTAAAAGAGGGCTGTGTATTTTCATAGTCATCTATCAAATATTCACATGAATTAAAAAATGTTTCATTGATAGCAGTGCTATAACTTTCTGTAGTTGTTTCTACAGGAATTATAGAGTGTGCTTCAGAAGTATAACTTTCATATACATCATATGAATTAGTAATTGCTATTTGCATATCACTATTATTTATAACAGTATTGCTGTTTGTACATCCTGTAATAATAAGCACAAGCGCTAAAACAATAGATGTAATAATAATTTTAGATTTCATTAATTGTTACCTCCAAATTTTTCAGTTTTTATTTGACCTAGTTTTAGTCAAATTACATTGTTTTAATTTGTGTAATTATATCATAATTTACATAAAATGTAAAGACCAACTTAAAATGAGTAGCAATTTTTGTATAATTTTGTTGATAAAAATAGACTTTTGTGTTATAAAGATACAAGCGTAGATGTAAAGAGGAAATAATATGAAAAATAGTTTTTTTGGAAGAACTCTAAAAGGTGCAAAATTGTATTTAGCAAGTGCAATCATATTAAGTATTGCATATTCCAAACTTTTGATATATGTCCCAATGTTTATAAAGTATGCTCTTGATGGTGTCATAATGGGAAATGAGAGTGTAATACCGTGGATAATAAGTAGTTTATTTTACTTAGATAATAAAGTATATAAAATAGTAATTCTTGCACTAACTTTAATAGTGGTCAACATACTTATATTCATTGTAAATTATTTAAAAAGCAAGGTTAATACAAAGTTTAATTTAAGGATAAACAGGAATGTTAAGAACATAATTTTAGAGCATATACCTAAGATAGAGTATATGGAGTTTAGTAAAATTGATAAATCTAATGTAATACAAAGAGTTAATAATGATGCTGCTACATATGCAGAGTTTTTTAATTCTCAAATAAATATTTTCTTTGATACAATATTTATAATAATATTTGCTGTAGCTGAGACTTTAAAATTAAATGTTACAGTTGGGATATTTATTGCTATAATTTGCATGCTAATAGTTATAATTTCAATTTGGTTTTTTAGGGTTTCTAAGCCTCTAGTAGAAGATACAGTTGAAATGAATAAAGAAGTAATTAATAAAACTACAATAGCTGTAGAAGAATCTAAAATGCTGAAGATATTTAACAGACAAGATAAAGAAATATCAGATTTTATAAATATGAATAATGAATATAAGAGAAAAGATATAAAGCTTGCAAGACTAAAAGTAATATACGGAATAACAACACATAATTTAAGAAATTTTAAAGAGCCTTTTATATTGCTTTTTGGTGGAATTTTAGTTGTAAAAGGAGAGCTTACTTTAGCTGGAATATCAATACTTTTAACATATAGTACAAAAATACTTGAGTATGTATATAAATCTGTGGATAAACTAAAAGAAATTAATGAATTTATAGTTGCATACAAAAAATTATCTGATCTTATGAAGTTAGATGAAAATACTTGTGAAAATCCTTATGTAAGGCTAGATGGTAATATTACTTTTAAAAATGTATCAGTAGAAATAAATGGTAGTATGATACTAGAAAACTTAAATTTTACTATTAATAAAGGTGAAAATGTAGCTATAATAGGAGATAATGGCTCAGGAAAGACTATCATTTCAAAAACACTATTTGGTTTTTATAATTATACAGGAGATATTTATATAGGTGAGAATAATATAAAAAATGTAAATAGAAAGAGTATTACAGACTATATTGGAGTAGTTCTTCAAGATACATATCTATTTACAGATACAGTAAAAAATAATATAAATATAACAAATAGGAAAGTTAGTGATAAAAAAGTAATAGAGGTTTTAAAATTATCTGAAATGTATGAAGATGTTCTCAAGTTTGACGATAAGCTAAATTATATGATAGGAAAAGGTGGAAATAATATTTCAGGCGGGCAGAAACAAAGAATAGCTATAGCAAGAAGTTTAATTAAAGAAAATAGTTTTATTATTTTTGATGATTCACTATCAAAACTTGATACTAAGACAAAACTTAGTATACTAAACAATATTATAAAAATGAAAATGGGTAGCATCATTATATCACATGATAAAGAAGCTTTAAAAAAATGTGATAAGGTTTTATTTATACGTGATAAAACTATAAAAACAGGGACACATGATGAGTTAATGGAAAATGATAGTCTATATAAAGATATTATAGATGTCCATAATAATAAAATTTTAGAGGAAGAGGAAATATAAAAGTGTTAAAAGAAATTTTAAAAGACTATAAAAAGCAGGTAGTAAAGGTAGCAGTTCGGCTGCACCTTAGCTAGTATTACAATTGTTGCTTTTATAGCCTATACAATAGTAATGGTAGAATATGCAATACCTAGTAAAAATATAAATTTAATAATTATGCTTGGCCTTAGTTACTTTGGCATTAATATCTTAAGAGCTATTTTTACATTTTTTGAAGATCTTACTTATGATAGCCTTGTAAAAGAAATTAGTGCAGACTATCGTGAGAAAATATATGTAAAATTGCAAAATCTGAATCAGAGCAGTATAGATAAGATAAAAGTAGGAGAGATACTAGAAAATATAGTGAATGATACTAAAGAACTTCCAAGATGGTATACAACTGGAATATGTAGACCATCTTTCATGGGTTTAGTTAGGCTTATAGGTACTCTTGTAGTTTTAGCTTATCTAGATATACCAATCGTTATAATAACGCTCGCTATATACATGCTAGGCTTTTTTGTAGCACATATATTTAATAAAAAATCTATAAAATATACTAAATTAAAAAGGGAAGCAAATGCTAAGATACTTAACTTTTCTAATGAGCAAGTGCAAGGTTGTTCGACAATAAAGGCACTAGAAATAGAAAAGGAAAGATTAAAAGAGTTAAAAGAGCTTTTATCAAAGTATGAAAAGGTAACTGATAAACTAGAAAAAAATATTAGAATATATAACTGTTTATATGATTTTATAGTATCTTTTGTTGGAGTAACAAACATATTTATAGGATCTATTAGTGTACAAAGTGGTATAATAGCATATAGCGCAATGATAATACTTGCAAGATATATATCATCTCCTGAAACTTATGCCAAGTGGGTAATAGAAGGTTTTCAGTATAGGAATGTTGGCAGAATATCTTATGAAAGAATAAGAAATATTTTAACAAAAGAAGAGGAAAATGTTGATATAGGGGAAAACTTAACCAAAGTTGACACAATAAAATTTAACAATGTGAGTTTTTCTTATGATGGAATAAGTAATGTTCTTAATGGTATATCATTTGAGGTAAATAGGAATGAGAGTATTGCTTTAATTGGTAGGACTGGAAGTGGAAAGACAAGTTTGGTAAATCTACTTTGTAGATTTTATGAAGTAGATAAAAATAATATGATTGAAATAAATGGAAGAGATTATAAAGATTATAGTATAAGAAGTCTTAGAAGTAAAATAGGATATATAATGCAAAAAGTAGTAATATTTGATGGTACAATTTATGAGAATATAAATTATGCAGATAAGGATATTTCTAAAGATGAGATAATAAGAGTTTGTAAAAGATTAAATTTACATGATAAGATTAGTAGCTTAAAAAATGGATATGATACAAAAATTAGTAGTGATACCGATATATTTTCAGCTGGTGAAAAACAGTTATTAAATTTCGCTAGAGTTATGATATTTAATCCTGAAATAATAATATTAGATGAAGCAACATCATCTCTTTCATATAAGTCAGAAATGATGGTAAGAAAAGCAGTAGAAGAAATAACAAAAGGAAAGATTAGTTTTATTATTGCACACAGACTTTCTACAATCAAAAATTGTGATAAAATATTACTTATGAAAGAAGGATGTGTGATAGAAGAAGGAACACATGATGAGCTTATGAAAAAGCAAGGAGAGTATTATAATTTAGTTTGTGCATAAGGTAAAGAAAGAGTATAAAAATAAAGAATACTAAATTTTTTAGCATTCTTTATTTTTTTATCTTATTTATCACTCCATATATCTTTGTTTATAAACTGAGTAAGAGCCATGATAAAAGCAGACTTTGTTAAATCTATTCTGGTAATTTGACCATTTGTTAAATTACCAATTCCGCCAACAGAACTTTTAAGATCTTTTTCGTCAAATATCTTGTCCATAACTGTTCCAAGCTCTGTAGATATTATTTCATCTACATATTTTAAAGGAACAGGGTAGGCAGGACCTACGCCGACACTTTCATAACCGCTATTATCTTTTATAACAGCAACGTTCATGATAACCCATTTTCCAAATAGGTTTACAATGCCTGATTCTACAGCTAAGAAATAATCTGCATGTAATTTGTGTTTTTTAGCATATTTAATTAGGTTATCTACACGGTTTTTAGCACCTTGATAAGTTTCATCATTAACAGGCTCATTACTTACACCAGAATCTACAGGGATGCCTTCTATTTCTACAGTTTCAAAGTAGAGCTTGAAAGCTTCCATTGCTCCTTCTATTTTTCCAGGATTTTTGGTACCTATTAGAAGATTAGTAGTATGTATTAGAATATTAGTAGTAGGAAATGCCTCAATTCCTTCTCTTACAGGTGTAATATATAGAGGTTTATATGGTGGATCTGATCTTCTCATAGGTCTGGGTTTCCTCGGCAAAATATGTCTTCTATCATGAATCATTCTCATTTTCTCCTTTTTCTTCTTTTTTATCTTTTAGCCTATCAAAAGTGGGAAATGCTTTATTTCCTGCTCTTGTAGGTGTAATATATGGAGGCTTATGATTTTCTTTTATTACAACTTTACTATCATCTCTACGTTGTAATCTACAATTATCCAAAGTATCATAATGTTTTATAGACATATACTTACCCTCCTTAACTGTTATTTTTAGTGCTAGTTATAGGATTAGTAGTTACATTTTTTAGAATTCTAGAAACAGGAAACGCCTTGTTTCCTTCTCTTGTAGGTTCCATATATTTAGGTTTGTGCATTTCTTTTTGTATAGGTCTTTCACGGACACTCCAAATTCCTTTACGAACTCCTTTAAAAGCATTGTAGTGCTTCATAGTGTTATACCATCCTTTCTTACCTTGTAGGTAACTTTTCCCAATCACAAAATTCAGCAATTGGTATTTTGGAATATGTAAAAAAGTTACCATGTTCATCTTTAATTGCAGGGATAAGAGTAACCTTTAAGGTTTCATTTGATAAATCAACTATAAGCTGGTCGGTTTCTTCTACACGTATTCCAGCTTCATCAGGAACGAGAATTGATTCGGGATGTGGTACCATTCCTTTATCATTTACTTTCCATTTAGGACGAGGAATTCTTTTTCCAGTTGACCTTCCACGAACGAGTCTGCCGCACGAATCTTTTAACCAAATAAATTCATCGCATTCAAGCTCAGATTGCCTTTTTTCAGCACATTCAGCGCAGATAAGAGGAGCAGTATCAGAGTATGGTCTCCAAAGTTTTACTTTTGATTTTCCACAAAGAGTGCAAGCATAAGAATTATCCATTATGTTTTCCTTTCTGCAAATTTGCTTTAATTTAAGATATTGCTATGATTGGCAAGATTATATCATACTTTAAGCTAAATATCAATTTAAACAGGTAGAAAAACATGGTTAATAATTAATTTCTTTCGTATTCTTCTAAGGCTTCACCCAATATATTACCAAATTTTGTTAAGTAATTTTTAGTATGATCAGTCATGTTATCTGGCAATTTATCTATACCAAACCACTGAAGTTTTTTAGACTCATTATCATTAATTTTTAAACTTCCACTATATTTCTTTACAACAATTATAGCTGTAATATCATAAAGCTCATCACCATTTGGATACTTCCTATATGTTTCTTTACCTGATAGAACTCTTGTTATTTTAGATGATATCATATCAAGATTAGTTTCTTCTTTTAATTCTCTTTGAGCAGTTTCTTCAAAACTCTCTCCAAGTTCCATGGATCCACCAGGAAATCCCCATTTGTTATAATCTGTACGAAGCTGCATAAGAACTTCTTTTTTTTCATTAAAAACAATTATACCTACTCCAGCAGTTAGAATTGGACTATGTCCAACATATTTTCTTAAATCACTAATATAACTCATAATTATCACTTCCTATAATAGTTATTATACAATAATTATTATGAAATTTAAAGTTTAGAAATAAAACTTTACAAGTATGAATAATTTTGGTATAATACTTATGTTTATTATATATATGTTATATTTGAATGTTAATATGTTGTATGCTTTTTACTAGTATAGTAGTGATAAAATTTATTAAATTTAATGGAGGAGGTAAAATAAATACTCATTATACATAAGGTACGCTCTTAAAAATTTACATCAAGAAAGGATAAAAATTATGGAAAAAACTATAAGTAAAACTGTTAACTTTGATAATGCAAAAGCTAAAGTAACTCTTCCAAAAGGTGCAAGAAATATAAGACTTAGCGTGAAAAATTTTGTAATTTATATTTATGCAGACTGTGATGAAAATGAAACGGATGAGGAAAGCTACTCGCTTTACTCTTTTGATAGAAAGCAGGACTCTGCTAAAGAAGAAGGACTTATTTTCTTAAAAGAAATTTATCACCTTGCTGTCGGATATATTTATTTCTACTACAAGAAAGATTAATTAAAATAAAACATTGGCAAAATAATTTATTGCCAATGTTTTGCTTTTTAAACTATAAAACCTCCAGTGCAATAGAGTACGTAGATTACAGCTCCATTTTTATAAATTTTCTCTTGACCATAAAAACGGTTAAGCTCACCCTCAGCCCAAAACTTATATGTATACTCTCCATTTACAAACTCTAAAGGACCTCTAACAGGGAGAGCTAAGTCATCTTCGCCGACTTTCATAAGTGCAGGTCTTAAAATCTTATCGATTGCTTCTTCATTAAAATCGTCATCTACTGCTGTTCCGTAGTAGCTCATGCTCCATATAGGTGCATACGAAAGCTTTGCATCATATACAATTTCTTGACCTGCAAAGCTTTTTCCGCCAACGTATGTATCATGGTAAAGCAGACCCTCTTCTAAATCTTCAAATTCGTAATCTTTTGAGTTCAACCTAGAAGATAAAACTTTCTTTCCATTTTTCTCATCTGCATAAGTAGATTTTTTAGCAGTGATTAAGAAGTCTTTTAATCTTTCGATATCCATAATTAATCCTCCAAATGTTAATTATATATTTTGTGTCTAATAAAAATTTATTATATTATATCAGATTAGCTATATAATGTCAACTAGATTACATAAATAAAAATTTGCATTTGACATAGAAATTTTTTTAGAGTATAATAATTAAGTCTTTTGAGTGCTAAGGTACTTATAGTTGTGTTCGGGTTTTTATTATCACTTTGAGTGATTAAAGTAATTTTTATTGTTTTCATATCTATATTAGTATTATAGATAGGAGAAAAAAGTATGGAAGAAAAAATTAATAGTAGCAAAGAGAATGCTACAAATAGAAAAAATAATGTAAGAGAAAATAAATATAATTCAAAGAAAAAAAATATACAAAGTAGTGCAAATAGTACTACTTCAGGAAAAGAACATTTTGCAAAAAATAAAAATAGAAAAGTAGAGAATATAAAAAATAAAAAAAATAGTAGCGAATTTCAATTTAAAAGAGTTGATCAAGCTCGTGAAAACAAAAGATATGAAAACAATAAAAAAATAAAAAGTTCAAGTAGTAATAGTAAATTAAAGATTATACCACTTGGTGGAATGAATGAGATAGGAAAAAATATAACTGTATTTGAATATGAAAATGATATAGTTGTTATTGATTGTGGTGTTGCTTTCCCAGATGATGAAATGCTTGGGGTTGATTTAGTAATACCAGATATGTCTTATTTAGAGAAAAACAAAGATAAAATAAGAGCACTTTTAATAACTCATGGACATGAGGATCATATAGGTTCAATACCATATTTCTTGAAGAAGTTTAATGTTCCAATATATGGTACAAAACTTACGCTTGGACTTATAAGGGCAAAGCTTATAGAACATAAATTAGATAAAACGGCAGATTTTAGACTAGTTGAGCCAAGAGATATTGTTGTAATTGGAAAAATGAAATTTGAGTTCATACGTGTAACTCATTCAATAGCTGATTCTTGTGCAATAGCAATTACTACTCCTGAAGGAGTAATAGTGCATACTGGTGATTTTAAGGTCGATTACACTCCAATAGACAATGGTTATATTGATCTTGCAAGGTTTGCAGAACTTGGAAGTGAAGGCGTTACACTTCTTATGAGCGATAGCACAAACATTGAAAGACCAGGTCATACAATGTCTGAAAGAAAAGTTGGCGCAGAATTTGATAGGCTTTTTATGAATTGCACAAAAAGGATAATAGTTGCAACATTTGCTTCAAACATACATAGAATGCAGCAAATTATAAATTCAGCTGTAAAATATAAAAGAAAAGTTGCTGTATGTGGAAGAAGTATGTTAAATGTAATAAAAGTAGGATCTGAGCTTGGATATATAACAGCACCAGAAGGGACATTAATTGATATAGACAAGATAGATATATATAATCCAGAGCAACTTGTAATTATAACTACAGGTTCTCAAGGTGAGCCAATGGCAGCACTTTCTCGTATGTCTGCTGGAGAGCATAAAAAAGTAACAATTACAGCAGATGACTTTATAATATTTTCATCTTCACCAATACCTGGTAATGAAAAATCAGTATCAAGACTTATAGATGAACTAGAGAAGTTAGGTGCAGAGGTAATATATAACCAGCTTGCAGATGTACACGTTTCAGGGCATGCATGTCAGGAAGAACTTAAACTTATGCTTAGTTTAATAAGACCAAAATATTTTATGCCTGTTCATGGAGAATATAGATTTTTAAAACATCACGGTGAACTTGGTGTAAGTGTTGGTGTTGAAAAAGATAATATTGTCATAATGGAAAATGGTAGAGTGCTTGAAATGAAAGATGGCAAAGTAAATAAAGCATCTCAGGTTCAATCTGGTATTGTTTTAGTTGATGGTCTAGGAGTAGGAGATGTTGGTAATATAGTAATTAGAGATAGACAAATGCTTTCTGAAAATGGAATGATAATTGTTATAATTACTTTAGATAGAAAAACGTCAAATATTGTGGCTGGTCCCGAAATAGTAACACGTGGATTTGTTTATGTAAGAGAAAATGAGCAGCTTATGGATGAAATAAAAACAGTTGCAAGAGAAGAACTAGAACTTTGTATAAAAAATAAACAGTTAGAATGGTCTACTATAAAATCTAATGTAAGAGATTCAGTTACCGAGTATGTATATAGAAAGACAAAAAGAGAGCCAATGATACTTCCTATAATATCAGAAGTAGATATTGATAGTTATATCAAATCAAATAGCTAATATAATTAATAAAGTATGTCATATAGAAAAAACTCTATATGATATATTTTATTTTAAATAAATGTTGAAAAGATAACATAATATGTGGTATAATATAATTACACTAAATTTTTTATTGGAGGTATTATTATGCTTCAAGCACTTGTAGGATTTTTTTCGGCAGTAGGCGTAAGCTTAGGCTGGCCAGCAACAATTGTTATTCTTATGATAATGTTTGGTGCTGCTTCTACTAAGAAATTGAAGTATAAAATTACGGAAGTAGAAAAAGAGGACGGAAAAAAAGAATATAATGTATATAAATATGATGATAAATAAAATTTTAAATGCATAGCAGATTTTTGCTATGCATTTTTATGCCCTATTTGGCATCATGGAGGAAATTACCCCATATATTGCTGCTGCAATAAAACTAGATATGAGGGATATAGTATATCCAGCTATGAAAAACTGGGACATATATATAAATATACTAGCAGAGGTAAAGCCTACTATTCCTCTGCCTAAAGGAATATCGTGTATTCCTGTTACAACTGACATAAAGTAATCTAAACATATTATAAATAAGCTAGATAAAACAAGCATAGGAAAAGAGGATATATTAAAATTTGGTGTAAAAAATACTGTTAATGTAAATACTGAAACTGCTACCAGTAATTTTATACTAAATTCTTTTAATCTTAAAAAATCTATATTTTCTTTCATAATTTCAACCTCTTTTTATATTGTTTGTATAAGTTTAAAAAATATGCAGAAAATACGTTTAGGTGATAAAAATGTTAGTTGTTTTTTTTAGAGCTTTAATTTTATATATAGTTGTGTTTTTAGTTATAAGAATAATGGGAAAGAGGGAACTTTCAAAAATTCAGCCATTTGAGCTTGTAATTTTGATACTTGTAGCAGATCTTGCTTCTTCTCCGATGTCATCAAGAGGTATAAGTATATTTGATGGTATAGTCCCTATATTTACACTTCTTTCTTGTTATATAATAATTACATTTTTTAATAAAACAAGTACAAAATTTCAAGAAGGATTATGTGGAAAAAATGTAGTAATTATACAGGACGGAAAGCTTTTAGAAAAAGAATTTAGAGAGCAGGAGTATACAGTGTCTGATATAATGTCTCAGCTAAGAGATAAAGATGTTTTTAAAATACAAGATGTAAAATATGGAATATTAGAAACTAATGGAATATTAAACGTAATAACTATGGATAAACAGGAAAATGGTTTGCCACTTAATATTATAGAAGATGCAAAGATAAATTATATAAATATGAATTTACTTAACTTAACAGAAAAATCGGTAAATGATTTACTTAAACAAAAGAAGCTTAAGATGAAAGATGTGCTTCTAGGTACAATAGATGAAAGGGGAGATTTTATCTATCAGCTTAAAGAGGAGGCAAATAAATGAAGGATTTTATAGTATTATTAGTTATTCTTATGTGTATAATAGGCATGGGAATGTGGCAGGTTTCATACCTTGGTGAAAGTAGTAATTATATAAAAACAGATTTAGCATATATTGACTATTACATAAATTTAGAAAAATACAAAGAGGCTGAACAAGAAATAAAAAGAGTAGAAAATACATGGGATAGTATAAAAGATACATGGGGACTTTTTATTCATCATGAAGATATTGAATATATAGAAATTGCAATAGATCAGATAAAATCATATATAAAAGATGAAGCTAAAGAAGATGCAAGAGCAGAAATTGCAGGACTTATTTCAAATATAGACTATACTGTTGAATGTGAAAAAATAAAACTCGAAAACATATTCTAAAAATTTGAATAATATATACATTTATGTTATAATGTATATATACGGGGGCGTAAGGTTTCGACGGCTATTTTGATACATGAATTGCAAGTAGTGGATGGTTGCTTTGGCCACTATAAAAAAGCAAGTTAAATTTAAACGCAGATAATAGAGAATTTGCACTTGCTGCTTAATTTTTTTAAGCAGCTTGCTACTTAGAGTTTGCTAGAGGCTCTTTTTGTAGCATCATTTATCTAGCTAACAAGTTAAAGTCTTTGGTTACTGGATTTTAATGGTATTTTTAGTAACTAAACTAGAGCATGTTTTGGTGCACATTAGATTGCTTTAGTTTTATTTTAAATGTGTACTAAACTTGTAGATATTCATGAGGATGAATTTTCGGACGCGAGTTCAACTCTCGCCGCCTCCACCAAATTTTAACCTTGATATTTTTTGTAATCTCAAGGCTTTGTCAATATTTCTAAAAAAAGATGAAGTCTTGATTTTATGTCTAGTAGAATAGATTTGAATATTTTTATATCTCTGCATGGCTTTTTAGTTTTACACTTTTTTTATAAATCTTGTTTATAACTTTTTCATTGAAGAAACCTTTTTATAATATACCAATATATTATTTTATATACAATCTTCATATTTTATTTTCTATATTTCTATTCTATCATCAAGAAATTAAATATATAATAAAAATAATATAATATTAGTATGGTCAGGAGAGAAAAATGAATAAAAAGATAGGAAAAATTACTAAAAAAGTGATAGAAACATTAGAATTAGATATAGAAGAAGATACACCAATTTTTATAAGTGAAAGAAACATAGAACATATAAAAAATAAACATTATAAAGATTATGAAAAATATTTTAATCAAATTTGCAATATTATTGAAAATCCAACTTATGTTGCAAGGCATCCTGATAAAACTTCAATAGAGTACATAAAACAATACATCCTTAATAATGAATATGTTCTAGTTGCAGTTAGGGTAAGTAGTAATAATGTAAATTTTGCTAGAACAATGTTTGTTATGACAGAAAAGAAAGTTGAAATTTACAAAAATATGCGGATATTTCAAAAAAATATAATTTGACAAATAAAAAAATGTATGCTATAATTAAGCTAAGCATAATATATTAATAGAAAGCTCTGAGGTCGGAACAGGCAGCCGACACCCACGTAAGTGTTAGGAGATGTAGAAAGGTCAATCTACCTAGCTTTCTGACTATAAGTGGGAATAGATGTAAAAGTCTATTCTCTTTTTGTATGTAAAATGGAGGAAATTTTATAATACTGATTTTACATATAATATGATAATCAGTTATGCTTTAAATATTTATAATACAGTAATGTTTATATTTTTACATTTTAAACATTTTGTAAAAATCAAAATATATGTTAAAATTATAACGGTGATAAAAATGAAATTAGTTACTTTTCAAACTTTTGATGCTTTAAAGAACCTTATTAATAATGGTGAATTAATTTGTGATGAAAATTACATTAACTTAGAAAAATCAGGCTTAGCATATAAATGGGTATTAGAAAAAATGAATAAGGTAGTCAAAAATAATACTAAGGCTAAATATCCAATATGGTGCTGGGCTAAATGTTATAGTGGAATTTGTCCACCAAAACATAGAGGAGAAAAAGTTAAAGGATTTGACGTCAAAATAACATTTAATAAGCCTGAAAAAGATGTCTTTATAACAGATTTTAGAAGATATTCTTTTCTTTTAAATAATATGTATATTCCTAATACGTTAAGAGAAAAAGAACAATTCTTAAACAAAATGAAAAAACTAAATATCACATCAGAAGAATTGAAAATGTATGCAAGAACTGATAAAGATAACTTTCATAGGGAAGATAAAGAGTATTTGCAGCTTTTAAGAGAAATAAGAAAAACTTTTGATAGGTGTATAACAAAAGATAGTGATATTTTACAGGGGTGTATTTGGAATATAAAACTATCAGAAGTAGAAAATATAGAGATTTTGCCAAACGATGGATATACATATGGATCATTAAATTATAAAAGAAGTAATGGTAAGAGAATAGATTGGCAAAAAGATTATTATAAATTATTAAAATAAGCTTTAAATAACTATGAAATTGAAATATGACTCATAGAAAACTCGAACTTTAAAAAATATAAGGTTCGAGTTTCATTGTTTTTAATTTTATGATATAATAGGCTTGCAAAATAAATTAAAATTATTTGAAAATAGCTATTAAGGAATGTGTGAAAAATATGATATATAAAGGATATAAGATTAGAGTTAGATGTATAGATTGAGAGCAAATAAGTTTATTAGACAAGTATTGGAGCTTATTTACTTCACATATTGAATCAAAAAAGTTAATTGGTTTAGGTATGAATTGGACAGAAGACTATTTATACTTTGATTATGCTATGGGAGTAATAGATGATGAAGAGACATTAAATAAAATAAAGTCTATTGATTTTTCTAATTCAAATTTTGATACTGAATATATTGAAATTAATTTACCTAATTTTCAAAATTGGGAAACATTTAAGGGAAAAGAAAAAGATTTAAAACAAATATATGAAGAAGACATTGATTGCTATGAAAGACTTTATGGTTATGAACTAGAGTATATTGATGATAAAGGTAATTTAGAAATTAAAATTCATTTCATAGATAGTTAGTAATTAAAAAAATATATTTTATGATAATATTTATTAAATTAAAAGGAAATATATTATAATAAAAATAATTAAAAGGAGAAATTTATGTGCAAATTTTCAATAATTATTCCATGTTACAATGAGGAAAAATATATAGAGAGATGTTTAAATAGTATATTTAATCAGACTTTAGATAAAGAAAAGTATGAAGTTATAGTAATTGATGATGGTAGTGATGATAAATCAGTAAATATAATTAAGAAGTTTGATATAAAATTATTTAACTCAAAAAGACTGGGAGCTGGTGGAGCAAGAAATATAGGCTTAGATAATGCAAAAGGAGAATATATTATTCTTCTAGATGCTGATGATTATTTATATCAAAACGATATATTGGACAAACTAGATAAAAAGTTGGATAATCAAGATATAGTATTTGTTAAATGTAAAGAAATATTAAATGGTATAGAGAAGGTTATAGAAGAAGATAGTAAAAATACGTTAGAAGAACAAATATATAAGTCTAGTCACTTTTGCCTAACATTAAAATGTTTTAAAGCTAAACTTGCACATGATATAAGATATAAAAATAAGAGTTATCACGAAGATATTTCATTTACAGTAGAATTAATGTGTAAAGCTAGAACATTACTGTATTTTGATGAAGCATTATATGTATATTATAAGGAACAAAATACATCAACAATAGATAATTATTCTGTGAAAAAAGCTTTAGACTTTTTGATGCAGACATTAGAGTATTTAAATTTTGCTGATAAATACAAAGATAAAAAAGCTTCTTTAATTAAGAGGATAGAACAAGAGGGATATACAGATAAAATAAATAAATTAGAAAATTGGGTTAAAAATGATAGACCATACTCATATAAAGAGTTTTTAGATAATGGAAAATAAGATTTAGATAAACTATAAATTTGTAATTATTATTTAGGGAGGTAATATTATGAAATGTAATATTAAATATATTGATAATAATAAAGATGTAAGTTATTGGTGTTTATCTCATAAATCGATTGCTAGAAGCCAAGAAGGCATTCCTACTAGCTGTGAGTGTAAGTATAAAGAAAGATATGAAAACATTGTAAAGATGGAAAAGCAAGATATAAATAGTATAAAAATAGTGTATCCTGATTTAAAGAAAGATACTAATGTAAAGTTATATATAAATGATAAAGAATTTAATGGAATACTACAAATAGAAAATAGTATAATCGATTTAAAGGACTATGGTGGACTAATGCTTTCAAAACTAAATAATGTAAATTTAGAGACAAGCAGTTGTAAGTATTGCTCTATGAAACATACTGATAATGGGAAATTTGCCTATACTAAGCATAGTACACACTTATGTATTTATTGTGGACATTTGTATGATGTAGAAAAAGCAAATATAGGTAATGAACTAGCACTTTATTTTGATTTTCCAAATATTAATTTAAAAGATAATGTAGTGGTAGTTGGTAATAAATGTGAACTAGTGTACGACATATTTAAAGGAAATTTAACAATAAATGGAACTTCTTGTGATAAGTTAGTAATAGATAATAATGAAATAAGTTTGGTAGAATATTTAAATAGTGCTCTAAAAGATGAATATTAATTATATACATTTTATAACATATATGATATAATATAACAAATTATTTTTTAGGAGGAAATCGATATGATGAGTCAGAAAGAGCTTCATGGCTTGTTAGATAGGAAAAATAGCCTTGATGATGTGCAAGATTATATAAAAAAAGTAATAGACATAAGAGGTTTTGGAGAGCAAAAAGTAGAGCAAGAATTACTTCTTTTAACAGAAGAAGTAGGAGAGCTTGCAAAAGCCATTAGAAAAGACAAAACAGATATGTGTATTGATAAGAATAAGATAAAAAATTATGATACAGTAGATAGTGAGATAGCTGATGTATTTATAGTTTTAACATCTATTTGCAACACTCTTGGAATAAACCTATATGATGCTGTTTACGCAAAAGAAAAAGAGAATGTAGAAAGGACTTGGAAAAATGACAAATAAGGAAATTCTTGATAAAATAAAGAGCCTTTCTGATAGTGAAAAAAGAGCTATTCCATATGTAGAGCTTGTAAGTATCATAAAAAGGCTTTCAAAAGATGAAATTATTGATCTTGCAAATATAATTGGTTATCATGTGTTCATAAGAATGTGCATGGGAGAAATAGGGCATATGGTACCTATAATTCAAAATGGTGCAGCTGCAATAATTGTAAATGAGAAAAAAGAAATACTTCTTCAATCAAGAGCTGACAGAGATAAATGGGGACTTCCAGGAGGATGTCAGGCTATAACAGAAAGTCTTGAAGATACTGTAATTAGAGAAGTTAAAGAAGAAACAGATCTTAATGTAAAAAAAGAGGATTTAAAGTTAATTGAAAGTGTATCAGGAGAAAGTAGAAGAAATGACTATCCAAATGGTGATACAGTTTTCAACAATACCAATTTATACTACATAGATAAATATACAGGAACTCTTAAATGGGATGATGAATCAAAAGAGATGAAATTCTTTAGTATTGATAATCTTCCAGAAAATCTAATGGATAAAGATTTAATTGATGTGTACATAGAGAAAATGATAAAGAAGTAATAGCAAGTAAAACCAGAAAATATAAGTTTTAATAACTATATTTTCTGGTTTTTTTAGATTGTATTATTATATATGTAAAGCTATTATATTAATAATATCTTGATAAATATTTACTTTTGTGATAGTTATTATATATGGTATGTTATAAATTTCATGTAATAAAGTGAAAAGTTAGGAAAGGTGTAGATTATAGTGGATATAACAAAAAATGTTTTAATATTTTCAGATAGAAATTGTGATAGGTACGTAAAGGGCTGTCAGATAGTTGGATTAAATCCAATAGTTAGTGATAGTTTATCTGATTTATCATCGTTTGATGGATTAATATTAGTAGGTGGAGGAGATATAGATCCAGAGCTTTATGGACAAGCTAATATTAGTAGTGTAAAGATTGAAAAAGAATTCGATAGGAAATGTATAAAGTGTTTAGACTATTTTACTAAAAATAACAAACCTGTTTTAGGAATATGTAAGGGAATGCAGTTAATCAATGTATATTTTGGTGGAACTTTAAAACAAGATATAGCTAATCATAAATTCACTGAAAAGATGCATGCTCATAAGGTTATATGTAAAGGTGATTCTCCATTAATTAGTTATTATGGAAATGAGTTTGAAGTTAATTCTTTGCATCATCAATGTGTTGATAAAGTAGGAAAAAATATTGAAATAATAGCTGTATCTGAAGATGATGTTATTGAAGGAATAATGAAGGATAATATTATTGCTGTACAGTGGCATCCAGAAAGATTACTAAATAATGATTTTAATACATTAGAAGGTAAAAAAATATTTGAAATATTTAAAGAATTATTTTAGGAGTAGTATATGAATTATATAATTGCTGGTACAAGTAGATGTGGAAAGACAATGCTAACTAATAAAATTGTGAAAGAATTAAATGGATTTAGTAAAATAAGCATTGACAATATTATTGGTGCTTTTGAACATTCGATTCCAGAGGCTAATATCAATTTCAAAAATGGTAAAGGAAACAAAAATTATTTACCTAAATTTATAGATAATTTTATTATAGGCGCAATGGATAAGGATAATGATATAGGATTATATTATGTACTTGAAGGTGATGGGCTTTCATTTTCTAAACTATTAGAATTAAATAAACATAAAGATATTAAATTGATTATTTTAGGAAAATCGAGCATTAGTGTAAAGGAGTATTTCGATGAAATAAGGTACTATGAAGGTAAATATTTATATTCAGAATGGACTAAGCCTTTGAGCGATGAAACTTTGAAAATTAATTGTAAAAACTGGATAGATAGAAGTAAAGAATATAAAAAGTTATGTAATGAAAATAATATTGAATTTTATGATACCTCATATAATCAAGAATTAGTGATAGATAAAGTATTTGAAAAAATAAAAGAAAGCTTGTTAAAAAAATAATTTTGTAAATAAACTGATTAATGAGCACAAAAAAGACTTAGGAAAATAAAGCATATGCATATATTTCCTAAGTCTATATTTAAATATTATGCCGATATATATCTTGAAATAGCCATTCTGTGCAAATAATCATATGAAATACTAAATTTCCTTTTTGTAATGTAAAATCCTTTAACAGCTTTTACTGATTCAGGCAAATCATATAATTTTTCAAGGTCAGGCAGGTTATTCCCATGAAGCTGTCTAGAAGTGTATTTTCTACAAAGCTGATCCTCATGTCTGTTTCCTGTAATTTCGAAATAGCATTTACCAATTATACTATTTTGAGAAGATGTTTGGGCAATATATGATACTTTGTTGTCATTTTCAGAAATATCGCGTTGTATAAAGAAAAATTGTATTTCTGTTATGTCGCCACCATCTCCAAAAATATATGAGGTACCATTTTTCCCACTCATGTAATCCCTAAACATTCTTTCAAACATAAAATTGATGGGTATGTCTAAAATAAGATGTTGTATATCTTTCAAGACATAATCCTTTTGCATTCTTTGGTCAAAACTTTGTTCAATAGAAAGATTTGTTTCATCTCCTTTTACTATATATTGATATCCAGCTCCAAAATCAAAATATTTCCCAACAGGTTTGTCATTAGAATCAAAGAGCCATGCCATTTCACAGGGAAATGCACAAAGACCAGGAATACCGTCGCCATTGTCCGTTATAAAGTTAGAATAAGGAATGTTCATTCTCATATCAAAAAGTTTTGAAAGAGAGCTAGCACCAGTAGTCTCATTTGTAATAATATCGTTCATAATTTTTCCTCCAAATATGATTTTTTGCTGATAGATATTTGTATCCATCATTTTTTAGTTTGTTGTTTACATATTTTATCATATGCAGTTCTAAAAGTCAATAATTATGTAAAATGTTAAGCTGTATTAGTTAATAAATATATCTTGATAAATATTTATTTTTGTGATAGTATGATAAAAACAGTTATAGAGGTTTAGTGTATGAAACTATATATAGAATTTGTAATTATGTTATTTCGCAAGGTTATATTAAGGCAAAATACAGGGACTGTTATAAGGAAATTCTGTGAAAAAATGGGGATAGTATATATAAAATTTGCGCAAATACTAGCAACGCAGAATTATGGAAATATATTTACTGAGTCAGATAGAGAAAAACTATCAAAAATATGTGATAATTGTAACGTAATTAAATTTGAAGAAATAGAAGAAATATTAAAAGAAGAATATGGAGATAATTTATATAAAGTTTTTGAAAGTATAGAAGAAAAAGAAATTGGATCTGCCTCTGTTTCACAAGTGCATAAAGGTATTCTAAAAAATGGTAAAGAGGTTGCAATTAAGATAAAAAGAAAAGATGTAGTAGAAAACATAGAAAAAGAGGTTAGAAGGCTAAAGAAGATAGTTCGTAGATTTGGTAAATTAATAAAATTTTCTAACTATTCAGGTGGTGATAATGCACTTGATTTGTTTGCAGAATGGATAAGGCAGGAAACAGACTTTGATCATGAAAGAAAAAATATAATTAGTTACAAAAAATTTGCAGACTCGGTAAATGGTAAGGTAGAAAATACAAAGAAAATTAGAGTTCCAAAATTATATAAAGAATACTGCACCAAAAATGTAATAGTCATGGAATATATCAAATATGAGACTATAAATAAGATGGAGATGTCTGAAGAAAATTATAAAAAGATTATAAAGGGAATTAATAGTTATCTAAAGCTTAGCTTTTATGCGCTACTTAATGGAAAACAAATTATATTCCATGGAGATCCACATGGTGGTAATATTTATATAGATGATAGAGGGGATATAGGCTTTTTAGATATGGGACTAATATTTATACTATCCGAAGATGACTCTATACTTACTAGAAATCTATTTTTAGCAGCCTATTCTGGAAATTCTGAAAAACTATTTACACTTATATCAAATCTTGGACATATGGATGGAAAGACAAAAGCTATGTTTAAAGAGGAGTGCAAAAAATATTGCTCAGAAGTAAATGGAAAAAACATAACAAATTATTTTACAGATATGATTAATATGTGTTTAAAATTTGAATTTGTACCACCAAACTTTTTATTTTGTATGGCAAAGGCTTTTGTTTGTTTAAATGGTATAGTTAAATTTTCAGATAATAAAATAAATGCTAGTGAATTATTAGGTGAGCAGGTTATGGAGTATCTACTTAAAAGGAGTTTAGAAGACTATAAAAACACAGTGTTTGACAGTATTAAAGGTGCACCTAAGATAGTAGAAGAAGTTTTAAAGTATGGGATAGAAAAGACATTTATCAAAGAAGCATCAGGAGAAAATGGAGTAAAACATGCACTTGGAACGATGCTAAATAATGTAGAAGAAATGCTTAAAATTATGAAAATATCATATCTTCGGAAATGATACTGTAAGAAATAATTATTTATAGATAGTCTGGGGGACAAATGAACACTTTAATAATAATTTTCATTTTATCATTGATAGTTTTATACGTAAAACTTATATATGAGAGAAAATCAAGATTTATAGGGAAGATGACAACTATAATTATAACCTTTTACACTTTAATAATTACACTTATAGTTTGCATATTGATACATCTTAAGCTAGAGGTAATATTAAACTTTATTTTAATTATAGATATATCTCTTATATGCTTATGCAACATTATTTACACACTCCTTGGTATATATTCATCTAAAAGATATACATTAAGAAAAAAATATATTGTATTTGATATAGCTATTATAGTCTTAAATATTATATTACTTACGAGTATGATTATAAACTCATAAATGAAAGAAGTGTTAGATTAAAGTAAATCTAATGCTTCTTTTTAATTAATTTTATGAATAGAAAATAAATGTGAAAATTTCAAAGAAGTATTATAATCCAATTGAACATTTTTTACGTTTATGGAAAAAATATTCAATGAAGAGAAGTTATATGAGAAAAATAAGTATCAATGATAATTTATGTTCAAATAATTATTTGCCTAGTATTATTTATATAATTAATAAAAAAGAAGCAATAGTTTTTAAAGTAACTCTAACGCTTCTTTTTCTATTTCTATACTTTTATCATTTAGATAATTAAGAATACTTTTTTCATCAAAATTAAATTTGTATTTATATGCAACAAGTAGCTGTTTTGATTTTTTAAATCTCTTATTTACTTCATTTTTACCGTATTTACTATCACCAATTATTTCATGATTAATTGATGCTAGATGACATCTTATTTGATGAGTTTTTCCTGTATGTAAAACTACATCTAAAATAGCATAATTTTTATCTTTATTTTGGTTTAAAACTGTGTATTCTGTAGTAATTTTTTGAGAGTATGTTAAGTTCTTGTCTGTTATTTTTGAAAATCCTGTTTTGTTATCTTTAATTAGGTAAGCAATAAGCACCTCATGCATTTTTTGAAATTGGTAATTATTTACATAAGCAATATAATGTTTTTCAATTTTAAAATCTGAAAAAGCTCTTTTTACTTCATTAAATACATTTTCTGATTTTGCTAAAATAACAAGCCCAGAAGTATTAGTATCCAGCCTATGGCATGCTTTTAAGAAATTTAAATGAAGATCATCTTTTATAACTTCTTCAAATGTAGGTTCTTTTTTATCTTTATTTAACTCACAGTTAGTCATAATTCCTTGCCATTTATATGCAATAACAATATTTTCATCATTTAAATAATATTTTATATTACTTGGAATAGAGGAAAGTACATTATCAGTTATATATATTTCTAAAATATCACCATTTTTAATCATAATATCTTTATTAGTTCTTTTTCCACTTACTTTTATATCTTTATTTCTAAGTGCTTTCTTAAAACTGTTATAGTTTAAATTTTTAAACTTTGAAAGTATATATTTAGATAATAAAACTTCTTTTTCCGTATTTACTATTAATTTTTTCATACAATAATTATATAATTATTATAGCTTTAAATCAAGCATGCTTGCTTGAAATTTTAATAGTAGTAGTATATAATCTATACTTAAGAGGAAAAAAGTATGAAAATAGAAGAAAAGAAAAGTATAAAAATATATAAATTTTTAGAAGAAAATAAGCTAGTTCCGTATATATTGATAGGTATAACGTTATTTGTTTTTTCAATGCTTTTAACAATGCAGTTTAAAACAGTGAATAATCCTTATGAAATGTATGAAGGTAAAAGAGAATCTGAGCTTATTGAAGAGCTTGCAAAACTGAATCAAAAATATAACCAGCTTGAAAAGGAATATACAGAAAGCAAAAAAGTTGTAGAAGAATATGAGATGAATTCTACTGATAGAAGTGAACTTATAAGTTCAATGAGAAATCAGATTAATAGCTTATCTATAATTGCAGGTGTTTCAGATGTTAAGGGAGAAGGTATAGTTATAACTTTAGAAGATGGTGATGTAGCTATGCAAAATTCTACTAGGACAGATACATTAGTTCACGACAGTGATATATTAACTGTTGTAAATGAGCTTTTTGTAGGAGGAGCTGAGGCTGTTAGTGTTAATGGTGAAAGAATAATTGCAACAACGCAGGTTAGATGTGTAGGCTCTGTCATAAACATAAATGATAGTAGGGTGGCATCACCATTTGTGATCAAAGCAATAGGAAATTCTCAGCATTTAGAAAGTGCAATAAATATAAAAAATGGAGTCAAAGATCTACTTTCAAATTTAGGAATAAAAGTTAATGTTGAAAGAAAAACTGATATTACTGTTGAAAAGTATTCTGGTAATATAAGCTTTATGTACGCAAAGTAGGAGGAAAAAAGTGGTAGGTTTCTTTATAATTATAATATGTATAGCTTTAGGAATTTTTACAGGAATAAATTTAGAAGTGCCATATATATATGCAAAATATTTATCGGTTGCAATTGTTGCATGTATGGATTCAGCTATAGGTGCATTTATAGCAAATTTAAATAAAGATTTTAGGTTTAGTAT
>CAZXLZ010000013.1:0-25402 GCA_964642045.1 uncultured Clostridiaceae bacterium
ACAAGCCCTTATAGGGCAAGAACAAACCACGGGTTGGACCCGTGGTTTTGACTTTATATAAGCACTTTACTTTTTATGTAAAATGTGATATAATAAAACACACTTTGAGATATAAACTTCTATTTAATAATTGGAAGAGTATCCTAATGAAGTAAATATAAAAACAGGAGGAGTTAGCATGAAAGAAATGAATAATTTCGTTATTTTCAGTGGAAGAAAAGGTGAAGGTGAATGTTTTTTAGAAGCTGGTCGGATATACAAGATTAAAGATCAGAAGTCTATTGACGACAGTACCATGTATATTTTGGAAGGAGAAATAGAAGAATGGTTTGATGCTTCATTATTTAGTCCATATATTGGAATTCGTTATGGCACCGCAGGCACTCCACCTGTAATAGGTAATAGATATACCATAAAAAACGTTCAAGGAAAAAAAGGCGAACTTGCTGATCATGAAATTATTTTAACGAGTCCTGTCCAATTTGTTAAAAAATTGGAAAATAACAAATATGAGGTAATAACTTATCATCATAGGTATATAGTAACTATTGATAATAAGTAATGGTGGTGTAAAAAATAACTCTTTAGCTAAAAGCTAAAGAGTTATTTATATTAAAATATTTTTGTAGAAAGAATATTACCGGTTGTAAATAAACCCATAAATACAAAAGATAGGAAAGAGAATATAAATATAGTACATATTATTGCACTTACCATAGTAAGCTTTTGTCTTTCTTTATTTTCAGCAATTTCATTTTCAGGCACAACTGCAACTAGGCTTCGATTATTATTTTGAGATAAATTCTCTTTATTTTCTATATTATTATTTTCATTACTTTTTTTATTAGATTTAATTTTATTAAATATTCCTTTAAATAACATTCTTATTTTTCCAAAAGTTACAGTATAATCAATATTTACAGTAAGCATACATAAAGACTGGATAAGTATAGATATAATTATAACAATTGTATCAAGCACAATAATTGTTTTTAGTTTTGGAGCAATATCTACAGTTTTAAAGACAATAGCCATTACAGAATCTTTTAAACTCAGTCCAAGTATATTAACGCTTAATACATAAATTATAAATAAAGTAAGGCATGTAATTATAAGATATAAAATAGATGGAATTATAATTTTATATTCCTCTATAGAATTATTAGTTACAAGCTTAATTGCAAGAGATAAAAATAGATTAACTATACTAATTGCAATTAAAAGTACCAAAAATATCATTAAAAATAATACAAAAAACATATATATAACCTTAACCTTTCTTTTTCTTATATATCTTAGTAATTGAGACTAGTTTTCTTTTTAAAAGAGAAATACTAGATTTTATTATCTTTATTTTATCTTTTTTCGCTTTTTCAGATTTTTTTATCTTATAGTTTTCAATTACATGTGAATATATCTCGGCTAGTTTATCACCGAAAATCTCAGATGAGCTTTGAGATGCTGTTATAAGTGCATTTGATATTATTTTACTTCTTAATTGTTTGTTATTAAGGAGTGATATAACCCATTTTGCAAAATCTTTGTCATTTCTAACTAAAATTCCATTTTCACCACTATGTATAAATTCAGCAATATTTGGTGCATATTTTGCAACTACTGGCACTCCAGAGGCCATTGCCTCTATAAAGGTAAGACCCTGAGTTTCAGTAGAAGAAGCATTAACAAAAACATCACCTATACTATAATATAAAGGAACTTTATCCCATGGAACAGAACCTGTAAATATTACTTTATCTTGGATGCCAAGCTGCACCACCATATTTTCAAGATCTTCTTTTGATGGGCCATCACCAACAATAACTAATTTTGCATTTTTTATTTTGCTAAATAAATCAGGCATAATTTTTATTATTTTATCGATACTTTTTTCTTCAGCAATTCTACCTAAGAACAGTATAACTTT
Organism: uncultured Clostridiaceae bacterium; assembly: GCA_964642045.1. Taxonomy (GTDB): domain Bacteria; phylum Bacillota; class Clostridia; order TANB77; family CAG-465; genus RGIG5057. Next base: position 1,925 of record CAZXLZ010000013.1, read on the forward strand.
ATCATTTACATCTATATTAAGAATTTTCTTTAATTCTATTTTTTCTTCTTCTTTAAAGTTATCTTTCGAAAAAGGTGTTATATCAATTCCTGTTGGAACAACATATATTGGCTTATTTTTTATTTTGCATTTATACTTTAAGTATTTTTGTGTTTTGTTTGAAGGTGCTATAACACACTCAGCTTTTCTTAAAAAGTTCTTACTAAGAACTCTTGCAAACCTTTTAGAATATATACCACGTCCGCCTTTAATAGGATTTATATAATGCATATAATCTTCCCACATAGTGTGGTATGTATGCATAAATGGAATGTTATATTTTCTACTTATTATCTTTCCAAAAAGACCAATAGAAAATTCACACTGAGTATGTATAATATCTAAATTTAACTCTTTAATATCCTTAGCTATTGCCCTAGAGTAAAATGCAGCTATTCTAAAATTATATTTTTTTGCAACAAATAGTGGAATACTTCTTAACATATACAATTTTTCATCTTCAGCAGGTTCATATTTTGTAGGACTAAAAATATACACTTCATGTCCACGTTTTTTCATTTCACTTTCTAGCATTCTTATTGATGTTACCACACCATTAACAGCTGGATAATACACATCTGTAAATATCCCTATTTTCATCTTTGATTCCTCCAATAGATACTATAATTTTAACTCAAAATAAGTAAAAAGTAAATATAATAAGTTAAAAAATGGAAATACTTAATAGATTATATGAAAATAGCAGGTACATTATATACCTGCTATTTAAAAATATTATTTTCGGTCTATTTTATCAGATAGCTTTGTAATATCCCCAGCACCTAAGGTAAGAATAATATCGCCACCTTTAATTTCATCTTTTAAAAATTCGAGTATTTCATTAAATGATTTTATATATATTGCATTTGTTCCAGCTTCTTTTACTTTTTCTACTAGATCCTTTGACGATATAGTTCCATCATCTTTTTCTCTTGCAGCATATATATCAGTAATTATTGCTAAATCACTATCAGTAAATGCTGTTGCAAAATCATCAAGTAATTCTTTAGTTCTTGAATATGTATGTGGCTGAAAGATAGATATTACTCTAGACATACTTTTTTGTTTAGCAGCAGCAAGAGTAGCTTTTATTTCAGTTGGATGATGAGCATAATCATCATATACTAAAACGTTACCAATAAGTTCTTTCTTAAATTCAAATCTTCTTCTTGCACCACAAAATTCATTAAGACTTTTTTGCATTACATCAAAGCTTATACCATGAGCATATGATGTTGTTATAGCGGCTAGGGCATCATATACATTATGAATACCAGGAACAGTTAAATAAAATTTATAGTCTTCTAAAGTTTTAGGAGATTTTACCTCAAATGAGTAAAATCCTTTTACATTACAAGATATATTTTTAGCATAAATGTTTGCAGTAGGCTCACTAAGTGAGAAAGTATAGATTGTTATTTCTTTTTTTATAAGTTCATCTTTTATATCATCGAGTACATCTCTACAATTTTTATCATCCTGATTTATAACTAAAATACCATTTTTAGGTAACATAAGTATAAACTTCTTAAATGACTTTTTTATATCTTCAATACCTGAAAAATAATCTAAATGATCTTCATCTATATTAAGTACAGTTGCAGTTTGATGTGGAAAGTTAAGGAAACTATCTACATATTCACAAGATTCAAGTACAAAATATTCAGAATCTCCTATTAAGTAATTTAGATCATTAAGTTTCTTAAATTTTCCACCAACTTGAACATTTGGATCAAGCCCAGCATCAATAAATATTGCAGAAGTCATAGATGTAGTGGTAGTCTTTCCATGTGTACCACAAATACATATTGGCTTTTCATAAAGTTTAAGTAACATTCCTAAAAATTTAGCACGTTCATATGTAGGTATTCCTAAAGATTTAGCTCTTACAAATTCAACATCATGCTGATTTATAGCAGATGTATATACAACAACATCGGCATCCTTTACAAGTTCAGCATTTGCACCAATAAATACAGGAATATCATTTTTAGTTAAAATATCATACATATCTGATCCTGATTGATCAGATCCTGTTACTATATATCCTGCTTTTTTTAAGACTAAGGCAATAGCACTCATGCTAACTCCACAAATTCCTATCATATGTATTTTTTTTACAGAACTCCCATGTACATGTTCTTTAATATCAAATTCCTCAGTAATTTCGTTCATATATAACCACATCCTTATAACTATTCAAACTATATTATACAAAAAAATATATACAAATACAATGCTTCTTATAAATATTATATAAAGTAATATAGCAAAATGTTAAATATTATGTTTTGAAGATATTAATAAAAAAATTATAAAAATTTTAACTTTTTTTATAAAATGTCTTGAAAATGTATTTTTTTTATACTAAAATAGTATCAAGTGGTTAAAAGTGGTGGAAAGTGGGTGACAGTGGAATGCTTCTTGGAGAATATAATCATACAGTTGATGCTAAAGGAAGAGTTATAGTACCATCTAAGTTTAGAGAAGACTTAGGTACTAATTTCATTGTTACAAAAGGTTTTGATAATTCACTGTTTATTTTCTCTAAAAATGAATGGAGTTCATTTGAAGAAAAAGTAAGATCACTTCCTATGACAAATAAGGATGCACGTTCATTTAGTCGTTTCTTTTTAGCTGGTGCAACAGAATGCGAACTAGATAAACAAGGTAGAATAAATATTCCACAAAACCTTTTAGATTATGCATCTATTACAAAAGATGTTGTAATAATTGGTGTATCATCAAGGGTTGAAATATGGGATAAAGCTAAATGGGAAGAGTACACAAGCTCTGATAATATGGACGTAGATGAAATTGCTATTCAGATGTCAAACCTTGGCATTTAAAATAGATTACAAAAGAAAAATTTAAAATATACAAATGATAAGTATGAAAAAAACAAAAGATAAAAATTAAAATAAACAAAGGATAAAAAATATAATATACAAAAGACAAAGCTTTAATGTACAAAAGATAACTATATAAAATAATATAGTTAGGAGAAAAGATGGAATTTAAACATGAGCCAGTCCTGTTAGAAGAATGTTTACAAAGTTTAAATATCAAGAAAAATGGAATTTATGTCGATGGTACCTTAGGTGGTGCTGGGCATTCTTTCCATATACTTGAAAATTTAGATGAAAAACAGGGACTATTAATTGGAATTGATAGAGATAAAGATGCACTTAAAGCAGCTAGCCGAAAATTAGAAAAATTTGAAAATAAAATATTATATCATGGTAATCATGACGATATAAAAGAAATACTAAAAGAGCTTAATATAGAAAAAGTAGATGGAATATTAATGGATTTAGGAGTTTCGTCATATCAGCTTGATGAGGCGTCAAGAGGATTTAGTTATATGAAAGATAGCTTACTTGATATGAGAATGAATAGAGAAGATAAACTTTCAGCTTATGACGTAGTAAATACATATAGTGAAAGTAAGCTTGCAAGTATCTTTAAAGATTATGGAGAGGAAAGATATTCTAAAGCTATAGCAAATAAAATATGTGAAATAAGAAAAGAAAAAAATATAAATACAACTTATGAGCTTGTAAATATAATAAAAAGCGCTGTTCCAAAAAGGGCATTATTTGATGAAAATAAACATCCAGCCAAAAGAGTATTTCAAGCAATAAGAATTGAAGTTAATAATGAACTTGGAAATTTAAAAGAGATGATAATAGATTCAGCAGATGCATTAAATGAGGGAGGAAGACTTTTAATTATAACATTCCACTCATTAGAAGATAGGATTGTAAAACATACTTTTGAAGAATTAGAGGGAATATGCACGTGTCCTAGCTCTTTTCCAGTGTGTGTATGTGGGTATGTTTCACATGGAAAAATAATAACTAAAAAAGCAGTTATATCAAATGAAGAAGAACTTTTGAGAAATCCAAGAGCAAGAAGCGCAAAACTTAGAGTTTTTGAGAAAAAGTAAGGGGTGAGTAAGAAGAAGTGAAACCATATGGACTTGATTATGTAGCAGGAACTGCTGCAAGAAAACTATATTATGAAGAACAAGAAGAAAAACAAAGAGTAGTAAAAAGGTCAGTAAAGCAAAGCCAAAAAAAAGTAGAGATGACTTTAAAAAGTAAAGTATCTTTAATACTTTCTGTACTTACTGTATTTTCTGCATTTATGATTATTATATATAGGTCCAATATGATAAGTGAAGCAAATCTTAAGGTTATAAAATTAAAATCTGAGCTAGCTGATGTCACTTCTGATTTATCTCTTGCTATGATGAATATAGAACAAGGTCAAAATTTAAGCTATATAGAAGCTTATGCTAAGCAAAAATTAGGTATGCAAAAACCAGATAAAAATCAAATAATATATGTAGATACATCTACTGTAGAAAAAGTAGATGTGGTAGGTAGTAATAATGATGCAAACAGAGTGCTAGATAGTATAAAAAAATTTTTTAATATTAAGTAATAACTAAAGTAAGTTTTGAGTAATATGTAATAATACTTTTTGCCTCTTACTTTAGTTAGTTTTTTGTATATAATGGAGGTGACCTAAAAATTATATGTCATTTGTTAGAGTTGCAAATAAAAGAAGAATTCTAGTTATACTTATATTATTTTTAATATTATTTTTAGCAATTATAGCTAAACTAGTATATATACAGATTATAAAAACAGATTATTTTAAAGAACTTGCTTATTCTCAGCAGACAAAAGAACGTGAGGTTGAGGCAAAACGAGGAACGATATATGATAGTACTGGAACTAAAGTCTTTGCACAAAGTGTATCTATGTCTAAAGTAATTCTTTATCCAACAGCAATAGATAATAAAGAAGAAGTAGGAAATAAGCTTTCAGAAATCTTGGAAATGGATTTAGATAAGGTAATGAATAAAGTTAATAAAAGATCATCTTCAGAAATTTTAGCAACAAATGTATCAGATGAGATATCAAAGAAGCTTTTAGAATATATAGCCAAAGATGATGTAAAAGGTGTAAAGATAGATGAAGATGTAACAAGGGTATATCCTTATGGGACAATTTTATCACATACTTTAGGATTTACAGGAACAGATAATCAAGGCTTAGCTGGACTTGAAGCATATTATGATGATGAACTTTCTGGAGTTCCAGGAAAAATAGTTGGAAGCTTTGATGGAAGAGGAAATGAAACACCATATACAAATGAGCAATATGTAGAAGCACAAGATGGAATGGATTTAGTTTTAACTGTAGATGCAACTATTCAAAGTATTGTTGAAAAATATTTGAAGAAAGCATACGAAGAAAATGTGGCTCAGTATGTTAATATAGTTGTTATGAGACCAACTACTGGAGAAGTTTTAGCCATTGCTAGTGCACCAACTTTTGATCCAAACGATCCTTTTAAAATTAACGATACAGAACTTGAAGCAATGTGGGATACATTCTCAGCAGAAGAAAGGTCAAAATATCTTTATGCTATGTGGAGAAATAAAGTAATATCTGATACTGCAGAGCCTGGATCATCATTTAAGATAGTAACGGCTAGTGCTGCTTTAGAAGAAGGAGTAACAGATATTGATACTAAGAATTTCTACTGCGCAGGTATAATGAAAGTAGATAGCTGGAATATAAAATGTTGGAGATATTATAATGCTCATGGTTCTGAGTCACTTCGTGAAGGAATAATGAATTCATGTAACCCTGTATTTATGCAAGCTAGTAGCAAGATAGGAGTAGAAAAATATTGTAAATATTTAGAGGCTTTTAATCTATATGGAAAAACTGGTATAGATCTTCCAGGTGAGCAGTCAGGTATAATGCATGATCCTAAAACTATGACAACTGTTGACCTTGCAACAACATCTTTTGGTCAAACAATCCAGATAACTACGCTTCAAACAGCAGTAAACTACTGCGCTGTTGCAAATGGAGGATACTTAGTTACACCTTATGTAGTTAAAGAAATAAGATCACAAGATGGAAGCTATTTACAAAAAACAGAGTCTAAGATAGTAAAACAAATAATGTCAGAATCAACAGCAGCCAATGTTCTTAGTGCTCTTGAAGATACTGTAAAAACAGGTACAGGAAAAGCAGCTAGAATTTCAGGATATAGAGTGGCTGGAAAAACTGCAACAGCAGAAATCGGAAGAGGAGCAGGTTCAACATATATGGGTGGATTTGCAGGTATTGCTCCTGTTAATAATCCTGAAGTGGTTGTTGTATGTAATATAATGGATCCCAAAGGACCTGCAGGACATCAAGGTAGTACAGTTTGCGGACCGGTAGTTGCAGCAATAATAGAAGAAGTATTAAGTTATCTAGATATTAAACCAGAATATACAATAGATGATACAAATGCAGTTTCAGAAAAAATAGTTCCAAATCTTACAAATATGAAATATAGTGAAGCAAAGCAGGCACTCGAGGATAGTGGTATGTTAATAGCAGCAGATTATGATTTTGATGATGAAAGTATAATAAAAGATCAAATACCAAAAGCAGGTGCAAGTTTAGCTGAGGGATCTACTGTTAGAGTATATAAGACTTTGGAAGAAGAAAAGGCTGACACTGTAGTTCCAGATGTAAGAGGAATGACTACTAGCGTGGCTATATCTCAAATGAAAAAAGCGGGGCTTAATTTAAGAATAATTGGTAACGGATATGTTTTAACTCAGGATCCATCACCAAATGAAAGTATACAAAAAGGCTCTATTGTAACTGTTAGATGTGTAGATACGTTAGAGCTTCCATAAGTAAGCATTAGATGCCTTGAAAAAGAATATTTTTTGTGATAGAATTCTTTTTATCATAGAAGTCTATTAGTTTAATATTTAAAGTATATATTATTATATATACTAAGTTATAATTGTTATTATAGGGGGAATATAAATGATATTACAATATTTAATAGAGGATATAGAAAAGAAAAAAGTAGAAGGAAAAGATGATATAAATATCTCAAAAATAGAATATGATTCTACTAAAATATCAAAAGAAGATGTATTTGTTGCAATAAATGGATACGAAAAAGATGGAAATGATTATATAAAAGAAGCTATAGAAAATGGTGCTGTAGCTGTAGTTATAGAAGAGAAAAATGAGAAAGATGTAAAGAAAAAAATAGAAGACTTTTTAGATAAAGTAACATTAGTTATTGTAGAAAACACAAGAATTGCTTTAGCTGAAATATCAAGTAAATATTATGGAAATCCAGCAAAACAGCTAAAATTAATAGGTATTACTGGTACAAAAGGAAAAACTACAACAGCATATATGATAAGAGATATAATGCTTAAAGCTGGTAAGAAAATAGGAATGATTGGAACTATATGCACAAGCTATAATGATGTTGTAATAGAGTCGGAAAGGACATCACCAGAGTCTTTAGAATTAAACAAACTTTTAAAAGATATGGTAGATGGTGGTATAGAATATGTAGTTATGGAGGTAAGCTCACACGCACTAGAACTTTACAGAGTCTATGGCTTGCATTTCATAATAGCAATATTTACTAATCTTTCTCATGAACATTTAGATTTTCATGAGACAATGGAAAATTACTTAAATGCGAAGAAAAAATTATTCATGATGACAGATTATGCTTTAGTAAATGGTGATGATATATATACACCTCAGCTTATAAAAGGACTTACATGTAAAGTTGCAAAGTTTGGTCTTGATAATGAGGTAAATATTACCTCTTCTGATGTAAGAACTTTAGGTGGATATACTGAGTTTAAGATGTATATAAATAAGATGCTTGAAACAATAAGAGTAAATATTCCAGGAAGGTTTACTGCATATAATGCACTAGCTGCAATAGGTGTATGTAGTATGCTTGGATGTCAGATGGACTCAATACTTCCTGCACTTATGGAGCTAAAAGTTCCAGGTAGAAGTGAAGTAGTAGATATAGGCAAAAACTTTACAGTAGTTGTGGATTATGCACACACACCATCTAGTTTAGAAGCAATTTTAACTAGTACAAAAAAATATGCTAAAGGAAGAGTAATATGTGTATTTGGATGTGGTGGAAATAGAGATGAAACTAAAAGAGAAGAAATGGGGAAAATATCTGGAAAATATGCTAATTTTACAGTTATAACAACAGATAACCCAAGAGATGAAGATCCAAAGAAAATAATGAATGAAATAGAAAAGGGAGTTAAATTATCAAACGGACTTTTAACTAAGATAGAAAATAGGAAAGAGGCAATTAAATTTGCTATGAGAATAGCGTGGAAAAATGATATAGTAATTATAGCTGGAAAAGGTCATGAAACATATCAAATATTAAAGAATAAAAAGAAAATACATTTTGATGATAGAGAAGTTGTTAAGACTCTTGCCTCAGAGTTTCCAGAAAAGGATTTAACTCCAAATGAAGTAGTCTAAATCTTAAAAGAAGTTAGGAGAGATAAAAAATATGAAAGCACAAATACTAAATTTAATTATTTCTATTGTTGGAACTATAATAGTAGGAATAATAATTGTACCTATACTAAAGAAACACAAGATAGGTCAAACAGTAAGGCAAGATGGTCCTGAGAGCCACTTAAGTAAAAGTGGTACACCTATAATGGGTGGAATTATGATGATAATAGTTCTAAGTATCATAATCATAGTAAATGGTATAACAAGCAAAGTACTATTTTTAAGTCTTGTTCCAATACTTGGTTTTGGTATAGTTGGTTTTATAGATGATTATAAAAAGCTAGTACTAAAGTCACCAGATGGACTTTCTCCAAAATTAAAGATGTTTGGACTTTTTGTATTTTCAGCAGCATTTGTAGCATTGTATTTATATGTATTTAAACTATCAACATATACTATACTTCCTGTGCTTTCAGAGCCTATATATTTATCTGTTCCGGTATTTGCAGTTTTTGCTATGTTTGTACTTTTAGGTACAAGTAATGCTGTAAATTTAACAGATGGATTAGATGGCTTAGCTTCTGGGGTTGTTGCCATTATAATGACATTTTTCACACTTATGGCGTATAAAATGGGAAATAATGAAATGGTGACTTTAGGTGTAGCAACAGTTGGAACATGTCTTGCATTTTTACTTTTTAACTCTCATCCAGCAAAAGTATTTATGGGAGATACTGGGTCACTAGCACTAGGAGGTGCGGTTGCAGCGATAGCACTTATACTTGAAATGCCACTATATCTTATAATAGTTGCAATTATACCTATAATTAATACATTATCTGTTATGCTTCAGGTTACATACTTTAAAATGACAAAAGGAAAAAGGCTATTTAAAATGGCACCTTTTCATCATCATTTAGAACTTTCAGGAATGAAAGAAACATCTGTAGTAAGTCTATTTTGGGTTATTACGTTTATAGCTTGCGTAGCTGCTTACTTTATTTAATTTGTAGATTTTAGGGGGAGAATATGAAAGAAAAACTAAAGCCGTTTAGTTATCCAATGTTTTTAATTATATGTATACTTATGTGCTTTGGGCTTATAACGCTAGCATCTGCTAGTTCTTATTCTGCCCTTCATGATTGGTCAGATAGTCTATATTATCTTAAAAGACAGCTTATATTTGCAGCAGCTGGTATTGCTATAATGCTTTTTGTTTCAAGAATAGATTATAATATATATAAAAAGTTTGCATATTTAGGTTACTCAGCAGGTATTCTTCTTATGCTTGCAGTATTCGTGCCAGGTATTGGCGTTAGTGTAAATGGTGCTAGAAGATGGATAAACCTTGGATTTACTACTATGCAGCCTTCGGAGGTAATGAAGATACTTATAGTTATTGCATCTAGTGCTTGTATTGTAAATAATTATAAAAAGAATGCAAAATCAAACTTAATAAGATTATATGGCCCTATAGTACTTATGTTAATTTTAGTCATGGGAATAATGTATATGCAAAACCACTTAAGTGGAACACTTGTTATGATGATTGCGGTTGTTTCTGTTATCTGGAGTAGTGGAATTGTAAAGCTTAGGACACTTATAGCGATTGGTTTAATTGCAGCTTTAGTATTAGGTGTATGGATGTTTTCATCTGAATTTAGAAGAAATAGAATACTTTCAGCTTTAAATGGTGATGAAGATATACAAGGTACTAACTGGCAAGCAACTCAAAGTAAATATGCAATAGGTACAGGGGGAGTATTTGGTCTTGGTCTTGGTCAAAGTAGACAAAAATACTTATGGCTTCCTGAAGCTCAAAATGACTTTATATTCTCTATACTTGCAGAAGAACTTGGCTTTTTAGGTTCAACAGTGGTGGTTTCTCTTTTTGCAGCTTTCATAGTCATAGGTTTTTCTATAGCTATAAAATGCAAAGATTTCTTTGGTATGCTTGTAGCCACAGGAATAATGTCTGTATTTGCCTTTCAAATAGTTGTAAATATCTGTGTTGTAACTTGTATAATCCCAGTTACTGGTATGCCACTTCCATTCTTTAGTTATGGTGGAACAGCACTTTTAATAAATCTTGCTTCTATGGGAATTTTGCTTAATATTTCAAGGGGTAATTAGAGTATTTTAGGAGGAAAAATGAGAGTAATTGTAACTTGTGCAGGAACTGGAGGGCATATAACTCCAGCAGTAGCTATTGCAAACCTAATAAAAGATAAATATCCTGATTCAAATATTTTATTCATTGGTACAGAAAATGGAATGGAAAATGAATTAGTTAGAAAAGCTGGGTATGATATAAAAAGTGTTAGAACAGGAAAATTAATTAGACAGCTTACATTAAAAAATTTTAAGGCTATAAGTAATGCTTTAAAAGGAATAGAGGATGCTAAAAATATAATGAAAGAATTTAAGCCAGACCTAGTTATTGGTACTGGTGGATATATATGTGTTACAGTTATGAGGGCTGCATCCTCATTAAAAGTGCCATATATGCTTCATGAAAGTAATGCTTTTCCAGGACTTAGTGTAAAGCTCACAGCTAAAAAGGCATATAAAGTAATGCTTGGTTTTGAAGATGCAAAAGTAAGATTAAAAAATGCTAAAAACCTTGTTGTAACAGGAAATATTGCAGGGGTAGATAAACAAAAATTTGATATGCTTGATAAAGATGAATGTAAAAAAGAATTTAACATAGAAAAAGATAAGAAAGTTGTCTTTGTTACATTTGGTAGTCAAGGAGCAAAATATCTTAATGATTATATAATTAATATTGCCAAAAAACAGAATGATGATATATTATTTTTACTTGCAACTGGTAAGAATAACTATGATGAAGTAATAGAAAAAATAAATAAAATAAAGCAAGAAGAAAAAATAGATATGTCTAAATATATAAAGGTAGAAAAGTTTATATATGATATGGCAAAAGCATATAAAATAGCAGATCTTTGTATAACTAGGGGAGGCGCTATGACTATTACTGAACTTGAAACAGTAAAAGTTCCAGCAATATTAATACCTCTTCCAACAGCAGCTGAAAATCATCAGTATTATAACGCTAAAGTTTTAGAAAATATTGGAGCAGCTAGCATATTAGAGCAAAAAGATTTGACAGAAGATAGACTGCTTTCTAAGACTGTAGAAATGCTTACTTCTATAATTTCTAAAAGAAGTATAAGTTCGTATGATAAGATTCAAAATATAAACGTAAATGACAGAATTTTAAATGAAATTAAAACATTTAAAGATTCATATGTAAAGTAGGGGGCTTTTTATGAATGGAAAAAATATAAATTCACAAAATAGAAGCTCTAAAAAAAATACAAATAAAATAGACGATAAGGATTATGTAGTAATAGATTTTAATAAAAAAGATAAATACGATGAAAATAGGGATATGTATGGAAATTACATAAATCCTAAAAGTTCTAAGGCTACTATGGAAGAATTTAAAAGAGTAAAGAAAATAATTGATGAAGAAAGCGCAAGTGTTAGAAAAAAAAAGAAACGAAAAAAAGAAAATAAAGCTTTAGTTATTTTTTGGACTAGCATTATTATAATTTTTGTTATAATTATTGTATGTGCTATACTTATGCTTACACTACCTATATTTAATTTGACAGGTATTCAGCTTTATGGAAGCGATAAATATTTAGTAGAGGATATATCAAAATCAGTTAATTTAAATGTTGGACAAAATATATTTATTACTCTTTTTAAATCAAATAAAAATAGTATAAAAAATGATTATCCGTACATAGAAACATTGAAGTTTAAATATAAATTTCCAAGTACACTAAAAATTAATGTAATAGAAAGAGAAAATAGGTATTATACATTTAATAAAGATGATTCTAATTATTACATTTTAGATAGATCTGGTAATATACTAGATAAAGTACAGGATAGTTCATCTTGGGAAAATGAAATTTTGGTAAGTGGTATAACTTTTGATAGTAGTGTGGTTCTTGGGGAAAAAATTAATGATATTGATATAAAGAAACTTAATAATTTTGAAAAATTTTATGATACATTAAATAGTTATTTGGAAGGATGCAGTATTACTAGGGTAACTTTTGTAAATGAGTATATGAAAATATATGTAAATAGTAAAGTTGAGATAGTTTTTGAGGCAAGAAAAGATGTATCTGATTATAACTTTGCTCTAGTTAAGCTTATAATAAAAGATGTAGAAGGTCAATCTGGAACAATAGATATGACAAGAAAAGAACCTACTTTTGTAAAAAATTAATATAGATTTATTGAAATAAATTTTAATTTATAGTAAACTACAAATAATAATTTAAAATATATTGGAGGAAATTATATGAAAAAAGAAAAAAAGGATGGAAGTGTCAATACTAAAGTAATATTATCGTTGTTAATACTTGCAGCTGTTATATTAGTGATTGTTGTTATAGTAGTAAATGTAAGTAAAGGAAAAGGGCAAGGTGGATCTGCGTCTAGTGATGGGGATATAACAGGATCAGCTATTGAAGGTAGTGAAAATGTCAAGAAAAATGGAGATGTTAAAACTAATGTAAGTAAAGCCTTAAAAGATGATAAAAGATATGGTATATATACATTATCTGATATCTCTATTGAATCTGTAAATGGTCTTGGAAAACTTACAGCTATGGTAAGTGCAAATACATCTGAAAGAGTAGAAGGAAAAGTAGTACGTGTTCAGTTCTTAGATAAAAGTGGTAATGTGTTAGGCGATATGGCAGCATATATACCACAAATTAATGCTGGTGAAAAAAAGAAATTAGAGGCGAAATCTACTACTGATTTTGCAAATATATATGATTTTAAAATAGTAGATGAAATATAATAAATAATAAAAATAAAGAAAAACTCAAATGAATTTAATTATGTCACTTGAGTTTTTATATATACTTGAAAAGATAAAGTGTAGTTTTATTTTCTTAGATGCAATAAAAGCTTTATACAATAAGAATTTTAGGAGGATATATGAAAAAACAAGGAATAAGTTTGATAACATTAGTTGTAACAATTGTAATTATTATTATACTAGCAGGAGCAGTAATTTTAAATTTATCTGGTGATAATCCAATAAAAAGTAGTACTAAAGCTAAAGTCTTTTTAGATATAGATAGCTTTAGTTCAGAACTTACATTATCTATATCACATGATTATATCAAAAATAATGATATAAAAAATATAAATTTATTAAATGAGGAAGAAATACTAAAATATATACCAAGTATGAAAAATAAAAAGGTAGGTAGTACACTTTATACTGATATACTAGTAGTATTAGATGGAAGACTAGCTGTAAATGTAACAAAATCAAATGAAGCTATAGCAAATAAAAAATTAACTCAGGAGCAATATGAATGGGTACTGGAAGCTTTAGGATATAATGTATTTAATGCGCAGACATATGTGATTAAATACTATAAAAATGATGGGACAGAAGAACATGTAGAAAGCTCAAAAGTACATGATGCAAAATATAGCATACTTTCAAATACATTAGAAAGAGAAAAATATAGGTTTAGAAATTGGAATACAGCACCAGATGGAACAGGAATTACATATAACGTTGGAGATGAATACGTAGGTAACGAAGAGCTTATACTATATGCACAGTGGGAATTAAAAGAAATATCAGTATTGGATGTGAAAAATAACGCAGAAGCATATTATGGAGATTATGTAGAATATATACCACAAAATGGATGTGATGTAAAATGGAGAATATTCTATGCAGATGATACAAACATATATTTAATGGCAGCAGATTTTGTACCAAATAGTTACATAACAGTAGCAAGACTTAAAAACAATGGTCCTTATTGTGTATATTCAATAAATGCAGATAGAAAAGAATTAAGAAATATACTGACTAATACAGAATATTATGAGGAGTTTAAAGATGAAGCAGGAAAAGCAATGAGTGTAGTTGGAGTTCCAACATTAGAGCAATTTATTGAGTCATATAACGCAGTAAATGAAGATAATAAAATAGAATCTTATTATTATACAGCTGCAAATAAAACATATGGAGGCTATACATCAAGTTCAGAAGGATATGCAGTAAAACTTTCAAGTGCAACAAAGTATAACCATGATTTGAAAATACCAACTACAGCAAATAAGTATGATTTGTACATGAAAAATATTGAAGGTAACTCTACGTATGGATACTTTTTGGCTTCCTATTCTGCTAATGGAGCTGACGGATTGGTAGGCACGAGTTGCGCTGCTGGCTACATAAACTACGCTTATACTGGTTCAAGTGGTGGCAGGTCACTTTGTCCAATAGTAACTCTAAAACCTGATGTCAAATTAGTAGATACAAATGGGGATGGAATATGGGAAATTGAATAAAAATTAGAATTTAAGATTAAGAACTATAGTTCACAATTGCTCTTAAATGAATTTGCCATATAACTATTTTTAGTATATTAATAATTGTGCAAATTTTAAAATAGGAATTTGTATAGTATATATATAATTTGAGAATTTTTTAATATTTTAACATAATATATATTAAAAACTTAAGTGAATTTAATTATGTCACTTGAGTTTTTTTTATTTTTAATATATACTTGAGAATATGAAGTGTAGGAGTGTTTGATTAAATGCAATTAAAGCTTTATACAATAAGAATTTTAGGAGGATATATGAAAAAACAAGGAATAAGTTTAATAACGTTAGTTATAATAATAGTAATTATTATAATCTTAGCAGGATCAGTAATTTTAAATTTATCTGGTAATAATCCGATAAAAAGTTCTACTAAGGCAAAAATATTTTCAGATATAGATAGCTTTAGTTCAGAACTTACTATATCTATATCAAAAGGATATACTAAAGAAAATGATATGTATGATGTAAAAAATATAAATTTATTAAATGAAGAAGAGATAATAAAATACATACCAAGTATAAAAAATAAAAAGGTAGGTAGTACACTTTATACTGACATATTAGTAGTATCGGGAGGAAAGCTAGCTATAGATGTAACAAAAGCAAATGAAGCAGTATCAAATAGTAAGTTATCAAATGAACAATATAGCTGGGCACTAGAAGCTGTTGGAGATAATGTATTTAATGCACAGACATATGTTATTAAATACTATAAAAATGATGGAACAGAGGAATATATTGAAAGCTCTAAAATACATGATGTAAAATATATAATACTTTCAAATACATCTAAAAGGGAAGGATATGGCTTTAAGAATTGGAATACAGAAGCAGACGGAACGGGAATTACATATAATGTTGGAGATGAATACGTAGATAATGCAGAACTTACACTATATGCACAGTGGGAAGTAGGTGGAATATCAGCATTAGATGTAAAGAATGATCCAAGTACATATTATGGAGAGTATGTAGAATATACACCAAAAAATGGATGTGATGTAAAATGGAGAATATTCTATGCAGATGATACACAAATTTACCTTATAGCTGAAGATTATATACCAAATAGTTATTTAGAAGATACAGGACTTACAAAGTCAACAGATACAACTAATAATCTCAAAGATTACTGTGTATATTCAAGCGTAAATAGACAAGATTTAGTAGATAGACTAAGTAATACAGCATATTATGAAGACTTTAAAGATACAGCAGGAAAAGCAACAAGCGTAGTAGGAGCGCCAACACTAGAACAGTTTATAAAGTCATACAATGGAAAAAATAACGATAAAATAGAGGTGCATTATTACGCAGAAGCAAACGAAGAATACGGAGGTTATATATCAATTGCAGAAGGATATGGTTTAAAATTTGCAAGTGAAACAAGTTATAACTGTTATGTAAATATACCAAGTAGTGCAAATAAGTATGATTTATATGTAAGAGCATCGGAAGATAAAGCCTATGGTATTTGGCTGGGCTCCTTTTCTTTAGCTAACAGTGATCACGTGATGATCGTTAATCACGAAAGTGATGTAGGCTTTAACTACTATGACAGCCCCTCTATCGGGCTTCGTCCTGTAGTTTGTCTGGACTCAAAAGTCAAATTGGTGGATAAAAATGGGGATGGAATATTGGAAATTGAGTAGTTCTGAAATAAAAGTTATGCGGGAAAATGGTTAAAAAATAATTAATATGTAAAACATGTAAGTTTTTCTTACATGTTTTTTTTCGTCAAAAGTTTTAAGAAGTAGCAATATAATTAGACAAAATATATTTTTATTTAGTTATAACATATAAACGTATAATAAGAATAAGAGGGGTTTATATGGAAGAAATATTAAAGGTTATACCAATTAAATTAAAAGAGTCTATAGAAAATACTTGTAATTTAGACAAAATTACTGAGCTTAGACTTAGAAATAATAGGGCTGCTATTGTTTATGAGTCAGATGCTGAGAAAGTTATAAATTATGTAATGAAAAAAGAAGATTTTAATTTAATTCTTGCATCTATATCTAAAAATTCTATATATGCTATTGAAAAAGATATAAAACAAGGATTTGTAACAATGAATGGTGGTCATAGAATAGGCATATGTGGAGAAGTTGTATATGAAGAGGGAAAAGTTATAAGTATAAAGAATATAAATAGTATGAATATAAGGGTTGCTCGTCAGAAGGTTGGCGTAGCAAGAAAAGTTATGCCATATATTGTTAAAGATAATAACATTAACAATACCCTTATTGTTTCACCTCCTGGTATGGGAAAAACAACAATGCTAAGAGATATAGCAAGATATCTATCAGATGGAGTATATGAATTAGGGTTTAGAGGAGTAAATGTTGGAATAGTAGATGAAAGGTCTGAAATTGCCTCATGTTTTTTTGGAGATGCAATGCTTGATATAGGGATGAGAACAGATGTAATAAGTAATATATCTAAAGCAAAAGGTATGGAAATGATTGTTAGGAGTATGGGACTGAAAGTAATAGTAACAGATGAAATTGGTTCTAAAGAAGATATAGATGCAATAAAATATGCTATGACCTCTGGAGTAAGGTGCATATTTACAATTCATGGAAAAGATTTTGATGATGTGCTATCAAAAGAGGATATGGGTGACATTATAGAGCAAGGATTTTTTGATGTTATTATTGTACTTTCAAATAAAAATGGTATAGGAACAGTAGAGAAAGTACATAGATTTTCTAAGTCTCAAGAGAAAATAGAAGAGGTGGTGTAAGTAATTTATGAATATTACAAAAATCATTTCTAGCGCTGTTATAATAGTAGCATGTACAATGCTTGGAATAGGTAAAGCAAAAAAGCTTAGCGATAGAGAATATATATTAAGAGAATTTATAACATTTCTAAATAGCGTAAAAAATGAAATAAAATATATGCTAACAATGCTTCCTAATGCATATGAAGTATCAAGAATTCCGCTTAAAACAAAACTTAAAGAAGCAATTGGTGCTATTGTACAAGATATGCTAGATGATGGTAGAACTTTAATGGTTGAAAATAGTATATCTAAGAATATAAGTGAAATATCTGAACTTGAAAGTTATGATAAAGTTTTAATAATAGGGGCACTTAAGAATCTTGGAATGACGAGCGTTGAGGGACAAATAAATATTATTGAAAATACTATAAAAAATATAGAAAATCAAATAAATGAGGCTACAAACATAAAAAATAGAAGTTCTAGGCTATATAGGACAATAGGTGCATTATGTGGCATTATGATTGTGGTTATATTTGTATAAAATAAAGAGGTAAATATATGGAAGTAGAATTATTATTTAAAATAGCAGGGATAGGTATTATTGTATCAATATTAAATCAGGTGCTTAGTAAATCTGGAAGAGAAGAGCAGGCTATGATTGTTACAATTACAGGACTTATAATAGTTCTTATGATGGTCATAAGTCAAATAAGTAGTCTATTTACAGCAGTAAAAGCTGCATTTGGGTTTTAAAATATGGATATTTTTAAGGTAATTGGATTTACAATACTTTCCCTTATATTAATAATAGTAGTTAGAGAAAATAGAAAAGATATAGCAATAATTTTAAGTCTTGTATCAGGTATATTTATAATTATGTTTGCTGTAAATAAGTTAGATGAAATTGTAAATCTACTAAATTCTCTAGCTGAAAAATCAGGACTTAATAAGGAATTTTTTATAGTAATTTTAAAGGTAACTGCAATTGCATATATGATAGAAATCGCTAAAAGTATGTGCATAGATAGTAAAGAAAGTGCCTTGGCAGAAAAGATTGAAATAGCAGGTAAGGTTATTATAATATCAATATCTATACCTGTTATAACCTCTCTTTTAAGTTTGCTTTCAGATATGATGGTGCTACTATGATTAAAAATATAATTATAAAAATAATGATATTTATTCTCACATTATTTTTTTTAAGCTATAATGTACAAGCAGTAGAAGAAAATAGTGTATCTAATGCTTATGATAGCTATTTAAATGAGTTAAAAACTTTTGCTAATGAGAGCGGAATAAATATAGATATGACAAAAATGGCTAATGATTTAAAAGAAGGAAAGGGAATCTCATATGACAATGTATTTGAAATAATTTTTGCTGCTTTTTTTAAACAGATAAGAATAACTTTTTCATCTTCTTTAATAATAATTATCTTTGTTATAATATCTTCGGTTATAAAGAGCCTAACAATAGAAAAGCAAAGTGAGGTAATAAAACTTACCAATATAGTGTGTTTTATAAGCCTAAATGTAATTGTTATTGCCAATTTTATAAATATGCTCGAAGTTTTTAAAACTGCAGTAAATACAATAAATGGAGCAGTTCAGATTATAGCACCTTTCTTATTTGGTCTTTTAATTGTAAATGGAGCTATAACAACAATTGGAATCGTTCAGCCTCTTGTCCTTTTTTGCTCATCATTTGTAAGCTTTCTTATATCAAATGTTATAGTGCCAATTATAGTAATAAGTATAACTTTTTCAGTAATAGGAAGTATAAATGAAAAAAATGGTATTTCAAGAATTGGGTCTTTTTTTAGAAAAACATCAATATGGATACTTGGGGTTCTTCTTACTGTATTTATAGCAATATTATCTTTAGAAACAACTATAACTAAAGATGTGGATTCACTTGCTGTCAAAACTACAACTGCAGCTGTATCAAATTTTGTTCCAGTTGTTGGTAAATTTTTTTCAGATAGCTTTGAAACGGTTGTTGGAGCAAGTAAAGTAATAACGAAAACAGGAGGAGTTATAGGTATAATAGCAATAGTACTTATTGCATTTATGCCAGTTGTTAAATTAATAGTTGCATCTACTATATATAGTATAATAAGTATTTTAAGTGAGATAATTGATGCTGATGGCAAGGTAGTAAAAATACTTTCGGATTTTTCAGATGTATATAAAACTTTATGTGGAGTGCTTATTGCAAATTCACTCATATTTATAATATCAATTGCTATTATATTAAATCTTGCTTCAAGTATAGTAAAATAAAGAAAGGAAAAAACTTTTATGATAAATGGAATAAAAGAATGGATAAATTCACTTTTGTGTCTCGGTATTTTTACTTCTATTGTAGAGCTGGCCTTACCTAAAGGTAATATAAAAAAATACATATATGTAATAATTGGGATAGTTACAGTTATTACAATAATATCACCTATTTTATCTAAAGATGATTATGAAAATGTAGCAAATGAAGCTGTTATGGCTATAGCAACAGTTAGTGAGAGTTCAAAAAGTAAGGCAAGCGAAAATATAATAAATAATGAAGAATATATAAATTATCAAATAGGTATGGTTAAGAATGAGTACATGAATAATTTAAAAAGAACTATGTGGGAAGATATAGTATCAAAAGGTGTAGTTTTAGATAATATAGAAATTAAAATAGATGATAATTATAATGTAAATGAAGTGAAAATAACCATCAAAGAATATGGGAAAGAAGAATTTAAAACAGGTAGCGATATATTAAAATATGTATATACTTATTTTAATATAAAAAGAGAAAATATAGTTGTAGAGGAGCTGGATTAATTATATGGGAAAAGGTTTAGAAACTTTAAAAAATATAACAAAGGATAAAAATAAGGAAAAAATTATATATATTTTGCTTGCAGCAGTTGTTATTTTAATTGCAAGTTCATATATATTTAATGGAGAAGATAAGAAAAAGGATGAAACTGGTACTATAGCAGAAAGTAAAAAAGAAGAAGAAAAAAAATACATATATACTTCAGATGAGCTAGAGCAAAGGTTAGCATCAATTATTTCTAAGATAGAAGGAATAAGTAATGTATCTTGTCTTATAACTTACAAAGACGGTGGAACTATAGTCCCACTTTATACAGAAAATAAAGAGGTTATATATAACGAAGAATCATCAAAAAAAGAGATAGTTATAGAAAAAACTCTTTCTCCTGAAATAGAAGGAATAATAATAGTTGCGGAAGGATTTGAAAACCCAAATGTAAAATCTGAAGTATCTACTGCTGTATCAAGTGTAATGAATATACCTGCGTATAAAGTTCAAATATTTAATAAGGAAGTGATAAATTGAATATTTTTAAGAAGGGTTCTGCAGTAATAGGATCAGCTTTATGTATGTTAATTATAGTTGGATATGTAAATTATGAATACAATTCAGAAAGAGAAAAAAATTTAGGAAAGACTGTGTATGTATCTACAAATAACGGAGAAGTAATTAAGGTAACAAGTGATAAAGAGGAAAAAAATCAGTACATATTTGCAAGTCCTAGTGTAAATGATGATATCTTAAAAATAAAAGAAAATACAATTAATTTACAAAACACATTTGAAAGTAAAGGATATAATACTTTTGTTACATATAATGTAGCACAAGGCAAATATTATATATATACAGATAATAATGATATAGAAATTATAAAAGATGAAGCAAAATCAATATTAAATGTTGAAGAAACTGAAATTGTTGTTAATTTGTATTGACATAAAATAAAAAAGGTTATATAATTATATGCATAAATTTTTATAACCTAAAAAGAACTCAAGGAGGGACTATGTATTATAATGGTACGGATTTATCTATTTTACTTTATCAGGCAGGTAATGAAAAAGATAGTCTTACAAAACTCATGTATGATCTTAAGGTAAGCCGGATAATAAATTTGCAACAAAGAGTTATAAAACAGTTAAATGAACTCGCTGATGAAAAAGAAAAGGAGGCGTATGCTGATAGAATTATTTTAGCAAATAATCTTCCAATATGTTATGAATTTTATCGAATAATTTCTAATGGGTATTCAAAGAAAGAATATTTATCAAAAACAGATGTGAATTATGGTTATCATACTCATAGATCTGAACAAAATTGGGATTTATATGAAAAGTTTTATAAATTATCTAAAGTACTTAGAGATAAAAAGAATAAGATTGATTCTGAGTTAGAAGAGCGAAGATCGAGTACAGTTGGTTATGCCGGAAAGACATTTAAAAATTCTAAGTGGAGATTTTAATTTTGTAGGAGAAGATTTAAGAAAATGAAAGTAGATTTTCTTAAATTTTTTCCTTTTTTATTTAAAAAAATTAATTTTGTTAACTTTTGTCATATTTTTCTGTTATATTAATATACAATATAAACAAACTTGCATAAATATACTTTTAGGTATATAATTTTAAAAAGTGGGGAGTTATTATGAAGAAGATAATAGGTAGCCTTATTAAATTATTACTTGTTATAATAATACTAATCTTTGTATATTTTATAGTTAGTGGATACATCCTATACAGAGTTAGTATAAAAAGTAAAAGCTTAGAAGAAAAGATAAAAGATATAAGAGAGGCAGATAATTACGTTAAATTAGAGGATATGCCTGAATATTATTGGAAAGCAGTAGTTGCAGTTGAAGATAAAAGATTTTTTGAACATGGACCAATAGATGTAAAATCTATCTTAAGAGCAGTTATAATTAATATAAAAGATATGAATTTTACAGAAGGAGGAAGTTCTATAACTCAGCAGCTTTCTAAAAACTTATGCTTTTCGCAGGAAAAGAAGCTTGAAAGAAAAGTTGCAGAGATTTTTGCCTCATATGATTTAGAAAAAATACTTTCTAAAGAGGAAATATTAGAGCTATATATAAATGTAATATATTATGGTGATGGATACATAGGTATATATGATGCATCACATGGATATTTTGACAAAGATCCAGCTGACCTTACATTTTATGAGGCAACTCTTCTTTCAGGAATACCTAATGCACCAAGCGTATATGCTTTAAGTAATGGTAATACATATGTTTATGAAAGACAAAAAGAAGTTATAAATGCAATGGTTAAACAAGGTTATATAACTCAAAATGAAGCTTTAGATAGATTAAACGAGGAGGGAAGTTAAATGTTATATAGAAAAGTTCCAAAAGGCGTTTGTAGTAGACAGATTGATTTTGAACTTGAAGGAGATATAATAAAAAATGTAAAAATATATGGAGGATGTCCACGGAAATGGTATAGCTGTAGCTAAACTTGTTGATGGGAAAAAAGTAGATGAGATATATGAAATTTTAAAAGATGTAAAGTGTGGAAATAAAGGAACATCTTGCTCAGCAGAGCTAGCTAAAGCGGTAAAAGAAGCATATGAAGAAAGTAAGAAATCTAAATAAATAGTATATAAAAGACATATAGGAAAATGAAGTACTATATGTTTTTTATTTCTTTTGTAGTATTTTGTAAAAATTTGTTATATAGTTTTATTCTACAAAAATAGAAGAAAAAACGAAAGAAAAACATATTGAAATCATACGTGCATAATAATATAATTTAGCTATGAAAAATATAAAGTTTAAGATTCCATATATTTTTTTAGAAGAAAAATGTAGTAAAAAGGCACTTAGAATAAAATAAAATATAAAGATATTGCTTAAAGATAAAAATATATCATATGTTTTAGAAGAAAACTCTAAATATATACTACATATAAATGAAAGAAAATATTAAAAACTAGAAGCTAGCGTTTTTTAAAATGTTACTTCGAGTAACATTTCAAAAAATGTTAGAAGCTATTAAAATAATTTGTTTACTGGATAATCAAAAAAGTTTTTCAGTTAGTAAAAAAAGGTTAAAAAATAGTTAAAATGTGTTGTTGAACATAGATTATGTTCAACAAAGACATATC
>CAZXLZ010000014.1:0-23848 GCA_964642045.1 uncultured Clostridiaceae bacterium
CGCCTTTGGCTTTCCTGTACCATAGGCATAGCCTATGGTTTATTCCAATAAAAAAACGGTATAACCTTATGGGGTATACCGTTTATGTTTTTTGTCTTATGAAATAATGTTACATAGAGTCTGTGATAACTTTACTACCAGATAAAGCATAGTTTGTAGGAGTAAGCTCAAGAAGGAATTTTAAATAATTATCAGGAATATTCTCACTATTAGTAGTTATAATCTCATGTAAAATTTCTTTTGTTACATTACCATGACGCTTTAAGTTATCAAGTTTGATTAAAGCCTCCTCTTTTCCATATATTTTTAAAATAGTATAAATTGGTTTTATAAGAAGATCTAAGTTATTATTATCAAACTTAATAGTATGTTTTGGTGAATTGTTTGAAACACTACTAACAAAGAATTTTAGTGTAAGCATAGCTTTAATTGAATTAGCAATATGCGTACAAAATAGCTCTTTATTTTCAAATCTATCATTGAGGCTAAAAGTTAAAGATGGATTTAAAGAATGTTTAATGAGATCTAAATTATAATAGGCAGTATCTGAAATCGTAGTTATGTTAGAGCTAACTTCATTTTTTGTGTTAGGATAAAATGCTGAAGATATTGTAATATTTAATTTTTTCATAACATTGCAAAATGAAATTATACCATCTATAACATTTATAATATATGTGCAGTTGTTGTCATACTTGTTATATTCGAAATTATCAAAGGACTCTATAAAAGTTTTGAGCATGTCATTGATATTTTCGCTGTCATTAGAAATAACAGGAGTTGGCATTCCAAAATCACTATCTTCATGTAAAAAAATAATTTGAAATAGACTAAAGTCATCAATAGGATTAAAAGTAGGTTTTGTAGATTCAAGTGATGTTAATATCTCATTCATTGAACTTATATATTTAGCTGCTTCTACTTTTATAGTAGATGGATAATCTTTATCTCTTATTAAAACAGGAACGTCTTCACATTTTTTGAATGAGTTAGAAATACTAGATATTAATTCTTTTGCATAGCCAATCCACACATCTTTTAAAATTTTTTCTATCATCATAGAAAAAGCAGCACTCTCTACGAATTCAGGTGAAAGACAAATACCAACAAAGCTACTAAGTTCAGGAAGATTACTTTTTTCTATTTTTTCTCTTAGATAGTTCTCTATAACTACAAGACTATCACTTCCATATTCTTGTTGGCACATGCCCTGAGACTTCAAAAGTTCTTCAATATTTTTAAATTCTTCTTCTGAAAAGTTATCATAGATGCTTAAAATAATATCAGATTCTTTATCACTTTCAATATATTTATAAGCCTGGTTAAGTATAGGGTGGTGTACTGCATTAATTAAATATTTGAGCCACTCTTTTTCAATATAAATCCGATTTTTTGCCATCTCATAATTTGAGCAAATAGCATTAATTGTATTACTAGCCTCTATAGAGTCACTTAAAATGTAATCCAGAAGCTTTACAGTAGATGAATTATTAATTATTTTCTTAGACATAAATAAAAATTCCTTTCAAAATTATTTTTTTATTTATCTTAACATTATGTTAAGATATGTTACATAAATTATTTTGTATTATATCATAATTTATGTGAAATGTAAATGTTACAAATTAACAAATATATAATTATTTTAAATATCGACAAAAAAATGCAAATATAAGTAGTATAATATTTTATTATGAAAGAAAATAATATTTATAAAAAGCTTATGGAATTTAATGGTAAAAAAATATGTATAGAAGAAAATGGGTGCATCATAGCTAGATTTTGTATAAATGACTTAACATTTAGCAAAGAAAATGACCTGCTTTATTTAAAAGATAGAGCAGGAGAAAACAATATAACGTTAAATACAAATCAAATATACAAAACTGAAATTTTAGATAATATGATCCTTATATATTTAGATAATGATATTAATATTAGATTTAGTATAGCTTCTTAACTAATATGATTACTTGATTTAGTTATACAGCTTTTATCATCTTCATGTAAATTTTCTAGACCAAATTCTAAAAGAATAGTTACTACTTTATTGAAAGAAAGATTTTTTTTATTAGCAAGATCCTGTATACTATCTACTACATTCTCAGGTAGTCTAAGAGTCTTTGTTATTCCACTATGGTTTTCAGGTATTTTTAAAGTTTTCATATATTCCTCCTTTTTATATTATTTTATAATATAAAATTAAGAAAATATGCACTTATAAGCGATTGCAAAAATGTATATAAAAATAAGGAGTCATGTGACTCCTTAACATTTTAATGAAATTTTACTTTTATAAATACTTTTTTTCCTTTCTTTAGAATTACAAATTCTTTTGTAATATCTAAGACATAATTTATATCAGTTATTTTTTCATCATCTATTGTTATTCCACCTTGAGTTATTAAAGTTTTACCTTGACCTTTAGATGTTGTTAGATCACATGATATAAGCACATCTAAAATACCAGCATTATTTTTAGAAACAGTTATTTCAGGCATATTTTCAGAAGAGTTTGCATTTTCAAATAATTCTTCTGATGTTTTTTTTGCAATAAGAGCTTCTTCTTCACCATGTATAAGTTTTGTTATTTCAAATGCAGCTACTTTTTTTGCTTCATTTATATCGCTGCCCTCAAGTGATGCAAGTTTTTTTACTTCAGCCATAGGTAAAAATGTAAGCATTCTTAAAACATTATACACTTCACTGTCTTTTATATTTCTCCAATATTGATAAAAATCATATACTGGTGTCTTTTCTTTTGAAAGCCAAAGAGCACCACTTACAGTTTTACCCATTTTCTTACCTTCACTATTTAAAAGAAGAGGACATGTTACGCAGTAGCTACCACTTTGATGAAGTTTCCTTATAAGGTCAACGCCAGCTAGCATATTAGACCACTGATCATCCCCACCAATTTCAACTTTACAACCATAGTTTTCAAATAGATGTAAAAAATCGTTACTTTGCATAAGCATGTAGTTCATCTCAAAAAATGTAAGGCCATTTTCCATACGTTGTTTAAAGCATTCGGCAGCAAGCATTTTATTTACATTAAAATGAATACCAATTCTTGATATAAAGTCAATGTAATTTTCATTTAAAATCCAGTCTGCGTTATTAACAAGTATAGCTGCATTTTCACCTTCAAATGATACAAAACGACTTACTTGCTCTTTTATTTTTTCCACATTTTTTGCTATGTCTTCTTTATTTAACATTTTTCTCATATCAGTTTTCCCTGATGGATCACCAATCATAGCTGTTCCACCACCAATTAGGATTATTGGTCTATGTCCACATTTTTGGAAGTATGACATCATCATAAGTGGTATAAAGTGCCCTATATGTATGCTATCAGCAGTTGGATCAATTCCAAGATATACTGAGAACTTGTCTTTATTTGCCATCTCTCTAAATTCTTCCTCAAATGTTATTTGTTTTATTAATTCTCTTTCTTTTAATACATCGTAAATATTTTCCATAATATCCTCCAATTGTAATTTAAGCTTAATTAGTATATCACATAATTTAAAAAATTAAAAGAGCATCATGCAAAATGAATGTTACTAAACATCAAAGTTTTCATTTTTATTGACATTTTATATGTGGTATATTAAAATATACTTGAAATTATTAAAATAGTTCAAAAAATAATTTTTGAGTAAAAACCAATTAAAATTTTTAGGAGATAAATATGGAATACTTAGAATTTAGAAAGGCTTTTATTCGGATAATCTTAGATACTGTAAAGGCTCATGACCAGAATATAGCACTAGGAAAGTATGAAGTTAATATACAAAATATGCTTTCGAAATCAAAACCACATATTCATATTTCATATAATGGGGATGATAAATATAATATAGCGGTGCCTTGTGATGATGATGAATTCAATAAAATAGTTTTTTCTAAAAATTCGGAATTATTTTTTATTAGGGCTATTGGTCTTAGAGTTAAGGATAGTAGAGAAGCATATGCTCTTCATAAAGAAGATGCTATAAAAAACGAAGAGTTTCAAAAATTTATTACTGGGTTTATGCATGATGTATTTCCTGAGCGTGAACAGAAAATAAAAAAGTTACTGGAAGTATTTAATAATAAAAAATAATTAACGTGATTCTGCTAAAAAATTACATATAGCTGTGTGATTTTTTAGCAGTTTTTGTTTATTAACTAGATAGAAAAATTAAATTATATGTACAGTATTTTTGGCTCATTGTTAATAAAATGAGTTTAAGTTACATATGTTAGTAAATAAAAGATATAAAAATATACAAATTTCTTGTAATATCTAGTAAATTATAGTAAAATATTATTATGAAATAGAGGTGAAAAAATGGTAAGAAAACTTTACCCTGATTTTTTTTATGAAAATGTACAAAGTATACCTTATTCTTTTTTTATAAAAGAAAGAATAAAAGCAGTTATATTTGATATGGATAATACACTCGTCAATTCTAAGTATGAGTATGATAAAGAGGTAAAAGTATGGCTTAAAGGTCTAAAAAAACAAGGAATAAAAATATGTATACTTAGTAATACATTTAACTATAAAAAAGTAACAAAAATAGGTAAAGAACTTTCAATGCCATTTTTATATAGGGCTTTAAAACCTTGGCCATATGGCTTTAAAAAAGCTATTAAACTTTTAGATGAGAAAAAAGAGCATGTAGCTATAATAGGGGATCAGCTATTTACAGATGTATATGGAGGAAAAAAATTTGGAATAAAAACAATACTTGTAAGTCCAATAGAAAAACATGAGTCGTGGATAGCTAGAGTAAAAAGGCCAGTAGAAAGTAGTATTTTAAAAAGATATAGAAAAGATATGATAGAGGGAAGATAATGATAGTATTAGAATATATATTTATAGTTATTTTAATGATATTTTTTGGACAAGTAGTGAAGCATCTAAATAAAAAAATGCCACCAGTTGTAAGTGAAGAAATAACGTATAAAGAGTTTTTCAAAAGTTTAAAAAGTGATTTTAAGATAGATATAAAATATAGCGCTATAATGAGCATATTAGCAGTGCTTATAGTTTATTTTTTAGGATTTAATTTACCAAGCATCTTAAAAATGCTTGCTATTCCTATGCTCATGATTGTATTTTCAATAGATTATAGGTTTCAGCTTATTCCAGATGAAGCACATGTTTATTTTCTAATTCTTGGTATAATAAATATGGTATTTGATATCTCTAATTTTGGTAGTTATATTTTAGGTGCAATAATAGGAGGAGGAATATTTCTACTTATTGCGGGCTTTGCTATAATATTCTTAAAAAAAGAGGGAATGGGATTTGGTGATGTGAAGCTTATGGCATCACTTGGCTTTTTATTTGGAGCAAAAAATATTTTGGCTATAACTTTATGTTCATTTTTTATAGGAGCTATAATAGGAGCCGCGCTTCTTATCATCAAAAGAAAGGATAAAGAAAGTTATATACCATTTGGACCATTTATAGTAATAGGAGCGATTGTAATAATGTTTTTTGGAGCAGATAAGATATTTGATATATACATATCTATTTGTATGAATATTAGTAACTTTGTGACAAATATATTTGTAAAATAAGGAGGATATAATGTTTAAACCTGAGCTTTTAGCACCTGCCGGAAGTTTAGAAAAGGCAAAAATAGCATTCATGTATGGTGCAGATGCTGTATATTGTGGAACAAAAAAATTTTCACTAAGAAGTAGAGTTGATATAGATGAAGATTCACTTGCTGAAGTAATTAATTATGCACATAGCATTAATAAAAAAGTATATGTTGCACTTAATATATACGCAGAAGATGAATATTATAGAGGCCTTAAAGAGGAAATAAAGAGGCTAGAAGAGCTTAAAGCAGATGCTATAATTGCAAGTGATCCTGGTGTTATTGATTGTATAAAAGAAGTATCGCCAGACATGGAAATACATATAAGTACGCAGGCAAATGTTGTAAGTCTTCATAGCGCAAATTTTTGGAAAAAATATGGTGCAAAGAGGGTTATACTTGCAAGAGAGTTAAGCAAAAAGAAAATACAGTACATAATGGATAACAAAGATAAAGATTTAGAAGTTGAGATATTTGTTCATGGAGCAATTTGCTATGCATATTCAGGTAGATGTTATTTAAGTAAATATTTAGCTGGTAGATGTGCAAATTTAGGTGACTGTGCACAGCCTTGTAGATGGCAGTACAACATTGTAGCAAGAGAAAAAAATAACCCTGAAAGTGAGATAAATATAGATTATGATGAAAAAGGAACATATCTTTTCTCATCAAAAGATATGTGTTTAATAAATCAGATTGGTACTTTATTTAATCTTGGAATTGATAGTCTAAAAATAGAAGGAAGACTTAAAACCGAATATTATCTTGCAACTGTAGTCAGAGCATATAGAAGAGCTATAGATGATTATTATAACTTAAAGTTAAAAGGTGAGGAAGAAAAATTTGATTCTTCTATATATCTATCAGAGCTTAATA
Source organism: uncultured Clostridiaceae bacterium (assembly GCA_964642045.1). Lineage (GTDB taxonomy): Bacteria > Bacillota > Clostridia > TANB77 > CAG-465 > RGIG5057. The sequence continues at coordinate 6,483 of CAZXLZ010000014.1, forward strand.
AAGTAAAAACAAGAGGACTTAGTGAGTTCTATTTTGTGAATGAGGAAAATAACGATATACATGACCTTGATGGAAATAGTGATAATTTAGATTACGAATATGGTGCTAAAGTTGTAAAAAGGCTAGAAAATAACATATACATATGTGAAATAAAAAATAAATTAACACTCGGAGATAAACTTGAAATCTTAGATGTTTGTAGCTTAGATGAAAAAAGATTTGATATAACTGAGCTTTATGATATTAATAGTGATGAGAAAATAGACACTATAAATCCTGGTATTAAGGGTCAGCTAGTAAAAATGTATATTCCATATGAAGTAAAAGAAGGATTTGTAATTAGAAGGAAAAAATGAAAATAGGCTACAAATAAATGTATTTGTAGCTTTTGTTTAAAAGGAGAGCTTAATTTTTATGGATAACGTATATAATAGAACTGAAATTTTAATTGGAAAAGAGAAATTAGAACTTATTAAAAACAGCAAAGTTTGTATATTTGGTGTAGGTGGAGTAGGTTCTTATGTAGCAGAAGCTTTAGCAAGAGCAGGCGTAGGAAATATATTTGTTGTAGATAAAGATGTAGTAGATATAACCAATATAAATAGGCAAATTATTGCTATGCATTCAACTTTGGGAAAAGATAAGGTTAAAGTTATGAAAGAAAGAATTAATGATATAAATCCTGAAATAAATGTTACGTCTTTAAAAGAAGATGTAAACTTCGATAATATAGAAAGTATAATAGAAGATTTTTCCCCACATTATATTGTGGACTGTGTGGATAACATAGATGCAAAAATAGCAATTATACAGTATGCGTTTAAAAATAATATAAAATGTATATCATGTATGGGTATGGCAAATAAAATGAATCCACTAGATATAGAGGTTAGCGATATATATAAAACTTCTGTATGTCCACTTGCTAAAATAATTAGAAAGAAATTAAAGATATTAAATATCCCAAAACAAAAAGTGGTATTTTCAAAAGAGATTCCAGCAAAAAATGAAAAGAAAACTTTAGGATCAGTTTCTTTTGTGCCATCAGTAGCAGGACTTGTAACTTCAAGTGAAGTAATTAAAGATTTGATAAAATAAAAGTTGTAAAAGTAAATTCTAAATGATATAATGTATTTGAAAATTTTGCTATAGGGAGGTGGGTATTTTTGAGAATTAATATAAAGTCTAAGCTTAGTTTGTCAGATACTTTGATTTCAGATATATTTATACTAAATAATATGAGCACTCTTGAAAGCGAAGATGTAAAAGTATATATATATATACTTTATCTTGCTAAAACAGGTGAAGAAATAGAGTCTCAAAGTATATGCAAAAAGCTTAATATAACAGAAGAAGAGTTATCACTTTGTTTAGATAGATTATGCTCAGAAGAATTAATTATGAAAAATATTAATGGTTATACTGTTATAGATTTAAAGGAAAATTATATAAACTCAAATTATACACCACTTGTTGCAAATAAGAAAAATAAAGAAACTACTGAACTTGAAAAGACAAGAATTATTGCAGCTGGAGCTATAAATGAAAGTTTCTTTAATGGTCTTATGCCATATTCTTGGTATACTGATATAGGTGATATATTTAATAAATTTAATTTCGAGCCTGATGTTATGATAGCACTGTTCCAGTATTGTTTTGAAAGAAAGGCTTTAAATAGGAAGTATGTTTATGCAGTTGCAGAAACATGGTTCAAGGGAAAAATAAAGACTTTTGATGATTTAGAAAGATACTTTGAAGAAGTGTCAAAACTTCAAAAAATAATAAATAAGATTTGCAAGGCTTTAGGTCTTACAAGAGAGCTTACAAAATATGAAAAAGAGTATATAAATAGATGGGTTAACGAATATAAATATGATTTTGATATGATTGAAGGGGCTTTAAAAAGAACTGTTAATAAAACAAATCCGTCTATAAGCTATGTAAATGGTATACTAAAAAACTGGTATGAAAAAGGCTACAAACAAAAAGAGGATATAAAAGATGAGGAGATTACTAAAAAATCAAGTGTTGCTATAAAAGACAAAAATAGTAGTATAAAGTTTAAAAATTTATCTCAAACGGACTTTGAAAACTTAGAGTCTTTTTATGATATAATGTAGAAAAAAAGTTAAGGAGGAAATCCTTGGATATTAAGATATATAATGACGTAATAAAAGAGTATGAAGAAAAAAGAGAAAGAAAAATAAAGGATATAGAAAAGTATAAAAAAGACGTATATGAAAAAAATCCTGACCTAAAAAAACTAGAAGATGACATAGCTGCACTTACTATATCTGTTATGAGGAAAAATCTAAATAACAATTTGATGGAAAAAGAGATTGAAACACAAAACTTACATTTAAAAATAGATGATATAAATAAAAAGTTAGATTCAAAACTGGCTAGGCTTGGTATTTCTAAAGATGATTTTATTCCAAAATTTGAATGTGAAAAATGTTTAGACACAGGATTTATTGGCAAAGAAAAATGCACATGTCTTAAACAGAGATTACTTAATGAGGTATATAAACAGTATTATACAGAAAACTTTGAAAATGAATGTTTTAATGCATTTGACTTTGGATATTTTTCAGATAAAAAAGATGAAAAAAAGTATCAAACTACAAGTTCTCCTAGAGAAAATATTTTAGAGATAAAAGAAGTTAGTGAAAAGTTTTGTGAAAATATTTCTGATAAAAATACGAAAAACTTACTTTTTATAGGTGATACAGGGCTTGGCAAAACATTTTTATCAAACTGTATAGCTGGAAAAGTAATAAGTATGGGTTGTACTGCAATATATCAAACAGCTCCTATGCTTATGGATATGATAACAGAGTATAAAACATCTTTTGATAAAGATGTTAGATCTAGAGAAAAGTATAACCAATTATTTGAAGTTGATCTTCTTATTATAGATGATTTAGGAACAGAAACAATTACTGATTTTAAATTTATGGAGCTTTTAAATATTATAAATACTAGGATTATTAGAGGAAAGAAGATGGTAATATCTACAAATTTATCACTTCAAAAACTTTATGAAGTTTATGATTCAAGACTTACTTCAAGACTTATTGGAAATTTTAATATTTGCAGGTTTATTGGAGAAGATGTACGACTTATAAAAAAGAGAATAAATTAGGTTATTAAAATGTATCATCATGTTATTGTAAAAAAAATAATATGATGATATAATTTTTTTGTTAAATTGGAGGAAAATCATGAATCTAGCAGGAATAGGAATCAAGAAAAATACTATTAAAGATGAGGGAATTATCGATTTTGATGATGGAGTAATAAGTGAAATTAGTGAGGTAGATCTTGCAGAACAAAAAAGAATAGACTCTATTGTTGCACAGATTTTAGCTACAAATGATAAGAAGAAGTTAACTCAGCTTTATTCTCAGGTTTTAGCTGATGATAATGTAGCTCAGATTATAAAATATTTGTCTATGGAGAAGACTTTTAAACTACATTTTCCTGAGTTTTATGTATATAACAAGTATGGAGAAAATTTATTTAACTGTGTTCAGAGTAACCAGTATCATAGATATGATCTTTTGAAACATATAACAACTACAATAGAAGAGGTTGGAAAAAACAGTTTTACTTTAGGAGATGAAAAAAGAAAAATATTAAACTGGACAATGCTTCTTCATGATATAGGTAAACCTTATGTTAAAATAAAATATGAAGATGGTGGAGAAAGTTTCGCAGGGCATGAAGATAAATCATATGAACTTTCAATTGGAATATTAGATAGATTTGATTTTACCGATGAGGAAAAAAATACTATTTTAAAGCTTGTAAAATACCATGATAAATTTTTAAATGAAGGTGAGCTTATATATGATAACTTTAAAGAACTTGCTTTAGCACTTGGAAATGATAAAGAAAAGTTCAATTTACTTGTACTTGTAAAAGATGCGGATGCTTCTGCAAAGAGTATAGAGGTGTATAAAAAATATAAAATTACAAGAATAAAGTATATAGAGTTTATGGATAATTATTTTGATAATGTTGTTGTAAGTGCAGATAACAATATTAATGTGTCTATAGGTAATACAGATATACTTAAGGATAATAATGAAGAGATAAATGATGAAATTTCAGATATAGAGTATGAAACAATAATAGATGGTGTACTAAATAGAAAAAATATAGAATGTATGTTTCAGCCAATTGTTAATATAGAAGAGAAAAAAGTAGTAGGTTATGAAGTTTTATCAAAAATAAAGTTTGGAAAAAATGTAGATATAGAAGATTTCTTAAGGTATGCTGAAACTAAAGATAAGTATAATAAGGTTCAGCAGATGTTATTTATACATGGACTTGAAACATTTTCAGATATAAAGGAAAAAGAGGCAAATAATATAAATGTTAATATAAATTTAAAAAGTTATGAAATGTATGTTAATAAACCTAGAATTTATGAACTTATGGATAAATGTAAAGTAACTCTTGAGCTTCATGGATATGAAAGATATGATTTACCAACACTACAAAATTTTATATTAGAAGTTAAAAAAAATGGAGGAAGTGTTGCACTTGATCATTTTGGAGTAGGAATTATGGAACTAAGTGATTTTAGAATGATAACTCCAGATGTAATAAAGCTTGACAGAAGTATAATAAGTGATATTTTAAATAATGAAGAAAAACAAAAATATGTTACAGATTTACAGACAATGTGTATAGCCAAAGATATTCAGCTTGTTGCCGTAGGAGTGGGAGATAAGGAAACATTAAGCAAATTAAAAAGTTTGGGTGTTAAGTATATGCAAGGATTTTCAATTGCTAAACCTTCTGAAAGTATTGATTTCTTAAATGAAAAACTTAGTTCTATTTTATCAGATGACGAAGAAAATACAATTATTGTATAAACACTTGACATAAAATAAAAAATATGTTATAATATAAATGTATACATTATTACAATGTCTGTTAACTATTCAGGCGGATTAAACTTTACTTCTGGCAGTAGCTGGAGGAGAAAAAGTTTAAATGTAATAAAATGTATTTGACATATATGGCACGGCAATTAACATATACATTAATAGCTCGTCTCTGCAGTAGTGGGGGCAAAAAAGAGCTAGAAGAAAGGCAGGTGCTTTAAGTGCACCATTAAAAAGGACTAAGAGATTTTCTTAGTCCTTTATCTTATATATAAAAAGGAAGTTTAACATTATATGCTAAACTTCCAAATAAACAAGTTTTAATTATTAAAGCTTATAATTTGATTAGAAGGAACAAACACATCATAAGTTTTCAAATATTTTTTGTCAGAACACAGCAATAAACGTAAAACATCGTTCTCAGGTACACAATTATAGGTATGTTCTATAACGTAGGGTGTTTCATCATCATTAATATAATTTATGATGATGTTATCCTTAGTTATATCACCGATAGTGAATTCCTTTTTGTCCTCATTTTCACATTTGAATTCGTAACTTCCATCTTCAGACTCTTTTAGTATGTAGCTTTTTGAATTTTCATCATCATTGCCATAGCTAAAAGTCTGCTGAGTGAGAGTATATTTTTCAGTATTAGTTTCATCAGTTTTCTTTTCAAAAGGTATTTCACTTGAAAGCATTGCATATATCATAATAGACATGAATGCAACCATAGAAAAAACCACACAAGAAGTAAAAGAATACTGTAATTTTTCAAACATATTTTTTCTTTTATGATACATGCTTAAAAACGAAAACACTATTGTTGCAATAAATGATCCAATAAATATAATAAGTAACATTTTAATTATTTCCTTTCATATTAGTATCTCCTAAGCAATTTTTTTACTTAAAAGTAATTATTTCATTTGCTGAAATATATATTTCATATGTTGTCTCAAAAGTTGCATTTGGCCAAACAAGAAAATGTAAAATGTCATTTTTGGGAACTTGAGTTTTCTTATATATAACTAAGAATGGAGCTTCTACGTTATCATCAATATTAATGTTAATATTATTTTTTGAAATTTCAAGTTCTATTTCCTTATCTTCTTTTATATACTTAAATTTGTAATTTCCATTTTCTGATTCTAACACCGCATATTCAAGCAAATTTTCATCAGTATAACTCTCCAAAGTTTGTTTAGAAAGTAAATAATTTTTTTGTGATTCATCTGAAACTGTTTTTTCTGCAAAAATACTAATGTAGGAACCAGTTATAAGTACAACAACTGAAGCAATTCCTGAGATAATACCAGCAACCAGGAAATTAAGGGATTTTTTAGAGTCTCCAAATTTGAAAGATATACATAATAGTATAAAACATGCCGAAAATAGTGCTAATGATAAAATAAGTGACATAGTTTTTCCTCCAAATAATATTTAATTTAAAACATATGCCTCATATATGCTACCAGATGGTACATAAAGTTCGTAGCTATAACTACTAGTTGCAGGCATACCAAAAATAAACTGAAGAATTTCGTTAGATATTTGATTTTTAGTAGTATATATTATTACGTGTGGAATTACATCTCCTTCCTCATGTATTTTATCTTCATCAATAGATGCGCTTATAGACTCAAGTGTGCCATCATAGTTATAACTAAAAGTGTATTTATTATCTGCATTCTTTAATGCATAACACTCATAAGAGTTTACATTATTAGAAACATTTGCTTTAATAAGTTCATATTCGTTAGTTTCAATAACTTTATCCTCTGAAAATCCCAAAGTAAGCACAAACATTGTTATAAGGCTTGCAAATGCAGCAAGAATGAATATAGCTAATGCGTTAGAAATAATGCGGTATAATATAGGACATTTCACAGAAAAAACGTCTGAATCATGTAATATTCCACTTATTAATATCAGAATAATTAAAATAAATATAATCATGCTAATTCCTCCTCAGCTGATATTTTAAATATATGTTCTTCTTTTATGAAAACGGAATAACGTGTTTTAAGATACTGTCCATTCATTCCTGTAAGTACAGATATAAAATCATTATATGGAACAGACCAAATTTCCTCAACAATAACATATGGCTTTTCAGCATCTAACTCGTTTAAAGTAGAATCAAGATCAGAAAAAGAAAGGTCTAAACTTACCTTTTTTATTGTCTCTTGGTTATACTCGTAATAAAAAGTGTAGTTGCTTTCAATTTCACAAATATAGAGATTATTTGAGTTTTCATCATTAGGTAATTCAGAAAAGTAAGAATTTCTTGGATCTACCTTTAAATTAGCAAGATCGCATTTTTCAGATTTTACAATTTTGGCATCAAATCCAATTTGTGATAATGTCAGCCAGAGTAATGCAGATATACCTGCTATAAATATGGAAAGAAATGTGAGTTTGTCCAGGATTTTACTACCTGTTTTTCTATATAAAATGTTTAATATACAACATGCGATAGCGCCACAAATCCCTATAGTTAAAAGCATAACGTAATCCTCCTGTTTTGTTTAATTGAATGATATTTCAAGTATATACTCTTCATTGATATATACTGAATAAGAAGTCTCAAGATAGACACCATCTTTTCCTAAAAGTATAGCTACAAGCTGATTATCAGGAATAGACCTCTTTTCCTTAACGATAACATATGCATCTTCATCTTCTATATATTTTAAAGAATGTATAGAAAGATCCAACATAACTTTCTTAGTTTTATCTTGATCTTGATAGCAAAAATTATATTTACCATCACTTTCTAAATCTTTATACATATAGAAAATATCATCACTTTGATTGGTTTTTAAGCGTTCAAGCTCGAATCTTCCTTTATCTATAATTTCTGTGTGCATACAATTATGGATCATTATTACACCAGAAGCAATAGTTATAGAAGCTAAAATAAAGAATGCCCAGTATAAACGTACGCCGGTCTTATTATGAAGTATAATCATAAGAAAAACTCCTATAACCAATAAAATGAGTGCTATACAAATAAGTAACATAATTTTTTTCCTCCTATATCATTTTTAGTATATATTACTGAAAACTCAAAAGAGTACCAGTTGGAACATATATTTCGTAGGTACGATATGGTATTATTCTTGAAGAATAAATTAGGAAATATACAAATTTACTTGTAGGTACTTCTTTATTCTCATAAACAACCACATGAGGATAGGCAGAATCAGTAATAGTTATTTTTATGCGATCTTCAGATGTTTTTACAGGTTTCTTATCATTTTCATCTATATACTGAAAAGAATAAGAGTTAGATTCACATACATTCTCCAAGATATATGCAGCATTATTTATTTTATTATTATCACTCATTAATGTATATTCCTTAAGGTCATACTCACCTAATTTTTCCGTTATAGTTTCCTTACTACAATTAGAATAAAGCGTTTCCTCGGAAATATGTAATATCAAGCATATGACAATTGGCATTATAAGAGAAATCATACGAACAAATTCAGAAAACCTTTTTTTTCTAACAATTTCAATGATAAGCATTGTAAGTGCAATAGGAATAATAGCAATAAAAGATATGATTGCAACATAAATAAGCATAATATAGTCCTCCAAATTTATTTTCTAATGTTTGTTTTTATTATGTAGTATAAATAAAAAACATCATCCTTTCTAAATGCTTAATAATAGTTTTAATGAAACGATATTAAGTACCTCATATAAAATTACTCATACGACATGCAAAATAATACGCACATATTATATCATAGTTTACTTAAAAAAGCAAATAATTATGTAAAATTTTTAATGAGCGATAATATTTCTTAACCATTGTTTAATATGAATTTGATATCTAAATAATACTACAGTATAGTTTTAATTATATTATTGTTAAATTTTAGAACTTAACTTTACTATAGTGCATATCAATTTTAAATCATAATAAAATTTGTTTTTTTATTTTATTGTCTGTAATTTGTTGATTATAAATAAATAGTGTGTTAAAATAAAGAAAACGGGGGGATTTATATGTATTTAACAAAAGGTGAGAAAGAATATATAAAGGATCTAGATCCTAAAGATCCACATTTTGAACAAAGAAAAAAATTACTGCTTGATGATTATAGAGAATCTGAAAAAATAAAGCATAGAGAAATTGTGGATGGTATAAGGCAATTATTAATAAAAGATCCTAGTATGCTAGATAACTTAAACAATATTCTAAAATATAGGGAACTTAGAGTTGAACAATGTTTAATAGCAGAATGGATACAAGAAGCACGTGAAAATACAGGAGAAGGATGGTTTAAAATAGATAAAATGCAAGAAAGGTCACAAACTCTAGATAAAGAAAGAAGAGCTTGTCATAATAAAGCTTTAGCTGGATTTTACAGAATTGTTGAAGCACAAAAAAATAAGAATATAGTAAATGTAGCATATTCAGGTGATATCATGAATCCTTTTGATGAACAAGATAATTATGGTATGCATACTGTAAGAGAAAAAATGACAGATGCTTTTTTAGATACACTTTATGCTATAGAAAGCAGTAACGCAAGTGAACTTGATGATAGAGATAAAACCTTTGCTGAGTTTAGAAAATCATCAATAAGCAGTGAAAGAGGTTGGAATGCTACTATAAGAGAAGATGACGGAGACCTTATACAATAAAAATAGTATATATGCTTGAATTATGTAAAATATTGTGGTATAATATACTGGTATTAATTTAAAAAATCTCATATATAATTTAGAGGAGGGATAACATGGATATATTAGAATCGTTTAGGTCAATGAAGGCAATTTACAATCGCATTAATATGGCACTTCTTGCTGGTCAGCAAGGAGTAGTTGAAGGGGATTTAATTAGTCTTCGAGAGAAATGTAAAGAGCTTAATGGTATGTCTGATAGGTTTAAGTTTGCTGTAGAAGGTAGTGACAGTGAACTTTTGAAATCTATTGCTGATGTGGACAATAGGTACCTTGAAAGGTAGATTTTAATGTAATCTAAGTAAAAAATAATCCTGGGTCATTTAGACTCAGGATTTGTTTTTAGCTACATATAAAATAATTGTCTTTATAAATATTTAAAATGTAGTCATCTGAAGGTAGACAAAGCTTATATCTATTTTCATTTTTTATTGATATGGAATATGAACCATTTATCAGCATATCTACAAAAGAATTATCAGGAATTAAATAATCAGTGTAGATAATCACACTAGGAGTGCACTTTTCATCTATGCAGATAGTGCAACTTTTACTACCATATATATCTTTAGTTCCTTCATCTTCTAAGAGGTATGTAAAGTTATAACTGTAATCGTAATTTTCAACTGCATAAAATTCATAAGAAAAGTTATTTTCTCTAATTGTATATTTACAAAGTTCTGCCTTTGTTTCTTTAGTTTCATTATGTGTACAACACATAATAAGAATTATATATAGTGCGAAAAAAATAATAACACATATTACATGGATATGTAAAAAATGAGATATAAACTTTTTTAAATCTTTATATGGTATAGGCTTATAATTTATAAGCTTTCGTTTTATTATAGGAATATGAATTATTACCTTAATAAGCCATAATAGTAATATGACTAATATGAAAAAAGAGCAGATGCTAATAAGCATAACATAATCCTTTCTACCCATTAACAGAGTATTGTATAATAGAATTTTTAGGTATATATACTTCATATAAAGTAGCTTTTGGTTTTTCACTTAAATATAGAAGCATATCTACTGTGTCATTATTTGCTATGGTATAAGTTTCTGATAAAACAACATGTGGAGTACAATCATCACTTTCATGAATAAACTTACTCGCAATAGTTAATTTTTCAGGTTTATCTTCATCTTCGGACATGTAATAAAAAGTATACAAATCATCTTCAGATGTGTAATAGCCAAAATAATTATCACCATTAAAACTTAAACTTGTTAAATTGTAATTCTTATCTATAACTTCATCATGAGTACAATTTGAGCTTAATATAATACATGTAATAAAAACTATAAAAGACAAAAAGGCAGTTACGATTGTTAGCATTCCTACAGATTTAAGAATAGGTGATAAAAACTCAATATCACCACCAGATATAATTTCTGTATAAAGTAACCATACAATCAACAAAAACAAAAAAAATGAAACAGCTAATATTATTAATATAATACTAAGCATAAAGAATTGCTCCTTTCTTAATCGTAATTTTGTCATTAAAACTTTCTTTATTTAAGATGCTTGCTTATATTTTATCATCTTAATTTGATAGGGCTCAAGTAAAATATCTGCAACTTTTCTCCAGCCAGTTCTCCACTCATATCCAGCTCGTAAAATATTTTTTCTTGTTAATTCATGAGTAGAAATATTTTTGTTATGATACGAAGGAAATAAAATCTTTATTTCTATATGTTCATCAAGATTAGATAATCTATCATCTATTTGAACATCAGCTCTAATTAAGTGCTTTGCACTGGTAAAAATAAAATTATCAGGCTTTATAAATGGAATAGAATTAATTAAAAAGTTATACTTATCTGCAAACATTCTGGCAGAACCTTTAATATTAAATGGATTAATGCATGACGAACAGACGTAAATATCATAAAATTTATTTAGCACTATTAAGACCTCTCTTGCATCAGGTAAGATTTGTGCATTTTCGTATAAATTTCTACTATTTAAAAATTCATTGTATTCAGCAAATCTTTCTTTAAACTACATTATCAATGTAATAATCCGAAAAATCGTCTATTACATAATGAGTTCCTAAAAAGTCATTAACAGCATTTAAAAAACCTGCAAAGCAAAATACCTCATCGATATCAAGTAGCAAAATTTTTTTCTTCTTCATACGATTTCCTCCTAAATTTTTAGTATTATATACTATATTGATAATTCAACATTTAGTAAAATTATTTTCATTTAGCAACATTATTTGCTAGAATAAAAAATTAATTTCTAGTATTATATCATAGATTTTGAACACTTTCAATATTAATTTTTACATAAAAAATCATACCCACTACTTCGTGAGTATGATATAAAATTATGATAAAGAATTTTTAACCTGTTCAATATCAGCCTGACCTGCTGGTGCAGCTGGTATATAATATCCTTTTTCTTTGGCAATTAGGTATATATCCCATTGTAAATTTTCTAAGGTATTTCTATTTGATATAAGTTCATCTCTTAAATTTTCATCATTACACTGCTGAATAGAATAGTTACATAGAGTTATTATAGAATTTAGACAGCTTAAAGTATCGTTTACTGATATTTTTTCGTTCATAAATTTACCTCCTATAACATATTAGATAGTGATTGTTTTAAACTGTTTAAGTTTGAACATATACTATCATAGATATTTAATACTTTTGTATCTTCAGTTAAAGTCTTGTAGTATGTTATTTTGTCACAGAAATTTCCACAGTGACCACATATGTGTCTTATATTTTGAAGTTCGATTTGATTCATTTTAATACCTCCTAATACTTATATATTATTTGTAAAACATATATTATCTATTCAATTTATTTTAATTTTGGTTTTGCAAATAGGGCTCCAAGGAATCCAAATATTACTGCTGCTGCAATTCCAGCAGAAGTGGCAGTTACACCACCAGTAAATATTCCAATAAATCCCTTTTCATCAATAGCTTCTTTAACACCAGTGGCTAGAGAATAGCCAAATCCTGATATAGGAACTGTTGCTCCCGCTGCTCCAAAATCAACTAGTTTTTGATATAATCCAATACCTGTAAAAAATACACCAAGACATACGAATAATACTAGTATTCTTGCAGCTGTTATTTTAGTTTTATCAAGTATGACTTGAGCAATAGCACAGATTATTCCACCAGTTAAAAACACTTTTAAATATTCCATTAACATATTTTACACCTCATTTTCTATAGCAATAGCATGTGCAATTGAAGGTATCGTTTCACCTTGATTAATAGACACTGGACTCATAAGAGCACCTGTTGCAACAAGTAGAACTTTATTTAATTTTTTTTCTTTCATTTGCTGGTAAAAATATCCAGAGAAGACACTTGCAACACATCCGCATCCACTACCACCACTATTTACATCTCTATCTGAAACTGTATCAAAAATTTCTTTTCCGCAATCCATATGGTTATTAGAAATATCAACACCATAATTTTTGCATAAATCAAGTAAAATTTCTGATCCTTCATTTCCAAGGTCTCCAGTTATTATTAAATCATAATATTCTGGTTTTCTTCCTGTATCTTCTAAGTGAGTAATTATTGTATCAAATGCAGCAGGAGCCATAGCACCACCCATATTTGTCATATCATTTATTCCCATATCAATAATTTTTCCAGGTGTTACATATGTTATATGAGGACAATCTTTACTTATTTCATTATTTGTAATTAGAGCGCAGCCAGCACCAGTTACAGTATACTGTGCACTTGGTGGTCTTTGATTACCATGCTCTAGTGGCATTCTGTACTGTCTTTCACTAGAACAGAAGTGAGAAGAAGCAGCACATATTATCTTGGATCCCATATTAGAATCTATTAAAATAGATGATAGTATCATACCCTCAACATAAGTAGAGCATGCACCATATAATCCAAAGAATGGAATCTCAAGTTCTCTTACAGAATATCCAGTTGCAATACACTGATTTAACAAATCTCCACAAAATATATAGTCAATATTTTCTTTTTGAAGGCTTGTTTTACTTAAAAGATTATTTACTGCTGTTTCTATAAATTTGCTTTCAGCTTTTTCAAAAGTTTTTTCTCCAAAAAATACATCACTTGTTCTTATGTCAAAGTAGTTTCCAAGTGGTCCGGAGGACTCTTTTGGTCCAACAGCTGAAGATGTTTCAAGAAGCTTTGGAGAATTTTGTAATTTTAATGTTTGTTTCCCAATTTTCATTATTTTCACCTATCCTATCATTTTTATCACATAGTAGATTATTCCATATATAAATGAAGAAAAAATACCATATACTAAAACTGGTCCTGCGACTTTAAACATATTTGCACCAAGTCCTAGAATATATCCTTCAGCTTTAAATTCTATTGCTGGAGCAACGACTGAATTTGAAAAACCTGTTATTGGAACTACAGAACCTGCACCTGCGTATTTTCCTAGTTTTGAATATAAGTTTATTGACGTAAGGAATGCTCCTAGAAATATAAGGAAAATAGTACTTATAGTTTTAGCAGCCTTTTCTTCAATTCCTTTTGACATTAAACAGTTTGTTACTATTTGACCAATTATACAAATAAGTCCACCAACAATAAATGCAAAAATTATATTTTTAAGTATAGGGCTTTTTTCAGTCTTTTTATCTACGTAATCTTTGAATTCTTCTTTTGTCATATCAATTTTGTCATATTCCATTTTTTATCACCTAAAATTATTATCTCCAAAAAAATATTCAAATATTCAAAAATTAAATAAAAATATGGTAAGCTTCTAATTATTTTGATATAATAAGTATGTTATGGAAAAAATTTTAGAAAAATGCAAAATGTGTCCTAGAAATTGCAATGTAAATAGATACATAAATAAAGGTTTCTGCAGGTCAAATGATAAAGTAAAAGTAGCACATATTGGTCTTCATAAATTTGAAGAGACATGTATAAGTAATAAAAATGGTTCAGGAACAATATTTTTTTCTGGTTGTAATTTAAAATGTGTTTTTTGCCAAAACTATAAAATAAGTTCAAATGATTATGGTGTAGAATTATCAAATGAGGAGCTTGCTAATTTAATGTTAAAGCTTGAGAAAATGGGTTCAGATAATATAAACTTAGTTTCACCAACTATATATGTGTGTCAAATAAGTGAAGCTATAAAAATTGCAAAAAATGAGGGCCTAAGATTACCAATTATATATAATACAAATGGCTATGAAAATGTAGAGACCTTAAAAATGTTAGAAGATGTGGTAGATGTTTATTTACCAGACTTTAAATATACATCATCTATTTTAGCAGAGAAATATTCTGGTGCTAAAAATTATACGGATGTAGTAATACCGACAATAAAAGAATGTTTGAGACAGCAGAGCCAAAATATATATGATGAAAATGGCAAGATTTTGAAAGGCGTTATAATAAGGCACCTTATACTTCCAAATCATATTTTAAATAGTAAAAATGTGCTAAAAGCAATTAAAGAAAATTTTGGAACAGATGTATGTATAAGTATTATGGCTCAATATTTTCCAACATATAAGGCAAAAGATATACCAAAACTAAATAGAAAAATTACTAAGAAAGAATATTTGGAAATATTAGAGTATGCAGAGGATTTAGGCTTTAATAATGGATACATACAAACAATAGAAAAATCAGAAGAAAAATATGTCCCAAGTTTTGATATTAATTCTCTTAAGCTAAAATAAATTTTTTATATAAAAACTTGAAATTACATATCTCGTATAATATAATTTATAAACAGAAGGCAGGTGAGAAAAATGAGTTTTTTTAGCAAAGATATAGGAATAGATTTGGGAACAGCAACAATTCTAGTATATGTAAAAGATAAAGGAATAGTTTTAAGAGAACCATCTGTTGTAGCTGTTGATAAATATACAAATGAAATTTTAGCTGTAGGTGAAGAAGCAAATAAAATGCTTGGTAGAACCCCTGGAAATATTATTGCTATAAGGCCTTTAAAAGATGGAGTAATATCTAATTTTACGATAACAAAATTTATGCTTAAATATTTTATGAACAAAGTGTCAGGAAAAAATATAATTCCTCCTAAAGTTATGATTTGCGTTCCATCTAAAATAACAGAAGTAGAAAGAAAAGCTGTATATGATGCTGCAAGAGAAGCGGGAGCTAAAAAAATTCATTTAATAGAGGAACCAGTTGCAGCAGCAATTGGTGCTGGTATTGATATAACTAAAGCGTATGGTAGCATGATAGTAGATATAGGTGGAGGAACTACTGATATAGCTGTAATTTCACTTGGTGGAACGGTTAAAAGTACCACACTTAAAGTAGCAGGTGATAAATTTGATGAAGCGATAATTAAATATACTAAGAAAAACAGAGGAGTCATAATTGGAGAAAAAACTGCTGAGGATATAAAAATAAAGATAGGTTCAATGTACAGAAAAAGTACAATGAAAAAAATAAAAGTTAAAGGAAGAGATGTATCAAATGGACTTCCTGTACAAATAGTTATTAATTCTGATGAAGTATATGTTGCATTAAAATCATGTGCTGATGATATAATTGAAGGTGTGTGTAGTGTGCTTGAAGAAACTCCACCTGAGCTTTTAACTGATATTAGCAGTAGAGGTATATATTTAACAGGTGGTGGGAGCCTGGTTGACGGTCTTGATACTCTTATTCATGAAAGGACAGGTCTTCCAGTTCTTGTCGCTGAAGATGCTATATCATGTGTGGCAATAGGTACAGGAAAGGCTTTAAATCATATTGAACTTTTAGAATCTGGCAACGGACTTAAGATAAAAAAATTCTAAAGTAGGAGGATATGAAAAAATGGATGTTATAGTAAAGGGAGTATATAAACATTTTAAAGGTAACTATTATATTGTGGAAGATATTGCTCTAGATAGTGATACCTTGGAGGAGTGCGTAGTATATAGAGGGCTTTATGGAGATGCTCCTTTATGGATTAGGAAAAAAGATGATTTCCTAAGCAAGGTAGATAAGGAAAAATATCCGGATATAAACCAAGAATATAGATTTGAACTTCAAAATAAAAGAAAGTAAGCCTTAGAAAAATCTAAGGCTTACTTTCAGTAAAGGAAATCACACTCGCGGAGGTATATAAAACTAGAAAAAATGGCGAAATTCTAGTTTTAAGCAAATCAGTTGTGCCAATATGAATCTATATTCCATAAAATCCTCAAGGTAATAATATTTACCTTTTAGTAGATCAATCCAAAAAACGTTTACAGTAAATGCTAGAACACTAGCAAATAAATAATATCAAATTTGAAATACATTAAAAACAACTTTTCCTACATTATACTCGTCTAATTAATAAAAGTCAACCTTTTTTTGAAATTTTATATAAAAATATATATCAATTTAAAAAATAAAGTAAAAAAGATGCTACAGAATAATCTGTAGCATCTACTTGAAAGAAAAGAAAATAATGAATAGTATGTAAAACTAAAAGTATGACTACTCCTAGTTTTTACCAAAATGAGCAATATACTCCTTAGAGGTAAATCAGTGGCAAAAATAAAAACCACTGACTTACCTATGAGGAATAACTATGAAAATGAAAGAAGGAATAATCAATAATTAGTATATAACAATGCTAGAACACCAGCAAAAAATAACAAATATCAAATTTGAATTACACTAAAAATAACTTACATATGTATTATATTAATTATATAAAAAATTGTCAATCGTTTTTTTGAAAATTTTAAAAATTATAAATTGCAATATTAAGTGTCCACTTTTTTATACAATGTTGTGATTCTTT
>CAZXLZ010000015.1:0-23094 GCA_964642045.1 uncultured Clostridiaceae bacterium
AACTGCATCACCCCCATCGCTCTCAGCCCCAACAACACCCCCAGTACAATCAGCACCATCCCCCAAAGCCAGTTTCCGAGTTTCTTCATACTCTCTCCCTTCAATCTTTACCTCATTCTAACATACTATAAACCATTTTACAAACTATTGGGTTATGTATGAACATCCAGAAGTAGACTTTATGGATATGGCAATGAGATTTATGGATATACGTAAAAGAGTTTATACTTTCCCTAAAATGGGAGAAAAAGCGTATTTTATAGCTGTTCCAACTTCAGCAGGTACTGGCTCAGAAGTAACACCTTTTGCCGTTATAACTGATGAAAAAACAGGCATAAAATATCCACTAGCAGATTATGAACTTATGCCTAAAATGGCAATAGTTGACTGTAATATGATGATGAATGCACCAAAAGGTCTTACATCTGCATCTGGTATAGATGCTGCAGTTCATGCACTAGAGGCTTATGCTTCTATGATGGCAACTGAATATACTGATGGGCTTGCTTTAGAAGCACTTAAGAATGTGTTTAAGTATTTACCTAGAGCATATGATGATGGACAAAATGATCCAGAAGCAAGAGAAAAAATGGCGAATGCAGCAACTATGGCTGGTATGGCTTTTGCCAATGCTTTCTTAGGAATTTGTCATTCAATGGCACATAAACTAGGAGCATTCCACCATATTCCACATGGCATTGCTAATGCACTTATGCTAGAATATGTACTTAGATTTAATAGTGCAGAGGTTCCATCAAAAATGGGAACATTCCCTCAGTATAATCATCCACATACTTTAAGAAGATATGCTGAAGTAGCTGATTATTTAAAACTTGGTGGTAAGACAGATGGAGAAAAACTAGAAAATCTAATAAAAGCTTTAAATGAGCTTAAAGAAAGAGTAGGAATAAAGAAAACAATAAAAGATTATGGTGTAGATGAAAAAGAATTCTTAAAAACACTAGATGAAATGACAGAGCAAGCATTTGACGATCAGTGTACTGGTGCAAATCCAAGATATCCACTTATGAGTGAGATAAAAGATATGTATCTAAAAGCATATTATGGAGATAAGAAAAAGAAATAAAATTGTGGCTTCACTAAATTTCTAGTGAAGCCACTTTTATAGGCGTTATTCAAATATAACGCTAGATATTACTTCTGCTATTTCTTGTTTTGTTTCACATTTTGTCTTTATTCCGGCTTTGTCAAGTACCATTGCAAAATGCTTTCCAGATCCAATTCTGTTTAAAAGGTTAGCTACAATGTAGTCTGCATTGTTTTTAATAAGCAGTTTATGTGCAACATCATATAACTCATCTTCGCTAACATCTTCAAGAAGTTTAAATCCAATTAGTTTTGTACTAGGGCTAAGCTCTTTTAAAAGTGAAATTACCTTAGGCGTTAAGTCCAGCTTAACCATTAAGTTTTTTTCATAAGAAGATATTTTTGTCTTGTCATTACATATACACTTAGGTTCTTCAAGTATCTTAAGTACAGCCTTTGCCTGCTCATCTTTAGGAAGAGAAAATATTCCTGAATTTACTATTTCATCTGCCAAATCCTCTGCCCTTATAACATATTTACCTTTGTAGTCTCCAACTGCAGATGAATGAACAATAGCATCTATCTTGTTTTGGCTAAAAACTTTTTCAAGAGCATGGATCAGGTCATCTGTTGAGTCTACCTTAATATATATGATTTTATTAGAGTTTGTTTTAGGTCTGTAGCAAAGCTTAGGAGCAATGTAAAATATTTTATCTATTTCACTTTCGTGCTCGTCAATTAAGGTATCTGCAACTATGCTTCCAAGAGCGCCAGTAGACATATTGGTTATCTTCATTACGGCGTCTATTCTTTCGTTTGTTGGGCCTGCTGTAATAATAATGTTTTTCATAAAAAATTCCATCCTTTCTTATAACAAGTTTTTAATTTGTAAATTTTTTGGTGTGTTTAAATACGAGTCACTTCTGCCAAATCTGCTTGTGCTCAAGGCAAAATTTCCGAATGAGTATGAAGGAGTAGTAGTGTCAAATGTCAAAATGCTTGCATTATGCTTTTCAGACGTTATTCCTTCTTCTGATAGCCACTCTTTTTCATGTCCTTGTATAGGACCAAATATATAGCTCCTTCCATACCCGAATTCTCCTGTATTTTTTATTCGATTACATACAAAAGAATAAATGTGTTCATTATGATTATGAATTGCCATAGATTCTTCTAAGAATACTTTTGGATTGGAATTACTGCAAGGTACTATAAATCCAAACAAGTTAGAAGAAAGTTCCCTATTTCTTGCAATTAAGTAAGCAGCCTTATAGTATTCTAAACAATTTAGAATATAAACTTTCTTTCCATTTACAAAGAATTCATGTTCTTTAAGGTATAAGTCTAAAAATTTGCTAGTTTCTAAATTATCACAGAATCTAATCATTGGCTCGCTACCACAAGGGTATCTTTTTATAACCGTATTTAATTTTCCGTCTAAGTATACCATTGTGTGATTTAAGCTTCCTATATAGGTACTACCAAATACTATTAGTTTACCATTTTCTGATAATTCCCTAAACAAACTATCATACTTTTCGTTATATGACATTTCAGGGAATATACAGATATCCGGCTTTGTTTTTTGTAATACCTCACAGCTTTTTTCCATTTGCTCAAAGTATTCATCACTTAGGGTTAAAACATCTTCATTTGGTTTGCATATAATTTCCAACTTCAATTGAAATTGTAATACTGATAAATAATTATTATCAAGCATTTTTCTCACCTCCACTTATATTATATACGCACTTTATTTATAACTCAAATACATATATATTATATTAATCATAACTTATAGTTATAATTTGCTTGTAATATGTATAAAAGTAGTGTATAATACTTTTGTGATGAGTATGGAAAAAGATATAGATTTAAACTTGTATAAAGTGTTTTATACAGTAGCAAATATGGGAAATATTACAAAGGCTGCAGAAAAACTTTATATATCTCAGCCAGCAGTTACAAAATCAGTAAAGCAGCTTGAAACTTCTTTAGGTGGCACTTTATTTATAAGGACAAAAAAAGGAGTTAAGCTAACTGAAGAGGGAAAAATTTTCTATGGATATGTAAAAAATATTTTAGAGGAAGCAAGAAATGCTGAAAATAAATTTAATTCATTAATAAACTTAGAAGAAGGAAAGATACATATTGGTGCTAGTGCAACTGTTGCTAAACATTTTTTAATGCCATATTTAGAACAGTTTCACAAAGCATATCCTAACATAGATATTGTAGTTACAAATGAACTTACTACAAATTTGGTTAGAGACTTAAGAAATGGATATATAGATTTTCTAGTTACCAATTTACCAATGAAAGAACATAGTGATTTAGATATTATAGAATGTACTAAGCTTCATGATTCGTTTGCATGTAGCACTAAATATATGGAAAATCCAAATAAGGTGTTTACCCTAGATGAACTTTTAAAGCATAAAATAATAACACAAAAAGAGCCATCAAATACAAGAGCTTTCTTAAATAAATACATGAATGAAAATGGTGTAGAGTTTAAGCCTGATATAGAGATAGTAAGTTATAACTTAGTAGTAGAGTTTATAAAAGCGGGATTTGGAATAGGATATGTTACAAAAGAGTTTATACAAGATGAGCTTAAAAATAATGAGTTATATGAAATAAAAGTAAGTCCAGATATTCCCATAAGAGAGTTAGGAATTATAACACTTAAAAATAATTCGCTTAATTTTGCATCAAGTAAGTTTATAGAAATACTAACAAAAAATAAGAAAAAATAAGCGTTTTTATTGATTTGTTCCTCAAAAATATGATAAAATTGTAAAAATTAAAATTGGAGCCGAAAATAATTATTATAGGAGGAACTAAAATGTATAAGCTTTTAAAAATAAGAAAAGATGATATAAAAGGAGGATTTGTATATCACTTGAAGAAAAATGGAAGTCTCATGCGGAAGCTTAGTTTAGATGAGGGGGTAGTAACGTTCGATGAAGAAAGTAAAGTTTCATATGTTTTTTTCATTATTAAATGTGAGAGTTCTGATTATATAAGCTATGGTGGAAAAAAGAAAAAAATATTACCTACCAGTCTTAAAGTATCTTTTTCATATTACAATGACTACCATATAACAAGGAAAAAATATGCTATTTTAAAAATTAATTATACATCTTTTCTTAAAGATAGTATGCAGTGGTGCTATATGAGTAAATATTTGGCTAAAGAGGCACAAGAAACCAAGCAGCTTGCTTATGAAGTGCAAAAACAGGGATTAAATATGCCAGATAATTTTGAAAATTTGCTTACAAGTCAGCTTAGGAGATTTTTCTCAATCATTATTAATAAAGCATGCTTCAGTACAGACTCTGCATCAATTTTTGAATATTATGCTTATGTATTAAAAATTCTTGATAAACAAACAAGTGATTTTTTGGATTATAGAATAATTAATAACTTTATTCTTAATCTTTGTGAAATGCATGATGTGCCACAGATTACAAAAATTTTAGAAAGTGGAGTTATAGAGGTAAGTAGTCATGTATTAGATGAAGTAGCAAAAACAAAATCTGAGTTTGAAGATACAAAAGCTGCTGCTAAGGAGAGGCTCGATAAATTCTTGAAAGAGCAATATAATTTCAAAGAGGCTGCTCCTCCAAAAACTATACTTAGTGTGGATGGATATACTCCATGTGGACGTGCTGAAGTTTGGATAGACTTTTTTAGTAATTTTTATATTCAAATTTGGATAGACAATTTTTCATGTGACCGTTATATGCGTGTTTTATTTGATGTAACAGATGAGTGGAAGGATATTACAGACTATGTCAAAAATACATTTGAGATAGTTGGAGAGAAAATAATTCAAGACTAAAAATGTTATTACAGGAGGAATAAAAATGTATAAACTTTTAAAACTTGAAAAGAACTTAACAAAAGGTGGCATATATCATCTGCGGAAAGATGGAAGATTAGTAAAAAAATTTAATCTTAGTGATGCAGATATCATTTCTATATCGGATTTTAGACGAGAAAATGAGAATTTTGCTTACTTTATAATAGAGTGTGAAAACTCGGATTATATAAAATATGATGGGAAGCAACATAAGGTTATAAAATACATGCCATATATTGATGACTTCAAACTTTGTGAAGATGACTTTTTTTGGGAATCTAAATATCATATTTATATGTCCGAATATATCTTTGAAGAGGCTCTATATATAAAAGAGCTATTTGATGAAGTTGAGATGCAGCATAGTATGTCTTCTAGTACATTTTGTAAGAAATTCGAGAAATTACTTGCAAGTCAGCTTAGGAGGCTCTTCTCTCTAGTTATATTAGAAGATAATAGTAACGATGCTGAGAAGATTGAGTCTTCATCATCTATATGGCGTATTTATTCATATATACTTAGCCAGCTGAAAAAAACAGCAAATGATTTTGTGGATAGTAAGATTATAGATAATTTTTTTATTAATCTGAGTAGGATTTACGATATTCCACAGATTGATTCGATTTTAAAAACAAAAACGGTTGAAGTAAGCAGGGAGGCATCTTTAGAAATAGAAAAAAGTAAAGATAGGCTTGAAGAAACTAAGAAAGTGGTAAAAGAAAAGATATATAGCTATTTTAATGAACTTAAAGAAAAAAATATTTATCGTATAATTAGTAGAAATCACTTTACGTATGCTAATATGCCATGTGGAGATGTAGAAATAATTACAAACTTTCTTCGTCCGAGTATATATATACATATAGATAGTGATTTTAATTGGTATTATGATCTAACTATAGATTTAACTAATGAGTTTAGAGATGTTTTAGAATGTGTAAAAGATACGTTTGAAATTATAGGTGAGATATACTAATAATAATGTTTAGAGCATATAGTAAATTCTATGTGCTCTTTTTCTTTAAACACATGTTTAATAAATTTAGAGTAATTTGTTGATAATATAATTAACATAGGGTATAATGATATAAGAAAAAAAGAGGTGAGATGTAGCATGGAGCCACTAGCATATAGAATGAAGCCAGAAAGCTTAGAAGAATTTTTTGGACAAGAACACATAGTAGGTGAGAATAAATTACTATATAGAATGATAAAAGCGGACAAGCTTAGCTCTGCTATATTTTGGGGACCTCCTGGATGTGGTAAGACATCTCTTGCACGTATAATAGCTAAAACAACAGAGTATAACTTTGTTGAACTTAATGCAACAAGTAGTGGTGTAACAGATATAAAAAAGGTAGCAGAAGATTCAATGAATATATTTGTAAATCCAAAAGGTAAGATAATACTATTTATTGATGAGATACATAGATTTAATAAGCTTCAGCAAGATGCACTTCTTCCATATGTAGAAAAAGGAAATATAATATTAATAGGTGCAACTACTGAGAATCCATATTTTGAAGTAAATAAAGCTTTAGTTTCTAGGTCAACTGTGTTTAAGTTTAAAGAGCTTGAAAAGGAAGATGTAAAAAATATACTAGAACATACTATAAAAAATAAAGAAAGAGGGCTTGGAAATTATAACTTAAATATAGAAGAAGGAGTTACTGATTTTTTAGCAGAAGTGTCTAATGGAGATGTGAGAACTGTATTAAATAGCTTAGAGCTTGCAGTTCTTACAACAGATATGGATGATGAAGGAAAAATAGATATAACTAAAGAAGTTATATTAAACTGTACGCAAAATAAAAAATCAATATATGATAAATCAGATGATTCACATTACGACACAATTAGTGCATTTATAAAATCTATGAGGGGTAGTGATCCTAATGCAGTAGTACATTATCTAGCTCGTATGTTAGAGGGTGGAGAAGATCCTATGTTTATTGCAAGAAGAATAACTATTTGCGCTTCAGAAGATGTGGGACTTGCTAATCCAAATGCTTTAGTTGTAGCAAATGCCGCTATGCAAGCTGTGCATCAAATTGGTATGCCAGAGGCAAGAATAATACTTTCAGAAGCAGCTGTATATGTTGCAAAAAGTAGGAAATCAAATAGCACATATTTAGCTATCAATAAGGCGATAGAGGATGTACAAAATATAGATGTAGGCACTGTTCCAATGCATATAAGGAATGCACCTATTGAAGACATGCAAAAAGAAGGCTATTCTATAGGA
Source organism: uncultured Clostridiaceae bacterium (assembly GCA_964642045.1). Lineage (GTDB taxonomy): Bacteria > Bacillota > Clostridia > TANB77 > CAG-465 > RGIG5057. Next base: position 7,161 of record CAZXLZ010000015.1, read on the forward strand.
TATAAGTATCCTCATGATTTTGAAAATGGGATGGTAGAGCAAGAGTATTTGCCAGACAAAATAAAAGATAAGGTATATTACACTCCAAAAGATTGGGAGGTGCTATAAAACTTGCCAAAAAGAAGGAATATTAGTATAGAAGAAGAAAGCGAAAAATCTCTAAATAGAGGTATAAAAATCTTAGAGAATTATAAATCTAAGATAGAGGGGGATAGAAGAAAGAGGCTTGGTGAAACTCCTAAAAAGGAAGTAAGTTCAGCAAAGAAAGTTTTTAGATTTTTCTTGATAATTATAATAGTAGTTGTAGTTATACTGTTATTAGATTATGGACCAATACTTGGAATAAAAATATTAGATATTGGTGATGATCCAATAGTTATTGATAATATCTTAAGTAATGAATCTATATATCTAGAGTATAATGGTGAACTTTTAATATATACAGATGGAGTAATAGCTACTTATGATAAAAGTGGAAATAAGACATGGGAATATAAACTGATAGATGGATTTATTCCAACCATATATAGTAACCGGTAAGTATTTACTTATAGCTAATAAAACAAATGGAATGATATATTATTTTTCAAACAAGAAAGAAATTGCAAATAAAGTAATAGATGGAAATATAGAAAATGTTTATATAGCAAGTGATGGTAGATTTGTTGTACAATATACAAAGGACTCAGGATATAAAAAAGTAATAGCTATGTATGATAAAAAAGCAAAACTTAAATATAACGAAGCATATATTACATCAATGCCTATTATAGGTATAGAATTTTTGCCTGAAGAATATAGATTATTAGTTGTTCAAGCAGATTCTTCTAATATAAATATAGGTACATCTTTTAATGTATTAGATTATACAAAAGAAGAGCAGTATAGCAATTTATGCATATTTAATGATAAACTTGTGTATAATTATAAACTTATTAATAATGAGATTATATATATAAGTGACAGCGCAGTAGAATCATATAATATTAGAACTGGTGTAAAAAAAGAAATACATTCATTGATAGACAGTCAAACAAATTACATAGCTCTGTATAACAATTATTTCGTAACAGTTAAAATGAATGGGGATTCTTATGAGATGACGTCTAGGAAATTTGATGATACTATAGTTTCAGCAAGTAAACTCTCATCATTTCCAAAATACATCGAAATGAATGGTCTTCTTACATATATAATATCTGAAAACTCAGTTGAAGTTATAAATAAATGGGGAGTATTAGTTGATAAAATTGATATTTCACTTTCACCAAAGAAAGTAGTAGTTTTTAATAATGAAAAGACAGTAGCTCTAATCTTTTCAAATAAAGTAGAGATAGTTAGTATATAAAAGAGGGGGAAATATGGCTATAATAATAGATATAATAATTTTAGGATTTATAATTTTAAGTGGATTTATTGGTTACAAAAAAGGTTTGTCTAATATAATTATAAATATAATTGGAATGGTTCTTGCACTTCTACTTGCATTTATGCTTAAAGGAACACTTGCTTCATTTATAGATTCTAAACTGAATGTTGGTGCTAATTTAAAAGGTACAATAGCAGATGGAATAAATGCAGCAATTGAAACTAAACTTGAAAATTCATCTGGAGCTGAGCAAAAAGAAGTAAATGAAAGTAAAAAGGCAGATGGTAATGCTTTTTATAATTCTTTGGTAGAAAAAATGCACATTACAGATGGTGTAGATGCAGTAGCTACAAAAGTGACAAAATTCATACTTGAAACAGCTTCATTTATAATTATTTTCATGGCTGTATACCTATGTGTATTTATAATAAAAATGATGTTAAATTTAGTATTTAAACTTCCTATACTTTCAAGTATAAATGGTATAGGTGGACTTGTTGCAGCAACACTTATTGGGGTAATTCAGGTATGGGTAGTTTTAGCAATACTTTCATTTTTATCACCAATGCTTTCAGGAGTTACTGATTTAATAGATAAAACATATGTAACTAAAGCATTATATAATATAAATTTAATAGTAATCTTTTTATCTAATGGTCTTAAATTTTAGAAAAAATATATAGATAATAGGGCTTTAGCTCTATTATCTATATATATTACTGTTATAATAGCTCTTTTTTATTTTTCTTTTTTTAGGTTTTATAAGTGATATAATAACGTATATCATAATTAATAAAATAAATATTAATATCAAATCTACAATTATCATCACAATAATTTTAATCACATTTTTATCTATATTAAAACTATTAATATTGTCAGTCTTATTATTATTTAATGAAATTTCCATATTTTCTAAATAATAGTCATTTCCAGTTATATTTAGATTAATTTTCTCAAGATTATTACCATTTGTATTTGTGCTATATGCTATCTTGGCATCTGATGAATTTACAAAAAGTGTAATATTCTCACTATTTGAATATGTGTAATTTTTATTCTCTTTGTTATCTATTAATTTTAAACTAATTGAGTTTTTTGTAAGAACAGTTTTATCAGAATAGTTATCAAAAATGTAATCACATATACCTAAAGTATCATTAAACCTATAAGTGTTGCTATAATAATTCTTATTACCATCTAAAAGTACGCATATTAGCTTCTTCCCATCATGGTCTATATATGAAACAAATACATTACCAGCTTCATCTGTATAACCTGTTTTTCCATATATATCATATTTTGTATTATTTATAAGCTGGTTTGTAGAAGTATAATTTCTATCATAACTTACAGCACTATTTGCTTTTATAGTATATTTTCCAGTTGATATTATTTCTAAAAAAGTTTCATTTTGAAGAGCGTACATAAATATTTTTGCCATATCTTCAGCAGTAGTATAATGCTCATAATCATGAAAACCATGTGGATTAGAAAAATGTGAGTTTGTACATCCAAGCTCTTCTAATTTTTTATTCATAAGAGTAACAAAGTCTTCTGTATTACCACTTACAAGGTGAGCTACAACTATTGCTGCATCATTACCTGATGGAAGCATTAGACCATAAAGTAGATCTTTAACTGTCATTGTATCATTAGAAACAAGTTTCATTGTTGAGCTACCTTTTGGAACTTCTGATAGCATTTCAGATGTAACTGTAATTTCATCATCTAGTTTCAAGTTTTCGAGTGCAAGCATACATGTAAGTATTTTAGTAGTACTTGCAGGATAGGCCATTTCATCTTTATTTTTTTCTATTAAAACAGCTTTAGTATCATAGTCCATAACAATGTATGAATTTTCATTTAGACTTTTAGAATAACAATCAAATATTAAAATATTTAAAAATCCAAAAAAGGAAAGTAAAATTATAGCTTTTATACAAACTTTCAAAATCAACCACCAAACATATTATACAATAAAAAATAATATATAACAAATAAATTTTAATTTAAGGAGGAAAGTAATGAAAAAAATATCAAAATTTTTATTAAAATACAAAATTATTATGATATCAATAAGTATATTTATAATATCATTAATATATATAAAAGTAAAAATTAGCTTGAAACCACATCTTATAATAAATGGATATAGTCTATCAGTTAATGAAAACAAAATGTATATAGATGGTGCTGTAAGTGTGCCAGGAGTATATATTTTTAAAGATGGGGATAAGTTAAAAGATATAATAAATGCAGCAGGTGGACTTAAAAGCAGTGCCGATTTAGATAGTATAGATTTAGAATATAGACTAAGGCCTGGTGAAAAGATTACTATTAAATATATAAAAGAAGATGGTTATGATGAAGATGAGGAAGAATATGGAGATTTGATAGATATAAACGAGGCAAGTAAAGAGGAGCTTATGAGTATTGATGGAATAGGCGAAAAAATGGCTGAAAATATAATAGAGTATAGAAGTAAGAATAGATTTGAGTGTATAGAAGATATAATGAATGTAAGTGGTATAGGAGAGAAAAAATTTAGTAATATAAAGGCAAAAATAATAGTAAAATAATATAAAGGTGATGAAATGAGATATTATTTATATTTAGATAAAGATTTTATTCAATCCCTTTTTGGCTCTATTGCGGAGAGCAATTTTGATATAGAAGTAATGGAATTTTCATTAAATAAATCTCAAACAGTAACTCAGGAATTTAATGTATCACCTGGAGTTGATGTCTTTCACGAAAAAGGTCTTATGAAACATGAAAAAGAAAATGACATAAACTGTGATGAACATAATAGACAGATGAATAATTTTAAAGCATTTGCTGGAGAAGTCAATTCATATAATACAGCAGTTGAGAGAAAATACATAAATATCGAAGAAGTATCTGGTATAAAAAAGCAGGCTTTCTATTATAAATTAGTTGAGCAAATAGAAAAGGATATATCATCAGAAAATCTTTGTAAATTAAATGGTAAGATATGTCCATGTAGATTAAAAAATCCGTTTGGTGAAAACTATGATAGAGCATATAGCGATGATAATCTTTTCTTTAATGTAGAAGATAGATATGTATGGGTTGAAAAAGATAAGCTTCACTCAGATCTTCTTTTCTTAAGTACAATTACCAAACAAATAAATGTTATAGGATTTACTATAAATAAAGGTGAAGAAAATGAGATAGTAAAGGCGATAGCTCTCTATATATAATAAAAATTATAGTAGTTAGTTAAACTAAAACTAGCTACTATAATTTTATATTTTCTACATCATTTACTATAAAGTTATCCTTACTTTCATTTATAAGTTTAATAAATTCATTTACTAGACTTAAATCAAGCTGACTTCCTTTTACTTTTTCAAGTTCATTTATAGCATAATCAATATTCATAGCATCTTTATATGATCTTTTTGTTGTAATTGCATCAAAAGTATCTGCTATAGATATTATTTTTGAAAGGTAAGGAATCTCATCATCAGATATACCACTTGGATAACCTTTTCCATCTATTCTTTCATGGTGGCATTTTACAATTTGTGATATTTCTTTAAAAACATCAGATACAGATAAGATATTTGCACTAATTAATGCATGTGTTTTCATAGTTTCATATTCTTCATCTGTAAGTTTAGTAGTTTTAGAAAGTACCTCATCTGGAATACCAATTTTCCCTATATCATGGAAATATGAAGCCATTTTAAGTGTTTCTTTATCTTTATCAGAAAGATTTAATTTTTCAGCTAGTCTCATAGCATAAATAGAAACCCTTTTTGAGTGACCTGCAGTATAACTATCTTTAGCATCTATTGTACTTAATAGAACCTTGCCAAAGTCTACAATGTACTTTTCAAGTCTCATATTCATATTTTGTATTCTATTTAACTGATTGACATATTTTACACCACTTTGTATATTGAGTATAAGCTGATCAAATCTTGAACCTTTCTCAAAAAATGATTGAATGTCTAAATCTCTCATTGCATCTACTGATGGTGAAAGATTTTTGCTAGTAGACATTAAAATGATATATATTTCTTTATTAAACTGTCTTACAAGTTCTATAATTTTATCTCCATTTACAGGAGTCATTAGATAATTTACAAGTAAAATATCATAGTGTTCATTTTTTAGAGATTCAATAGCAGATATTGGCTCGGTAAATGGTACAACTTCATGACCATACTTTTTAAGTACCAATGATAGCATATCCATTATCATAACATCATCATCTATAACCATTATCTTAGCACTTTTTATAACGTCGTCTTCCACATTAATCACCCTTAAAGAGTATTATATCAAATTATACAAAAAAAACAACTAAAAATATGATTTAATCATGGAAAATGCAAGAAAAAAATTTGTAACTGATAAGCAGAGTTATTCATGATGTAATAAGGTAGTGACGAAAATGACAAAAAATGTCTATTTATATGCAATATATAATTATAAAAATTTACATAATATATTGAAATTTGTATAGATATATGATATAATATATCTGCAAAGTTTATATTTTACAAATAGGCTATACAAATGTAAAACCTAAGTTTTGGTTTTAACTAGTAGTTATGAGCCTATATAATTCTTATTTATATAAATTAAAAAATACTATCTATAAGGAGGTTTCTTACTATGAGGTATGTAGACAGAGAAAAAGTAGAAAAGGTGAGCACTGTTACAAATATGTCGGAAGTTTCTGAAGTTAAGGAAAAATGGTGGCGGTATGAAAATTGCGTAGAAATATTTCCTAAAAATTATGTTCCAATATTTTTTACAAATGACAAGAATACTGCCATGGGCATAGACGATGATGATCTTTTGATTATGCCTAAAAGTGGTTCATGGGTTAAACATAAAGTGGAAGGTTATTATATCTTAGCAAACGTAAAACAATATAATAAGGTCCTGAAAAAATATAACACTTTAAGACCAAAACTTTGGTTTGAAGTAAAATGGAATGGATAAGATAAACTGATTTTTATACTAAAAAATAGCAGAAATTCGTTTGAATTTTTGCTATTTTTTTGTTTCATTATATTCATTTTTATTATCTAGGTTCGTTTTCTTTTTCATCACTTATGTATTTTTCTTTATCATTAATCTTTTCTTTCATTTTATTAAGTACATTGTAGTCTTTAAAACTTTGTGCTGGTTCACCTTTCTCTGGCTCAAAAGCACTTATTGACAAACCACGCTTTAAAGCAGCATTTTTTAAATCTGCTTTAGTCTTCCCATCTTGTAATGCAATATTCAAACAGTTTTCAATAAATTTTATATTTGAAATTATAATTGAACCAGCATGTTTACCAGTAGTATTATTAGTATTTATTATACTAATAGTTCTACTCCAAGTTGAAAGGTCATCATGATCAATAAAACTCTTTCCATTTAAAAGGGAAAAATAGAAATCTTCTTGTACTGATTTTAAGTAAGTTGTTAGTATATTATCAATAATTCCGTCTACTTCTTCTATATCGTTTCTTGTTGCTGTGCCTGATTTTATAAGTTTTAATAATTTTTCATAACTTTTTATTTCGTTTCCTGAAAATTTAGCCTTTTCTTTTAATTCTTCTTTATTATGCTCTTCAAATTTTTCTTTTAATTCATTATCAGTTAATAGTTTAACATTTTGACTTAAGTTATTTCTAAATGAATTCTTATCATCATTCATAATTATCACCTATGATAATTATATCATCTTTTTTTATTAATACAAGAAAATTAATATAATTTTATGGCGATAATATAATTTCTTAAAGTTTAAAATTAAGTTCTAGTTTTATAAAAAGCAAATTTACTTTTACAAGGAAAAATAATAAAATTTAAGTTAGAAAGCAAATAAACAATAATTAATTTGTTAGAGTATTATATTACATATAGTTACTTAAATATCAATAATTTTTACACATTTAAGTATAAACAAATTAAAAATTTGCATAATATAATGGGTGATTAAAAGTGTCTTTTTGGATGTTCTTATTTTGTTTAGGAAGTTTTATTGGATGGGTTATGGAAGTTATATTTAAGTTTTTTTCAGGTCAAACGATAGATAAGGCTGGTATGGGAAAATTACCATTTTGTGCTTTGTATGGTACAGGAACCATACTTTTATATATAATATCAAGCTATTTTGAAAATGTAGTATTAGTATTTTTAGTAAGTATGCTTTCTTTAACTTTTATAGAATTTGTAGCAGGTTTCTTACTAGATAAATTTTTTGGTATGGAACTTTGGGATTACCAAGATAAAAAGTTAAGTATAAATAAGTATATATGTGGAGAGTTTATGATTACTTGGGGAGCAACCGGCGTATTATTCTCTAAAATATTATTGCCACTTTTTAGAGGATTTTTCCTAAAAATCGACACAAGTTTTACATTTTATATGCTTATAATACTAACTATAATAATTGCTATAAACTATTTAGTAGCAGCAGTTTCAAATATAAAGCTAAGAAATTTTAGTGTGTAGAATTGTGTCGAACGATTGTTTATAAAAACTATTGACTTATATGATATTTGTGTGTTATTATAGATGTGTGATTAGGAGGTGACTTAAATACATGTAATATTTTTTATAATTATTTCTATATTTTTATCATTGTACACATATAAGTTAATTAAATCTAAAATAAAATCGAAACTTGTTTATTCTAAAGTAGTTAAAAAGAGTAAATTTTTAAATGGTTCTAAATTTAATAGAGTAAAAGATGAACTTGCACTATTAAAAAATCCTTATGGACTTAATTTTAGAAATTATTTTATTATAAAATACATTTTATCTTTAGTATTTTTTGTTATTATAATTTTTAGGACAAAGAGTATAATTATATCAAGTATATATTTTTTGATAATATTTTTTATTCCAGACATTTTAATAAGAAATTTTAAGAAAAATCAGTCAAATAAGTTAATTAATGAAATTAGAAATCTATGTAATAATTTAATTTTACTTTTAACAAGTAATGTTAGTTTTTATGAAGCTTTAAAAATCTCAGCAAACTCATTAGAAGATAAACTATTTAAAGAAAAATTTATAATTTTTGTAGAAGATTACAGCCTATTTAATTTTAAATTAGGGCCTGCATTAGAAAAGTTCAAAAATAATTTTACATCAGAAGAACTTAATATGTTTTTAGGGATAATTTACGAGGGCGATAGAGAAGGAAAAATGATAGAAATGTTAGAAGTATTTTATGAAACATTGGAATTATCATATTTTAAATATACAAAGTATAAAAAGATGAAAGTATCTTCATACATTTTAATTGCATCTATTATATCTTTAATAGATATAAGTACTATAACTGTATATCCTATGATGGTTCAAATAGTTCAAAATTTAGGTGTTATTTTTAGATAGGGGGAATTTTTAGTGAGTAAAAAAATAGCAGAAAGCATTAAAAAGAAAAAGGTAAAAAGAAGAAGAGGGTCTGAAGCTATTGAGAGCATCTTAATGATTGGAATTGTAATTTCACTTATAATAGCAGTTTTCTATCCTCAGTTTACTAACATTATAAATACTACATTGGCAGAACTTAATACTTGGTTTGCTAATGTCTTAAGTAATTTAGTACACTAAGGAGCATAAATGAGAATAAAGGAAAGAATAATTATACTTGTTATATCTTTAGCAATATATTTTGCTTTGGCATTTATATATAACAATATTGTAGTAAAAGATGAATATTATGATATGTATGTTTTATCATGTGATGTAAAAAGAGGAGAAAAAATTAGCAGTGATAAATTGTTATGTGTAAAATATAAAAGTGCAGAAAGACTTGAAACTATAAATATGGATAATGATTTAGAAAACATGGTATTTTTAAGAGATTATACTAAAGGACAAGTAGTAACTAATGATAGCGTAAGTAGCGAAGAAGAGTTTTTAAGTTTAAATGAAGAAAAAGAGATTGTAGTTATAAAGATAGCTGAAAATGAAAATAATTTGTGCAGTAGTATTAAGCCGGGTGATATTGTTAATGTATTTGTTACAGCTAAAACAAATGAACTTGTGAACATTATGAATGGGGAAAATGTGGAAAGTTATACTAGTGATTCTGTTTTAGGAATAACCACTGTTAAATTATTAGAAAATATAGAAGTTTTAAAGTGCTATGATGCTGAGGGAAATGTGAAAAAAGATGGTGAAAAGCTTCAAAATGTAATGTTTGAAGTGGATAATGATATGGCTATAAAAATAAGTAATTTAAAGACTTATGCAGAGTTCAGCCTTAGCTTAAGTAGATAGGATAAGAGTTGATATATATGAAAAAAATATTAATTGGTGTGAGTTTTATTATAGTATGTATAGCTATTTACTTAGCTTTAAACAAAAATTTAGGTTTAAGGAAGGTAAAGCAAGATATAAAAATAGATATTTTTAGCTATGTAAATGTTATAACAAATAGAGAAATATTAAATGTAGACGGGAAAATATATATAGGAAATAATAAAAAAGAACTAGAGAATGGTTTTTATGATATAAAAGTGGAAGAAGATGTAAATAAGATTAAATTAAGTATCAATTCTTTAAGTAAAAATATTAAGGATGAAAGGTTTAATGCAGATTATTGTTTAGAAGTTTGTAAATATATAAATATAATATTTGAAAATAATATAGATACTGATATTTTAAATAGCAAATTATCACAGAGCTATTTAAAATTAAGGCAAGATTATAACTTAGATGATTTTGAAAGTGTGAGTTATAATGATGGAGAATTTAGTATACTCCTATATGAAAGTGGGAATGAATTATGTTTAGAAATTGGAAAATAAAAGTAAATATTATAATAGTAGTTATATTTGCTTTTGGTATAAACAGTAAAATATATGGAATATCTTCTGATTTTAAATATGTTATAGATACTATTGGGATTCCACAGTATAATATTTATGGTGAAGAAATAAATGAGGATGTTTATTATACATATAATGTTATGAGCTATGGAAGCCCAGAAAGTGCAAGTATGGGAGCAAGTCAAGGTTTTAAATGTGTAAATGGTGGACTTTGGTCGTCTAGTGGTGGAAAATATGTAGGAATAGGACAGCCAGGAGAATATTACTATGTTGGAAGAGCATATAACGGAAGTCTTATAAGTAATGTGAGATACCCAGTTTCATTTTTTCCAGAAACTGTGCCTAATTATTGGAATTATGTTGAAACAGCAGGAGCTCTTGCATCATGGAATGATTCTAGTAAGTATAAGTATATAGAGCAGCTTAAATATATGAAAAATACCTCTATACTATATGATAGGCTTGATTTTGTAAATAAAGTAACAAATCCTTATGACCTCATTGCATATGGAATTAGTGCATCACAGATAGGATTAAATAAGATAACACTAGATGCATGTGCTACATGGAAAACAAATGGCGTACTTACTGCTGTAAGAAGAGAGTCTACTGGGGCTATAAGGTATGCAATTTTTAGCACAGCTCCAATGGCGGCAAGCGCTTCTGTAAAATCAAATCTTGTATGTCTTGATTCATATACAATATCAGAAAATGAAAAAACAAAAAATGTTGAGATATCTTTTGGTGCATATGTAAGTTAATTAAATGATTATGTTAAAAAAGAGTATATAAAGGAAATAAAGATAAAGCTTTATATAAATGGAGAGCTAAAAAGCACGGTATCTGCAAGTAAAAAGGAAAGTGTAAATAAAAAGTATATAATAACATTAGATAGAAATGCCTCAGATTCTTATCCCTTATATATAGAAGTTAAATCTTCTTTATATACTGAATTTGCGGTTGATGGTCTAATGAGAGATGGTCTGTCAAAAACTGTTAATGTAATAATTGATAAGTATAAAAATAAGGTAGAAGATGCAGATATAAAGCTTCTTAGTAAAGAGGAATCTAAATATTTAGTTTCTGATATATTAAAAACAAAAGATACAAATTTAAATAATTCTAAAGGTATACTTCAAGGAGATAATCATATTTGTATAAAAGTAAAAACAGATTATAATTTTTCTGATATAAATATATATTTAAATGGTAAAAATCAAACTTTTTCTAAAATATATTCAAATGATAATACTTTTTATATTGATTATAAAGTGCCAGATGCGGAAGAATATATTAGTATAAATAGTTGGAATTATTTAAGAAACAAAAATAGTAATTATTTTAATATAGATCATAACGATATAGGTAAAAGAGTAAAAAATCCAAATGTGTTAAAAATAGTAATAAACGGAGAAGAGAAAGAAATTTTATTTGATGTTATAGATAAATATAATTTAAATATGAATTATGATTTAAAAGATATAATAAATAGTGAGGAGATAAAAAATAAAATTGAAGTTAAAAAATGGTAAAAAAGGAAGTTTACTCCTTACATATGTAGTAGCACTATTTATAGTTGTTTTGATAATTATTATATTTGTTATATTTGCATTTCAAATAAGCATATCATCTAAAATTCTAACTATAAGGAAAGATTTATTTTATATATCACAAAACTGCTTTATGGCTTTTGATAAAACTGCTCTTGAGTATAATGAATATATTATGGATAATACTAAAATGAAAGAAATCGTTAGTGATATTATATTCAAAAATTATGATGGCACAGTTACACTAAAAGATGTAAGTTATGATAAAAATACAAATGAAGTAAAAATATCGGTAAATATAAAGATATCTCCGATTATAAAAACTAACTATATTAATGAAGTAATTGTGCCATTAGAAGAAAAATATAAATTAAAATTAATGGAGGGAAAATGAATAGAAAAAGAGGTAGCTTAAGTTTAACTATTCCAATAGTATTTGTTATTGTGACAGTAATGCTTATCATTATATTCTCTTTTATGGTAAATACTACATTGCCACTTATATATTATGAAAAAATAGATAATATAGCAACAAGGTATATGTTTGTTATAGAAAAGTTTGGATATTTGACTACAGCTGAAAAAAATCAAATGATTGATGATCTAAAAAATGCAGGAATAGATGAAACAAAAATTACACTAGTATATCCTAAAGCCAAAATAGGGTATGGTGAGCCTACGGAGTTAACTATAAATTATAGTTATAGCTATAAACTGCCTATTTTAGGTAATAATAATAGTTTTACTCAAAATAAAGAAACTATTATTTCTGTTAAGAAAAATAGTTTCTCTAAAATATACTAAAATTTAACTAGAGTTTTTAGCGCCTTATTCTCAATAATAAGTTTTGACTTTTCTTTAAGTGAAACTTCAAATATTCCTGATTCATACATATTCTCTGAATATTCATTTATTAAAGAAGCAGTTTTTATAAATTTTTGCTGTTTAATTGTATAACTTGAAAATATTATAAAGTATTTATCATTATATTTATATAAAGAATTTTTACCTATATAGCATTTTTCAGCAGATAATATTTTAGCAAGATTTATTACATCACTAAGTGATTTAAATTCAAATATACTAAAACCAGAATAATATTCTAAATATGATGATTTATTTAAGTCTTGATTTCCCAAAATATCAAATTTAGAAAGATCAGGAAAATCATCCATTTTAGTTATAGTGACTATGAATTCATTATTACTATCTGTAGTTGCTTCAACAAATACTTGTGTATGTTCAAGAGGAAAATCAGTGGTTAAATTTGTTTCTTCTATTAAATCAACAAAAAGCTGTCTTGCTTTTTTAGCATCTTTTTCTATATCATTTAAAGATAAGTTTCTTTGATATAACTCATCTATTGTCATTCTTATTTCAACTCTATTTTCACTTATAACTTCAACTCTCATTTATACCTCCATAAAAGTTGCTATAATAATATATGTATTATATATCCATTTAGTGACTCTGTCAACAATCTATATATAGTATTTGTAAAATTTATCAGTCCATTAAAAAAAGTTAAAAATATTAAATTTTAATAAAAAAACTCCAAAAATTTGAAATAGAAGTAAAGCTGTGCTATAATATATCTTGTTAGTTTTCCTTACTCTACTATTTTTAAGTAGAGTCAGATGGCCAGAAGGGAGGAGTGAGCTCATGAAAAATAATTATGAAGCAGTAATAATACTTTCACAGCTTATAGCAGACGAAGAAAAAGTTGCTTTTGCTGAAAAAATGAAAGAATTAATTACAAAAAATGGTGAACTTGCTAATATTGATGAATGGGGTAAAAAAACTCTTGCTTATGAGATAAAGAAGCAAAAAGAAGGATTTTACATCGTGTTTACATTTACAGCAACACCAGAGTCTATGTCTGAAATGGATAGAATTTTAAGATTAGACGAAAGAGTATTAAAATATATAGTAGTAAAAAAATAGTAAAAATATGAATAAGGGGGAATTGCTATGAATAAATTTCAATTTATGGGAAGATTAACGAAAGACCCAGAAATAAGAAGTACAACTACAGGTACACAAGTTGCAGCTTTTTCACTAGCTGTAAATAGAAGATTTGCAAATCAAAATGGAGAAAGACAAACTGATTTCTTCAATCTTACTGCATTCGGCAAAACAGCTGAGTTTTGTTCAAAATACTTTAGAAAAGGTGCTCAAGTTCTAGTAGAAGGTAGAATTCAAAATAGAACTTGGGAAGATCAAAACGGTCAAAAAAGATATGCAACTGACTTTATAGTTGAAGACACTTATTTTGCAGATTCTAAGAGAGATTCAGCATCTGGGGATATTCCAATGGCAGTTACTTCTGATGATATTCAAATAGATGGGGGAGAATATATAACTGTAGATGATACTGCAGACCTACCATTCTAAGAAAAAGTAAGGAGGCAAATTTTAATGGACAAGAAAATAAAAAAAGGTTCAAAATCTGATAAACCATTTAGAAAACCTAGAAAAAAAGTTTGTGCATTATGTGCTGAAAAAATAGATTCTATTGACTATAAAGATGTAGAAAGAGTAAAAAGATTTATAAGTGAAAAAGGAAAAATACTTCCAAGAAGAGTTACAGGTACTTGTTCTAAACATCAAAGAGCAGTTGTAGATGCTATACAAAAAGCAAGACATATTGCACTAGTTCCATATAGTGTTAAATAAGATAAATAATAAAAACGCCGAAATTGCATAAGCAAAATTGGCGTTTTTTTATGGACAAATAAACGTTAAAATGGTATAATTGTAGCATATATATGGAGGATATGATGAAAGATAGAAATATTGTTATAGCTATAATTATAATATCAATAATTATAAGTGTAGTAGCTTTTTTTATAACTTATGATAAAGAAAATAAAATTAAATATACTTATATATACGATATAAATGGTAAAGAAATAGATATAATTAATTATGGTGATGTATCATATTTTGATAGAGTAAAGTCATATTATATGGCATCTGCACTTGAAGATATATTAGAAGATATAATGGAAAAAGAAAATATCAGCGAAGATGAGGCTGAAGAAAAGCTTGTTACAGGTGGATATAAGATATATTTATGCGAAGACATGACTATGCAGAATAAGTTAGAAGAAATATACTTAAATAGTATTGATTTTCCAGATAATTTTGAAAGTGCAACTATAATTTTAGATAATGGAACAGGTGAGGTAAGGGCAGTAGTTGGTGGAAGAAATTTAAATGATCAAGTTATAACTTTTGGTGAGTTTAATAAAACACATAAGGTAACAAATTCTAACATTGCAACAGATGCATCAGTTAGACCAGGATATATGTTTAGCAATATATCTGTTTATGCTTGCGGTATGAGTAATGGAATTTTTAAACTAGATACTACCTATAATCTTGAGGAGTATTATAACAATTCTAGTTATAGGAAATATGATTTAGAATTAACTGGAGATGTTAGTATAAAAAGAGGAATAGAAGAAGGCCTAAATATTATAAAGATTTTAGCATTTAATGATATTGGAATAGATAAATGTGTAGAATTTTTAGAACTTATTGGAATAAGTACAATTACTGAAGAAGATAAAAGTATGCCAGCTCTTGTCATAGGAGAATTTAATGATGGAGTAAAACTTATAGAATTAAGTTCTGCATATAGGACTATTTTAGTAGATGGAGAGTATAAAGAGCCTATATTTTATACCAAAGTTTTAGATAAAGAAGGAAATACATATATTGAAAGAGAGCAGGAAAATAGATTTGTAATGGATAAATCTATTTGCGATGATTTGAAATCATGTTGTACAGAAAATGAAGGTAGTTATTATAAGCAAAGTATGGATAGTAGTAATACTGTACATTGGTGTAACGTAGTAAATGATGAATATACATATACTTCTGTATGCTATACTAATGATACGTTCTTAGATATAGATAGAAATAATAATTTTGCAACAAATATTATAACTAAGATTTTAGATATGAATAATCATTAAAAATTCATCAAATTAGAATTAAGTGATTATAAAAGTTTTTTACACAAATTATTTAAAAACTCAGAAGCTTAAAAACTTCTGAGTCATTTATTTTTTATACTTGAATATTAAATAATATTTTCAATGTCCCTTTTTCCATATATGATTCTTCTTATTTCAACTATATTATCTATTACTACATAAAATATAATGAAATTTCCTACATAT
>CAZXLZ010000016.1:0-22765 GCA_964642045.1 uncultured Clostridiaceae bacterium
CATACATAGATTATGCAATGAGCGTTATAACAGCTCGTGCACTTCCTGATGTAAGAGATGGTATGAAACCAGTTCAAAGAAGGATACTTTATGTTATGAATGAACTTTCTTTATGGCCAGAGAAGGCATACAGAAAATCTGCAAGTATAGTTGGAGATGTTATGGGTAATTACCACCCACATGGTGATGCCGCTATATATGATGCCTTAGTACGTTTAACTCAGGATTTCTCTTTGAGGTATCCACTAGTAAATGGACATGGTAACTTTGGATCTATTGATAACGATCCACCAGCCGCAATGAGGTATACAGAAGCAAAACTTCATAAGATATCATTAGAGATGCTTAATGATTTAGACAAAGAGACAGTTGATTTTGTACCAAACTATGATGATAGGTTGAAAGAACCATCTGTTCTTCCAGCTAAGATACCTAATCTTTTAGTAAATGGTGCATATGGTATCGCTGTTGGTATGGCATGTAATATACCAACTCATAATCTAAGAGAAGTAGTAAACGGAACAGTAGCTCAGATAGACAATCCAGATATAACTAATGAAGAACTTATGGAACACATAAAAGGACCAGATTTTCCAACGGGTGCATTAATACTTGGAAGAGAAGGAATAAAGGATGCATATACTACTGGTCGTGGTAAAGTATGTGTGCGTTCTAGAGCCGAAATTGAAGAAGATGCAAGAGGAAGATTTAGAATAGTTGTAACTGAAATACCATATCAAGTAAATAAATCAGCTATGATAGAAAATATGGCAAAACTTGTACAAGCAAAAGTTATAGAGGGAATTTCTGATATAAGAGATGAGTCAGATAGAGAGGGACTAAGAATTGTTATAGAACTTAAAAGGGATGCTAATCCTAATATTGTACTTAATTTACTATATAAACATACACAGCTTCAAACTACTCAAAGTATGCTTATGCTTGCACTAGTAAATGGTGAGCCAAAGGTATTGACATTAAGAGAAATACTTGGTGAGTATATAAAACATAGAAAAAATGTTGTAATTAGAAGAACTCAGTTTGATTTAAAGAAGGCTCAAGCTAGACTTCATATATTAGAAGGATTAAGAATTGCTATTGATAATATAGATGAGATAATTAAGATTATAAGAAACTCATATGATGATGCAGCAACAAAACTTATGGAGAGTTTTGGACTTTCAGAAATTCAGGCTCAATCAATTCTTGAAATGAAACTTAGAACACTTCAAGGTCTGCAAAGAGAAAAAATTGAAAATGAGTATAATGAACTTTTAGCACTTATTAAGCATTTAGAAGAAATACTTGCATCAGAACAAATGGTAAAGGATATAATAAAAGAAGAACTAATAGCAATAAGAGATACATATGGAGATGAAAGAAAGACAGAAATAACTCATGCGGTAGGTGAAATTGATGTAGAGAGTTTAATTAAAGAAGAACAAAATATAATAACTATGACGCATCTTGGATACATTAAGAGAATGGCAGTAGATAGTTATAAGAGTCAAAAACGTGGAGGTAAGGGTCTTACAGCTACTAATATGCGTGAAGAAGACTTTGTGAAAAACATATTTGTAAGCTCAACTCATGATAATATAATGTTCTTTACAAATACAGGTAAGACATTTAAGCTTAAAGCATATGAACTACCTGAAGCAAGTAGAACTGCTAAAGGAACTGCAATTGTAAACTTGCTTCAACTTGCACAAGGTGAAAAAGTAGCAGCTGTTATACCTGTTAAAGATTTCAATAGCAAAGATACTTACGTGCTTATGGCTACTAAAAATGGTCTTGTTAAGAAAACAAGTCTTTCTGAATATAGTAATATACGTAAATCAGGAATACAAGGTATTACTTTAAAAGATGATGATGAGATTATTGACGTAAGGATAACTGATGGAAATAGTGACATTGTTATTGCAACAAGAGCAGGACTATCTATAAGATTTGACGAAAGTGAAGTAAGAGCTGTTGGTAGAACTTCTATGGGAGTCAAGGGAATAAATCTTGGAAAAGATGATAAAGTAATAGGTATGGAGCCAATAATAGATGATAAAAATTCATATATACTAGCAATAACAGAAAATGGTTTTGGTAAGAGAACTGAAGCTCAAGAATATAGAAAACAAGCAAGAGCTGGAAAGGGAATACTAACATATAAAACAACTTCTAAGACTGGTCATATAATAGGTATAAAGATTGTAAATGATGAAGATGATATAATGATAATTACAGATACTGGAATTGTTATTAGATTAAATGTATCAGACATATCTGTACTTGGTAGAAATACTCAAGGTGTAACTCTTATGAGAACATCTGAAGGTGGAAAAGTTGTAAGTTTTGAAAAATTAGCAACAGAAGAAACAGAAGAAGAGGAATAAAAATATAATTGAGGTGATAAATGAGATCACCTCAATTTATTTGTGGTATATATGAGATATTTATCGCTAAAAATACCAAATTTTACAATAAAATGAAATAAATTTAAAAATATTGCATAAAATTTATGTAAAACTATATCTTTTTAAATAATTATATGTTAAAATATAGGAGGATAAATAAAAAAAGGAGGAATTTATTCATGGATGAAGAAAAAAAAGAAGAATCTACTTTAGAAAAAGAAGAAACAAAAGTAGACAATGCTGAAGCTAAAGAAACTTCTGCTGAAACAGTAGAAGAAACAAAGCTAGAAGAAAAAGCAACTGAAGCTGAAGAGACAAAAAAAGAAGAAACTGAAGCAAAAGAAGAAACAAAAGCTGAAGTTAAAGAAGAAGTTAAGGAAGAGGCAAAAACTGAAGAAAAGAAAGAAACTAAAGAAGAGAAAAAAGATGAGCCTAAAATTGAAAACATAACTTCTAAAAATAGTAATTCTTCAAAAGCTCCAATCATTGTTGGAGTAATAGCAATTTTACTTATTGCTATTGCAGCAGTTATTTTCTACCTTATGAATATGACTGCAAAACCAGATAAAGTATTTAAAAATCTTCTAAATACTTATAAAGTTGAAGCTACTAAAAATCTAGATATGTCTGGAGTAAAGAGCATGAAAACATCTGCATCTATAGATGTAGACTTAAAACTTGCTGATGGTGTGATAGATCAGGAAATATTAGATTTAATAAATAATCTAAAACTTGATATGAATATTGAAATGGACATAGATAAAGACAATGCTGCATATAATATTGCTTTAAAAAATGGAAAAGATGAATTAGTAAATGCTGATGTATATATGACAGAAAGTAATATGTATGCTAAATTAAATGGACTTTTAGACAAATATTTAAAATTAGAACTTACTGATTTTGAAATGCCTGAAATTGATTATACAGCTACATATAAGAGTGAAAAAGTAATTATAGAAAGTATTATAGATGCACTAAATGATTCTTTAAAAGCGGATTACTTTAAACAAGAAAAACTTGAAAAAGATATAAAAAATACTTTAATTCTTGATAATAATAATCTTAAAGCTATACTTGTGGATGTACTTACTGATCTTAAAGAAAATTCAGAATTCTTAAAAGAATTTTCATCAGTTATAGACGAAGATGAAGACGATTTAAAATTAGATATTGAAGATATTATAACAGGTATAAATCAAGAGGAACTATTACCAGATGGTGTAAAAGTTGAATTATCTATATTTACTAAAAAAATGTCAAATGATATTACAAGAGTTAATGTTGACTTCATGGAAGATGAAGAAGTACAAATTGCTGTTGTTTTAAATGTTGTATCTGATGAAGAAGTAACTTATGAAATACCTGTATCAGACACAGAAAAATTAACAGGAAGCATTATAATAAAATCAAAATCAGATGAAGATGTAGATATGACTATTACGTTTAAATATGGAAATTATATAGACTTTAAGTTAAATATGACTTCTACATATAAATTAAATAAATCTGAAAATATAGAGCTTCCAGATTTAAAAGATGCTGTAGCAATTGAAGAACTATCACAATATGATGCTAAAGAATTACTAGAAAATCTTCAAAACAATGAAGCTTTAATGGATATTGTTAATCTTATTCAATCTTATTCAGGTGGTTTGTTAGATAATGGTTATGGCGATGATTATGGTTATGATGATGACGATGATGATGATGATTATAGAATGACCGTAGATAAGGATGTACTTGAATATGATGATGGTAAAATAAGCTTAAAGTTTAATATACCTGAAGGATATGAACTAGATACTGAATATAGCACAGATCAATATAAATATTTTGAATATGAAGATGATGATACTGAAATAGAGGCATATATAAGAATAACTTATCAAAATGCAGATGATTATTTTGATAATGTAAAAGAGAATAAATATGAATATAAATTAAACTATGATGGAGATTTTTACAAAAATGTAAAGATGTCTGATATTAAAGAAGAAAAATTTGGAAATAATACTGTTAAATATGTAGAATTATCATATGATGCAGGAAAAACTCTATCATATAATGAAATATACGCTATATATGAAATTAATGATAAATATGCATATGTTATAGAAATCGAAGCTCTAGATGGTAAGATTCCAGATAAAGTTTTTGAAAGCTTTGCAACATTCAAATTAAAAAAATAATAATATAGGGTTTTAAGCAAAATGCTTAGAACCTTATTTTTATATTAATTTTATATTTTACTATATAAATGTAGATATCAAGTTGAAATTTTCTATAAATTATGGTATAAGAAAAGTATCGGTGATAATATGGCAAGAAAAAAGAAAAAAAGTATGTCTCCATTTAAGTTATTCATTATAGTATGTTTTATAAATCTAGCACTTTATGGAGTTTTTAATATAACAAATTTAGAGAAATATTTAGGTATATCAGATATTGAAGAAGACGCACTTGTAAAAGATGTAGGTAGCATGAGCGAGGATAGCGGTCTTACTATACATTTTATAGATGTAGGACAAGGTGACTGTATACTTATATCTGAATCAGGTAAGTATATGCTTATAGATGCAGGTAAAACTAGTGCAAGTGAGGGAATTATAAAATATTTGAATCAAAATGGAGTAGATAAATTTGAATATGTGATTGCAACACATGCACATGAGGATCATATAGGTTCAATGTCAGGAGTTATAAAGAACTTTAAGATAGAAAATATGCTTGTATCTAAATACACAGCAAGTACTAGAGTATATGAAAACTTTATACTGGCTGCAAAAGAAAAAAATCTTACATTTTATGCTCCAACCGTAGGTGAAAAATTTACGCTTGGAAATGCTACTTTTACCATTTTGGCAGATGGAAATTTTGAATCTGATAATATGAATAATCATTCTATTGTTATTAGAATGGAGTATGGGGAAAATAGTTTCATATTTATGGGAGATGCTGAAGAAGAAGTAGAACTTAAAATAATGGAAAACTCACTTGAATATGCATCAGATGTTATAAAAATTGGGCATCATGGATCAGATACCTCGACTTCAAAGAGCTTCTTAAAAGGAGTAAATCCGGATTATGCTATAATATCATGTGGTGCAAATAATAATTATGGACATCCATGTAAAAGTGTTATGCAAAGATTAAAAATTCAAGACGTTGTGGTTTATAGGACAGACGAAAATTCAACTATAATACTTAAATCTGATGGAGAAAATATAACATTTAATGTTCAACCTGGAACTTATTCATATATATCTGCAAACTAGGAGGAATTTATATGAAATATATAGTAGATAGAATCGAAGGAAATATTGCTGTTTGTGAAGATGAAAATGGAAATATGGTAGATATTTTACTTTCAAATTTTGAAGAGGATGCACACGAAAAAGATGTAGTGGAATATGTGGGAAATAGCTATAAATTATTAAAAAAAGAAACAAGGGAGAGGAAAAAATATATAGAAAATTTAGCAAAAGATATATGGAAAAATTAGGAGGTATTTATGAAATATAAAAGAGTACTTATAAAACTTAGTGGAGAAGCAATAGGTGCAGAAAATGGTAGAGGAATATCAAAAGAAAATCTTGAAAGAGTGGTTGATCAATTAGTTGAAATATCAAAATCAGGTACAGAGGTTGCAATTGTTATAGGTGCCGGAAACTTTTGGCGTGGTAAATATGGTGATGGATACGTAAAGAAAACAACAAGTGATTATATGGGGATGCTTGGTACAATGATAAATTCTTTAGCACTTCAAGATATGCTTGAAAGTAAAAATGTATATACTAGGGTAATGTCGGCTATAGAAATGAATAGAGTTAGCGAGCCATATATACTAAGAAAAGCACAGAAACATTTATCTAAAGGCAGAATAGTTATATTTGCATGTGGTACAGGTAATCCATACTTTACTACAGATACAGCTGCTTCTCTTAGAGCAACAGAGATTAATGCAAATGCAATACTTCTTGCTAAAAATGTTGATGGAGTTTATGATAAAGATCCAAATAAGTATAGTGATGCTAAAAAGTATGATAAAATTACATATATGGATGCAATATCTCAGAAATTAGAAGTTATGGATACGACAGCACTAACGCTGTGTATGGAAAATCATATTCCAATTATAGTATTTGGACTTAATGAAGAAGACTCAATAAAAAGAGCTATAAATGGTGAAAAAATAGGAACTATTGTAGAGGAATAATAATGGAAGAAAATTTAATATTTAAACTTTCACCTAAGTATAATTTTATATATGAGCTTGGTATGGCAACAGGTAGAAAAACAAAGAAATCATTAATTGCGGTTTTAATAAGTATAATACTTCTTGTTATAGGAATTCTTGCTATAAATTATATATCAAAGTCGTCACCAGATAAATTTTCAAATATATCTAATGTTAAAGATATATTTGTTAAGGTTATGGTAGTAGTAATAGTACTATTTGTAATAAAGACTATTATACATATAATTGTACAAATCATTCAGTATAAATATATATCATATAATTTCTATGAAGATAGATTAGAATACAAAGATACATTTTTAAATCAGCAAACAAAAGTTATAAGATATGAATCTATAAAGGAAATAGAAATAAGAAGAAACATATGGGAAAGAATTAATGGTGTTGGTATTATAATTGTATATACTAGTGCAGAGAAAAGCTCTAGAAGTGGACTTGTTATATATGCTATAAAACATACAGATGAAGTTTATGATAGAATAAGAGAACTTGCTTTATCAAAAAATGTTAATAAAATAGAAGAAAACAAACAAGATGAGGAAAATAAAGATAGTGAGGTAAAAGAGAATAATTAAAAATATAAAATGGCATTAATTCTTATGAATTTTTGCCATTTTTATTATATATACATCATAATAATATTAAATATATCATAAAAACTTATTTTATTAATATAATTATATTAACTAAAATGAGGTGTATATATGAAAAAGATTATTTTTTGCTTAGCGTTTTTTAGTGCTATATTATTTGCAAATAATGTAAGTGCTACAAGTTACATATATACAGAAGAAAAAATAGAAGAAGAGTCAAGTATAAGTACATTAAGTGTAAGCCCAGAGTTTAATTTTCAGTCAGTTTCTCAAATACTTATAGAGCTTACAACTGGAAATGTTATATATGAACATAATAGTGACGAGAGGATACTTCCAGCATCAGTTACAAAAGTTATGACTATGCTGCTTACAATGGAAGCAATAGATGAGGGAAGATTAAAGTATGATGATATAATTACATGTAGTGCTAATGCTTCTAAAATGGGTGGCTCACAGATTTGGTTTAAAGAAGGTGAAACTTTAACTGTAGATGAATGTTTAAAAGCAATAGCAGTAGTTAGCGCAAATGATGTTACGTTGAAATTTTAGCAGGAAATAAAATATTGTAAAATAAGCTATTTATCGATAGTGGAAATTATATTAAAAATATAGTTTCCATTATTTTTTTGCTTGAGAGGAGTTGTATGACTAATGAAGAAGAGAGAAAATTAGATTTATTTAAGATAAATGAAACACTAACATATAAATTTTATCAAATGCCGAAAGAATTATTTAGAAATCCTTTGTATAAAGATAAGTTATCTTTAGAGGCAAAAGTAACATATTCGTTATTACTTGATAGATTAGAATTATCAAGAATGAATAAATGGTTTAATAAAAATGGAGAAATATATTTGATTTATACTAGGCAGGAAATTATAGATGAATTAAAGATATCTAGGGCAACAGCAACTAAAGTATTTAATGAATTAAGTGAATGTAATTTAATAAAAGAGGAAAGGTTGGGGCAAGGACTAGCAAATAGGATTTATATAGGCAAAATGCAAGCTGAAAATTTAGAGAGATTTAAGCAAAGAACTTTCAGAAGTCTAAAAGAAGAACTTCTAGAAGTTCAAAATAGAATTTCTAGAAGTCTAAAAGAGAACTCTAATAATACTGATATAAATAATACTGAAAATATATATAATGCAAATAAGGAATTTTTTTCAGATAATGTTTCTTTATACTTTGTAGAATTAAATCATTTATTGTCAGAATATGGCGAAGAAAAAACAGCAAAAGCAATAGTAGCTTTAGAATTATATAAAAACTCTACTGGAAAAAAGTATGCTAGTGATTATAACGCAATTCTTAATTGGGTTATAAATAAAGTAGAAAGAGATGAAAAGAATCAATCATCGCAAGTTCAAAAGAGTAATGGAATTAGATTTAAAGGATATTCTAAAGAACAATACGATGATTTAGAAAATTATTATGATATATAGGGGGTGTGAATTTTGATTGAAAATGTTGAAGTAAGAGGCAATAAATATACTGTTACTGAAATAGATGAAATGTTAAAAGATTATTTAGTTATAGGTGAAAACGTTTATAAACTAAAAAAGAAAGTTGTTGATGACCTATTATACAGTTTTGAAAATAAATATAGGAAGATAGGATTTCCATTTATAAGAAAAGAAAAATATATAAAATATTTTCTATATTCAGCTAAAGAATTATATAAATTAGCTGAATTTTATTTTTGTGGTAATTCATTTGAAGATTATGATAAATATGTGTATCAGATTAATAAAATTTCAAAGGGAGTGAGAGTATATCTAAATATAAATAATGATAAAAGTTTGTGTTTGATATATAATTCTCTCCCTTTTTTTCTTGAAAATTGGTTTATTATAAGAAGAATAATGGGTGATAGTAATGGATAGAGAAAGCACACTTTTAGTGTTATATAAGAAAGTAAATAAGCCACCAAAGGAAATAACAATAAAAAATGATTTAGAAAGTATGCAATGTTTAGTAGGTGGACTAATTGAAGTAGTTAATTATAAAGATGATCTACTTTTGATATGCAACGAAGAGGGAAAAATAAATAATTCATTACCAAATTTAATGTTTGAAAATGATGTTATCGCTGGAGATTGCTTTTTCGTAAAAGATACAGAAAATGGAGATTTTAGTTCATTAGTTGAAGAAGATATTATGAAAATAAAAAAAGATATATCAAAAAGAAGTATTAAATACTTAGATAAAGAGATAGAAAATGAATTATAGAGCAACTAAAAAGCCTAAATTAATTGATGAACAAAATATGAGAAAAATTACTTGCCCTGAAAATGTATATAAATTAGATGAAGTACAAGAAATTAAAGATGCCATACAGGAACATTTGATGTATATAGGACTTGATAATGGAAATAATGTACGAGATATAGATATTTTAGGTATAGGCAATTCTAATAGAGTAGACATAGATTTCAAATATATTGTTAGAAAGGCATTAATAAATGCTAATGATAAAGTTATATTGGTGCATAATCATCCATCAAATAGTTTAGAGCCAAGCACTCAAGATAAAGATTTTACTAGAAAAGCAGAAAAAGCACTTAATATGTTTAATATTAAACTTGCAGATCACATTATAGTAACAGAAAATCTTTATGCTAGTATGAAAGGTTTAGAAAAGTTAAATTCTAAGTCTAAAATTATAAAAGATAGAGATAATGAAATTGAAAGGTGAGGGGGCGAAAATGTGGAAAATAAATATAGTGCAGATGAGTATAAAAAGATAAAAGAAGATGAAAAAGAAGAATTAAAAAATTCACTAGAAAACGGAATAAAACAAGCTCTTAATTCAGAAAGATATAAAAATTTCTTAAAGGTAATGAGCAGATGTTACAATTATAGTTTTACTAATTCTATATTAATTTCTATTCAAAATGAAAATGCAAGTATTGTAAAGTCTTTTACAGATTGGAGAAAAGATGGTGTAAGTATCAACAAAAATGAAAAAGGAATAAAAATATTTTGCCCAGTAAAACAGGAATTTGTAGAATATGAAAAAGATAATAACGGCAGAGTTTTACTTAATGAAAATGGTGAGAAAATAGAAAAAGGTAAATTTGAAAGAATTACTTTTAAAGTAGGTAGAGTATTTGATATATCACAAACAAATGCTGACAGAGATAAATATGAACTGAAAAGGGAGAGCAAAGAAAAAATATCAAACAAAGAAGAAATATTATCTAAATTAGAAAAAGTAAGTGGAATTAAATTTGAATATAAAGCTAATTTGGGTAGGGCAAATGGATTATTTAACCCTAAGGATAAAAAGATTGAAATAAGGGCAAATATGGGAGATATAAAAACTATTTCTACTTGTGTTCACGAAGTTGCACATTCATTACTTCATAATAAAGATAATGAATTAAAGCTTTCAAAAGAGCAAAAAGAATTTGAGGCTGAAAGTGTTGCGTATGTAGTATGCAAAAATCTTAATGTAGATTCTAAAGAAAATAACTTTTTATATCTAGCAAATTGGACTGAGGAAAAAGACATATCTGAATTTAAGGATGCTCTTAATAGAATACAAAAAACTTCTGATAAAATCTTAAGGGAGTTTAACAATGAGAAAGTTAAAAATGCTGTAAAAGTGCAAGAGGCAGAAATATGATTTTTATTATTAGCAAGATTCGCAAACGTAATACGTTTACAATAGGAAGTGTCCTAAAACCTCTTATTATGGAGAATATAAATTGAGCAAAGTTAGAACTTCATTTTGGATAGATAATAAGCTAAAAGATAGAATTATATCAGATGCAAAAAAATCAAATATGTCTATGGGAGAGTATATTAATAGACAGCTAAGAAACAAAAGTATTGTTGTTATAGAGAGTGGAAAGGATATTGCATACGAACTTAGAAAAATAGGAAATAATTTAAATCAAGTAGCAAAGAAACTTAATATAGATAATTCGACATTTTATGACACAAAAATAATTGAAGAAATTAGTAGAGGTATAACAAAAATATGGCAGTTATTAAATTCGTTAAAGTAAAAAAAGGGAATCTAAAAAACGCAGTAAATTATATCACTAGGCAAGATAAAACAGATAGAAGTTTGATATATTGTAAAGATTGTAGATTAGATAGTATAATTCAAGAATTTAACTATATTAAGAAATTATATAATAATTTAGATGGCAGACAGTATTATCATTTTATACAGTCATTTAGTCCAAAAGATAAACTAGACTATGAGCTTGCAAATAAGATAGGAAAGGAAATGTGCAGTTATTTTAAGGATTATCAAATTATAATGACAACACATAAAGACAAGGATTATATTCACAATCACTTTATTATAAATTCGGTAAATATGAATACTGGAAAGAAGTATCACCAAAGTAAAAAAGAGTTAGAAGAAATAAAAAGGTTATCCAATGAAATATGTAAAAGATATAATTTAAGAACAATTAATATGGATAATAAAGAAGTAAGTAAATATTCAAGTAGTAAAGAGTTTCATTTATCTAAGAAAGAAATTACAGAGAAAACCAAACTTATAACTAATATTAATGAATGTATTAAGTATTCCTTATCAAAAGAGCAGTTTATATTCTTAATGAAAGAGCGAGGATACAAGGTATTATGGAAAGATACAAGAAAATATATAACCTATACAACACCTAGTAATTATAAATTTAGAGATATAAGATTAAAGAAAATTAAGTACACTAAGGAAAGAATGGAAAGATATTTTGAGAGGATAAATAAAAGTAATAAAGTTAAGAATGTGTTAATAAAATTAAGCTCTTTAAATAAAGATAAAAATGTAAACAAAGCTAATAAATCAGATATAAAAGAATATTCAGATATAGCCAAAAAAGACTATATTAAGAAACAGGAAAATTCAAGTAGTATAGAATGGGAGAGTGATATATGAGTAAAATCTATATGAGAATAATAGTAAAGCCACCCAATAAAGCTCCTAAAGTTATTAGAGTACAAAAAAGAATAAAGGATTTAGAAAATTTAGTTGGTGGTATAGTTGAATTAAAAAGATATGATGATGTATTAATTGCATATAATCAAGAACAAGAAAGTGTAGAACTTAAAAGAAATAAGATATTTAAAGATTTATCTATGAAAGGTACAATAGTAATTGTAGGTAATGAAGAAAAAGATAGAGATATAAGGTCGCTAAAGACAGAAGAAATCAGCAAATACTTAAAAAAGATAAATATACCAAAAAGGAGCATTGAGAATGAAATATAGTAGGAAAATTTTTGTATTTGTACTATTTACTATACTTGCGATGCCACTTTCAATTAGTTTAGGATGTTATTTAAACTATATGTTATCTTCTAATTTTGATATAACATTAGGAATATTTGAAGTTATAAAAAGACCTATAAATAGTCAAACGTTAATATTAATAATTTGCATAGAGGCATTGTTTATGATGCTTTTTTTTATGCTCGTTTTTATGGAAAAATATGGAATATATAAAGCTAATACTGAAAGAATAACAAATAATATACATATTCCTAAGCATTATGGTGAGGGTCAGTATGGAACAAGTAGATTTGCAACAGATAAAGAATTTGATAATACTTATACTAAACTAAGATTTAATAAAAATGAAGATTATTTAAAAACTAAAATATTAAGTGGTGGCATAGTTGTAAAACATAGCTTTAAAGGAAAATATGAAGAAATTAATATTGTTGCTGATAATAAGCATTTAATTTGCTTAGGAAATACAGGTGCAGGAAAGACTAGAAGAATACTCATTGAAAGTTTATGTACTCTTGGAATTGCAGGTGAAAGCATAATTGTTTCAGATCCGAAAGGCGAACTATATCAAATGACAGCACAATTCTTTAATAATTTAGGGTATGAGGTAGATGTTATAGATTTTAAGACACCATCAAAATCTAGTAAATATAATTTTCTACAGCCTATAATAAATTCTATTAATAGTGATGAAATAAAAAAAGCAGAAGATTTAACGTGGGATTTAGTTGAAAATATTGTACCTAAAGGAAGTGAAAACACAGATCCATTATGGACAAATGGTGAAAAATCTATAATAGCAGGTAGCATAATGACAGTATTATTAGAAAATAAAAATAACGAAGAATGCCAAAATCTAACTAATGTTTATAGTTTTATATCAAATATGTGCCAAAGTGATGAAAATGGATATATGCCACTTACAGAATATATAGAAAATTTGCCTGATGAAAACCCAGCTAAAAAGATATTTTCAATATCAACAATAGCACCAGAAAAAACGAGAAGTTCTTTTTTTACATCTGCACTTTCAACATTAAGGTTATTTAGTAGCAACAGTATTTACACAATGACAAACAATAGTGATTTTAAGTTGGAAGATATAGGAGAAAAGAAATGTATAAGATATATTATTTTACCCGATGAAAGAACTACATTTTATACCTTAGCTACATTATTTGTTAGTCAGCAGTATCAAGCTTTAGTAAGTTTAGCAGATAGTAGAGGTGGAAAGCTTAAAGTTAGAAATAACTTTATTTTAGAGGAATTTGGAAATTTTACTAAGATTGCTAATTTTGAAAATATGCTTACCGTTAGTCGTGGTAGAAATATAAGATTTAGTATGTTTTTACAGTCGTTTTCACAGCTTGAAACAAAATATTCAAAGACAGTAGCACAAAACATTATGGATAATGCACAGGTATGGATTTATCTTAGGACTTCAAGCTATGAAACAGCAGAAATAATAAGCAAAAAGCTAGGAAGTTATACAGTATCAGTAAATAGTCAAAGTAGTTCAATAGGCAGTAATAATGTAAATGAATCGATGAATCTTGTAGGAAGAAATTTACTTACACCTGATGAAATTTTAAGATTTGAAGTCCCTTATTGTTTAGTATTACAGTCAGGAAATTTCTCGGCAAAAACAGAAATACCTGATTTATCTGAATGGGGCTTTAATAAGTTACTAGGTTTAGGGAATGAAGAAGAAAATAGGATAATAAGAGAAAAAATGGAAAATGAAAGAAAAATATTAGATGAAGAAACAATAAAATTATGGAAAATTTGGGAAGATTACAAATATTAAGGGGGAATAAATTATGGATTTAAATAGTTCAGTTTTAGTTACGGGAACAATAAATTTGTTAAATGATTTGATAACAGCACTTACTGGCATATCAGTTCTTATTGCTACTGTTATGGGAATTTATTACTTAGCAAAAAAATCTTCTTGTGATGAACAAGAGGGAAAAATGCTAACAAGAAGATTATTTATAGCAATAGGATGTTGTGTACTTATAACAATAATTAAAATATTAATACAAGTCATAACAAGCTATTATACTTAGGTGAATATATGGAAAAATTACTCACAAATTTATTTGTTTCAATCATAAAATCAGCAGACAACACTATAAATTATGCTTTTGAGAATTTAGTAAATATTTGCTTTAATGCAGAATCATACTTGACAGAGATATTATCTGTGCAAGTATTAGATTTTACAATGCTTAAATCAGTTATATTAAATTTTGCAATAGCACTTATTATTCTAAAATTTATAAAAAAAGGAGTAGAAATGTATATAAGTTGGACTGAGGGGAGTGCTGATACACCTATACATATATATGTTTTATATTTTATAAGGAGTATATTACTTGTTTTGTTATTTCCTTTCCTATATGATATTTTTGTAAATATATTTACGGACTTCTCTAATGAATTATTAAATAGTCTTAATCTTTCATATCAAACAGGACTTACAGCAAATTTAGCAACAATATCAGCAGTAGGACTAAGTACAGCTATTTTAGGAGTAATAGAACTGATAATGTTAGTTTTATTATATATTCAAATGCTTATGAGAGGAATAGAAATGTTTGTACTTAAAACTAGCTTTCCTATATTTTGCGTAGGACTTTTAGATAGTAACAAAGGAGTATTTGCACCATTTATAAAGAAGTTTATACAATGTGCATTTACAGTTATAATTCAAATTATACTTGCTAAAATAGATATATTACTTTTATCATCTTCACAGTTAATAATGGGAGTTGCAGTATTACTTGTGGCACTAAGAACACCGAAGTTCTTACAAGAGTTTATGCTTATGTCAGGTAATGGAACAAGTGGAATTTCTAATACAATTTTAACAACATCTAAGCTTATTGAACTTAAAGGGCAGATAACTAAGAAATAATGAATTTAATATATGAAATAATATCTATACTTAGAGTGTTAATTATTCCACTTGGAGTTACTGTAAGATGCATATATTGTCTAATTCAGATAATATATAATGAAGATGAAAAAAAGGTAAATATAAAAAGAATTATAAATGCAGTATTATTTTTAATAGTATCAGAAGTAGTATTTGTTATAAAAGATGTGATTGAATATTATTATTATTATTAAAATGTATAATTAAGTTAGGGAAAGATATTGAAAATTAAAAAAAATCTGGTACAATATAAAGGTATTGATATTTAGCTATTGAAGCTATTAGTTGTCATATTCTTAATATTTCAGATGATTTTGTTACCAAAAACATTTTTCATAGATGTTTTTGTAGTATTAGATGAATTTTTCATCAATGAAATTATTATGAAAGGAGAGAAGTGTATGCAAAAATTAATGAAAAGTAAAAAAGCCTCTAATAATATATTTTATATGGAAGATGTTAAGTTAATATAATATGACTAATAGTGTATATATAGATAGAGGCTAAGATGGTGAGAATCCATCATCTTCCACCAAGGTGCTGTAAAAAGCACCTATTTTTTATAGCATATTTATTTAATGGAATAGTAATGATAAAGTATATGTACCAAAGAATGTGATTGAATTCTATTACTAAATATGATAAAATAACGTCGAATAAAAGGGGGAAAAAATGGATATTGAAACAAATATTAAAATTCCTGAAAAAACATTAAAAGGATTAAAAGTAATCCATCCACCTAAAATTTCAGAAGAAGAAAAAATTATTATTAAAGAATATGCTAATTTAGTAAGGGATTTTATGGAAGTTGCTCAATTGCTTAATATATTTTTATTTAATTTGGAGGAGTTGAAAAGTGTTTTT
Organism: uncultured Clostridiaceae bacterium; assembly: GCA_964642045.1. GTDB lineage: Bacteria > Bacillota > Clostridia > TANB77 > CAG-465 > RGIG5057. The sequence continues at coordinate 16,327 of CAZXLZ010000016.1, forward strand.
ATTCTTAAAGGAGATGATAAATTACAAAAGATTAGGTACAGAAAATGTGATTTTGATGATTTAACTATAATAAACTCGCTAACTATTAATTATATTAGTTCTGCAGTAGCCTTTGTAAAATCGCTCGAGGCATATTTAAAAAACAATATGAAAGATAAAAAATATGATAAATTCCAAAAAAATTGTCTTAGTAAAAAATATGATTCTTGTTTTTCGTATAGACTATTTGATTTCTTGAGGAATTACTCGCAACATTCTTCTCAAACAATTGTTAGTTGTGACAAACATGGATATTGCTTTGATTTAAATAAGCTTGCTAATAATCCATATTATAAGTATAAAAATCTTATATTAAATGAAATGAATGAAGTTATAAAAAAACTTGTATATTCGATAGGTGATTATCCACGTATTGCATATTCTCATACAATAATGGAATATAAACTTTGTTTAAATGATATTTTTTTAGAGTTTTTGGATACAATAAATGAGGAGTTAGTAGAAAAATACAATAGATTTAGTGAACTTTTAGAAAATAAACCTGAGATAATTAACAAGTCAACTAGCAATGAAATTAATAATACAATTATATATGAAATAACAGAAGAAAGAGTAAACCTGTTAAAGATAGGTTTAAATCTACCAAAATTATTTTATGAGATGAAAAAGAAAGTTGAAAGAGAGCATATAAAGGATGAAAAAGCATTAAATGAAATTAAACAATGTTTTAAATCTAATGAAAATTTTCCTAGATTTGATGATGGAAAATGTATAATTATGAATAATATATAGTAAGAGTGTAAGACAATATTTTATGTGTATTCTTAGTTTTTAGAGGAAAAATTTTCTATTGGATATAATTTTAATAAATATAGTGTAAAAAATATTATTATCAAATATATTTTGTATTATAGAGAGTCTTTTATGGAGAAAAGAAAAGTATATAATGGTTATAATGAAATGTATATGACAGGCAAAGAATTAACGGAATTTTTGGCAGATGTATATGTAACTTTCGGGAGACATCACGAAAAGATATCATGTAAAAAAATTGATTTTAAGTATTATAATAAAATAATAGATAATGAAAAATATAGAATTTTCTATAATAATCTATTCATACAGATAATGAATGCTGAAACAGATGAAAAAATATATTTTATAGGATATACAAAAAATAAACCTAGTTGGGCTAAGGACTAGAGTATAAACTTTAAAATATAAATATTAATTGATGAAAGATTTTGAGTATAAAAATAATTAGTGTATATATTAAAACATATAATGTAAATGAAAGGAGATACAAAAAAGTATCTTCTTATTTTTATTTAAAAGGGGGATTTATGAATAAAGAAGATAAAGTATATGTACCAAAGAATGTAAAAAAGAATTTTGAATTTTTTAGGGGATTTGGTGTAAAAGAATTAATAATAACATTAATAGTAGGAATTATAAGTATTGCTCCTACTATTTTTTTGTATAAATACGTAAATCAGGCACTTGCACTAACTTTGTTTTTAATAATAGTTGCTACAACTATTATGTTAGTGATAAAGGATGATAATAATATATCTTTCTTACAACAATTAAAACTTGTATGTAAGAGCATATTTATGCAGAAAAATTTTAAGTATGGAAAGAGAGATAAGAGATGAACATATTAGAAAAAATATTTAAGAATAATATTCTAAGCTGTGATGAAGAACTAAATATTTTGGATATTGATGATGATATATTTTATTCACTAGATAATAAAGCATCTATATATATCAAGATAGAGCCTATATCTTTTGAATACTTAAGCAATAGTGAAAAAAGTGTTGTAGTTAAAAGATTAAGCAAAGAGCTTGCAGGTGAAAGAGATATTATAAAAATAATAACAATGTCTTTACCTATATCAACATTAGAAGTAGATAGGTATTTAGAACAAAAAAGAAAAGAAAATAATAATTCATTTAAAAGAAGTATGTTATTAAAGCAAATAAATGATATAAACAAATTAAGTTATAAAGGAGAAATGATTGAAAAACAAGTGGTAATTCAGTTATTCCAAAATGACACAGATAATATATCAAAACTAAAAGATAGAGCAAAAGAGTTTGTAATAAAATTACAAAATGCAGGAATAAGTAGTTATATATTAAATAAAAGAGAGATAATACAATTATTTAATTCGTTTCTTAATATGAAATTAAATGAAGAATGTATAAGTAATGTTTGGGGTGGTGATGATGAATAGAGAAAAAAACATTAAGATTATCAATGCACTCATTCCACTTTCAGGGATGAGCTACGAAAGTGGAATGATTAGAATAGGGGATATGTACTCCAAAATTGGTGGAATAACAGATTATCCTAGTATTTTGCCTTTAGGAATAAGTAGTAAATATAATAAAATCCCTTTTTCATACACTACACATATTTTTATTCCTGAAAATTCAAGTGTATTTACAAAAGGAATTTCTAAAGGAATAAGGCAAGCTGAAATGAGAGGTTATGAGAGCAGAGATGCAAGCATACAGATATTTTCTAAAAATGAGGCAAATTCAGGCAGAGAAATGATAGAACAGTTGCAAAATGGTGATACAGTAGGCTATATGATTAATATGTCTATGATATTCGGAGAAAATCCTGAAGAAGTCAAAAGCAGATATAGTAGGTTTGAAAATCAAATAGAGGGTTTGCAAATGAGATTTCGAGGAATGGCACATTTATCTAGGCAATCTTTTAAAACTTTAGCACCATTTTATACCATTGATTCCGAGATAGAGGGAATATTTAAAAGAAATATATTATTTTCAGATTTTTGTAAATGTTTTCCTTTTGCAGTAAATAGAGTAACAAGAGAGGGGTATTATTTAGGAATAGATAATTTGAATGGTTTGTTACTTCATAATTCTTGGGAACGAAAAAATAATATGAATGGTAATATGGTTGTTATTGGAGAAAGTGGAAGTGGCAAAACAACAGCTTGTAAACATATACTTTTTAATGAATTTTTAATTGGAACAAAGTTAATAGTAATTGACCCTGAAAATGAGTATGGAGAGTTTACCAAAAATTTAAAAGGTAATGTTGTAGATATATCAGGAAAAAATGGAAATATAATTAATCCTTTGCAGATAAGAGTAAATTTAGATGATAATAATAACAGTAAAAATTCCTATGATTTTCATATACAGAAAATAAGGAATTTTTTTAATATTCTACTTCCTGAACTTAAATATATTGAAGTTAATTTACTAATTAGAGAATTAGAAAAAACATATAGAAGATTTAATATAAATAGAGAAACTGATTTGGCAAACTTAGATAATAAAGATTATCCTATACTAAGTGATTTATATGTAACAATAAAAGATAGCTTTAATAACATTACTAGAGATGATGATTACTATTCGGCATATAAAGTCATATTAGATTTTATAAGAGAGCTTACAAGTGGAATATATTCAAATATGTTTAATAGCCATACTAATATTATTTTAAATAATGATATAACAATTTTTAATATATTTGAGGTGCAAAATGTTGAAGATAATATAAAGAAAGCTTTGTATTATAATCTACTTAATTTTTGCTGGGAGCAGATAACAAACAATAAAAAGAAAAATGAAAATACATTTTTAGTATTGGATGAGGCACATTTAATGTTAGATAGTAGAATAAAAGATACGATGATAACTTTAAAAACTATTTCAAAAAGGTGCAGAAAATATAATGCTAATTTAATGATTATAACACACTCACTAATTGATATGCTTGATGATGAACTAAGAAAAGAGGGGCAAGGAATACTTGAAAATGCTAACTATAAAATTTTACTAGGAACTGATGGTAAAAATTTAGAAGAATCTAAAAATATATTTAAGCTTACAGAACAAGAGTTAGATATACTAGCTTTAAAGAAAAAGGGTAGTGGAATTTTTATAGCAGGAAACTTAAAGACACCAATTAATTTTAAGCTATTAAATTATGAAAAAGAGTTTGTGCTAGGAGAAATACAAAATGCCAATTAAATTATTACTTTCAATTACACAAAAGCTAAGAAATGAAGAATTACGAAACAATCTAATAATGTTTATTACACTATTTGTAGTGTTGATAATATTTATAATTTTGATACCTTTATATATACTACTTAATCCACTAGAAACTATAAAATCATTTCTTGCTGATGATGAAATAGTTATAGTAGAAAATATACAGACTGATTATGGTACAATGGAATATGGAATGGGAAATATTACTATAAAAGGGAAATTAGGATTTCCATTAGAAAATGTAAATGCAGTAGTTATAACAGCAGAGTATGGAATGTATGACCCTTGGGGAACAGGTATAATAACTAAACATACTGGCATAGACTTGTCGGGAATACACAGAGATAATGTACTTGCAGTTGAAAAAGGAATAGTGGTATTTGCAGGTATTCAAAGTGGATATGGAAATTGTATAGAGTTAAGACACGAAATTGATGGAGTAGAGCTCTATACTTTTTATGCTCATTTAAGTAGTATAGGAGTACAAACGGGGCAAGAAGTAGAGCAAGGCTATATCATAGGAAAAGAGGGTGGCGACCCATATACAGACCAAAACGCAGGTAATAGTACAGGACATCATTTGCATTTTGAAGTCAGAACAAGTAAAGAATATAATAATGATATTGATCCTAAAACTTATATTTATCATTGAATACAATGAAATTTTATAGTAAAATAACATTATTGGAGGGATAATAGTGAATTCTTTTGACATTCTGAACTATAAGGAATATTATAATAATTATGATAGCGACACAATTAATAATTTGGCTCAGGATATAGCAAAATTAGATAGAAATATAATTGAAGATAATTTATTAATGCATCTATTTAAAGATAATAATCAAGATATGGATTCTTTGATAATAAAAATCTTAATATTCAGTGGTAACTGGGGGATAGAGTCATTATTTGAATATATAAATAACAATAAAAATTTGAAATTAACGAAATATAATTATAATGCTATTGGTAAGTATATATCAAAGAATATTGAAATTTCATGGAATATAATGATAAATTATATAAGAAAAGATATATCAACTAATTTAAAATATGTAATTACTAGGAGTCTAAATTATATAGCTTGCTTAGAAAAACATATACTAAAAAAATATATTAACTTTAAAGATTTGAGAATTATATTTTATGATTCAGAATTGCTTACATCTTTTACAATGGGTGGAATTTGGGATTCTGACTATTCAGATAATGGTGCTGAATTTAAAATTTCATTAGAAAAAATATTAGATAAAATGTGTCAAGCAAAGTTAAATGGGGATAATTATGTAGCACAATATCAAAATAGTATTAAAAGTACAGATAATATTGAACAAATATTTGACATAGTTGAGAGAAATTCACTAAGAGAATTGAATAGTTATAATTGGTATGTTGATGTTTATATAGCAGATGATATTATTAATTTGAAAAATGAATATTACGATATGGTATATTCTGTAACAAATAAAGAATATGAAGAATTATGGCTAGACAAGTATACAAATCTTATATATGATAGGATACTTTTATTTGGAAGAGACAAATATAAAGAAATGTTTAATAGCTATTCTGGTGATTTTTTTATTTCCAAGTGTAAAATTACAAATAGCAATGCTGAGGGGAAAGCTTTAAAAATAATACAAAGATTAATAAAAAATAAATCAGAAAATGCAGATGAAATAGAAAAAAGTGTTCTTGAAAATCTAATTTTTTATATAAACGAACAGGCAATAGATATATTTGTTCACAAAATAAAAAAACAAGAAATTGGAGAAATTACATTAAGTAATTATTCTTTTAATTATTTGCTTGGAATAATTGAAAAGTTATATGGGACGTATGAAAATTTTAATTTGGATTATAGTTTTAAAAGACAACAAAAAGGTCATATATGGGAAGAATTTGTAGGAAGTATATTACCTATTATATATGAAAAAAAAATAATAATTAAACATCCAATGTTGAGTAATGATAAGATTCCAGATTATGCTGTTAATCAAATTATGACAAATACTTATGAAATATTAATTGAATGTAAGTTAGTATTAGGCTTCGATGAATTAAAGGAAACTTTAGAAAAATATAATAGTTATTCAATGAATATAAAGTTATTTTGTTTTAAAAATAGTATAAATGATAAAGTAAAGCAGACAGGAGAATATAAAGATTTACTGAATAAAATGCCAAAGGGATTTAATTATGAAATATATGATTTCGATAATATTTGTAGAATTATAGATTTTAAATATAAAGATGAACTAGCAAATTCTATAAATAAAGTAACTAAGAAAAATGTGGTTATTGAAAAAATTATATTAAGTGATAAATTTACTGAAGACTTAAAGCCCAAATTAATAGAGTTATTAGATAATGTTTGGTATAAGTCTACATTA
>CAZXLZ010000017.1:0-22636 GCA_964642045.1 uncultured Clostridiaceae bacterium
TAATTTGTGTCTTTTTATTTTCAAAACCGGTCACTTAATTTTACCATTTATAAAACAAAAGAGGAAGATTTTATTCAAATCTTCCTCAAAAAAATCCTTTCATCAATTAGGCTTTTTCAATGAACTCTTCAAGAGCTTTGGCCGCCAAATCTCTTGCATTATCATTTTCCTTAACAACAACTGTCAAAATTTGGATTTGCCCTGTTATTACATTTCTTCTGAGAGTAATGTAATAACTTCCGCCATACACAGCAAAATACCTTTTTTTAAGTCCTGTGCATTCTTTTCCTCTTTGTGCCAGTTTATTCTTACATCCAACACAAGCCGGATTAATGACCGTCGACTCGTTCTTTTGACAGTCTGTGATTAAATGGTAAGTATAACAATTCTTACCTTTAAAATTGTTACACTCTTCATTGTAATCTGATTTCAACTCAACTTCGCAGTCGAGATATCTTGTATCGGTTGTTATAACGCAGTGAGGTTCAAACCCTACTTTTTTCAAGATAGAAGTAAGTCTGTCATCGACACTTTTCATATACCTGCTTATCCTTTTATACAGTCCATTAAGGGCAGAATGAGCAGTGACTGCAAGAGAGCAGTTCACATTATCGCCTAGCACATTTGCTATACCAAATTTCCTTTTCGCATCGTAGCACACGGCTGCAAGATGCGGCTGTTTCATACCTTCTTCTTTCCGCGTAACGTTAAATTTAAGCCCTTCTACAAAGAAAGGCTGACCTTCCTCGATAGCAAGAATTACGTCTCCGGTTTCGCTCTCAAAAACATACCTAAGCTTTTCATTATCCTCTCCTTCTACATAATGTCCAAAAGCTTTAACACGTGCCATAATATATATTCTCCTTTCACACATCATAATATAACGTGAAAATAACACACCCTATTATGATGTGAATAATTTTTTAAATACATATTAATTATACCACTTTATTTATATTATGTCAACTATTTAACTAGAAAAAAATACCAGCAACTTGATGCTGATATTAATGTTTTCCATATATATTAGTTTTCACCTAAACTAGGTGCACCTACTGGGCAGACAGAAGCACAAGCTCCACATTCTACACATATATTTTCATCTATTACATATTTTCCATCTTTTTCACTTATTGCACCAACTGGACAAGTTGCAGCACATGATCCACAACCTATACATACATCCTTTGCTATTTTATATGCCATGGTCTCACCCCCTATTATTTTTTCTTCCATGAAATCTCATTTACATCAAAGACTTCATATCTTTCATTTTCTCTTGTATCTCCAAAATGCACTTTTACCTTCATTTTTAAGATATCTAAATTACAAACTCTTCCTTCCTCACCAGTTTCATTTACTTTAACAAGCTCATTATATTTTGGAAGATTTTTCTGATTTTCCTTATACTCTTCTTCTTCGTATTTTAAACAACACATAAGCTTACCACAAGCACCTGATAGTTTATCCATATTTATTTGAAGTCCTTGCTCTTTTGCATCTTTTATAGTAACTGATTTAAAATCTTTAAGATGAGTTCTACAACAAGTCTCTATCCCACACATTCCAATAGTTTCATATAATTTCACTTCATCACGTGGTCCTATTTGCTTTAGCTCTACTCTTGTTCTAACTTCAGCTGCTAATATTTTTACAAGTTCTCTAAAATCAATTCTATCTTCTGCTGTAAAATAAAATACAATTTTTGATTTATCAAAAGTATATTCTGCTGTTAGAAATTTCATACCAAGCCCCAAGTTATTTGCTTTTTTTCTTGCAAATTTTAACATTTCGCTAGCTTCTTCCTCATTTTTCCTTATTTTTTTTAAGTCATCAGATGTTGCAATCTTATATGCCTTTTTTGACTGTAAAGTAGATGGCAAGCTTTCTTTATCTATAACTTTTATGACTTTACCAAGTCTACTACCATTTTCTGTTTCTATAATTAAACTATCTCCTACTTTCTCATTATTATTCTTTGAGAAAATGTAGTCAAGTTTAGCATTTTTTATATATCTAACACATAAAATTTGTTCCATAAATCACCTACGCGCTTTCTATACATTTAAGTAACATATTGTCTATTAATATATCATAATTACCATTCATTTTCAATCTTGATATGGCATTTTTTATCTCTAATGAAGAAATATATAACTTTCTTTTAAATAGTAAAAATTCTAAATACTCTAAAAATATTATATTACTAAAATCTACTTCTTCTCTTTTTAAAAAAGTATTTACTTTATCTTTAGAAGCTATATAACCTACAATTTCAGATATTTTTCCAAATGTATCCATCATGTCACTATTTATAATATACTGAAGCTTTCCTATTGCACCACCTGAAAATTCAATTATGTCACTAGGAAGATTTATTCCTCTCTCCTTTGAATATTTTTCCATTTCATTAAAGCTTAAACCTTGAAATTCTATTTTATTTACTCTTGATAAAATGGTTGGAAGTATCATACTAATATTAGAGACTATCATAATTATTACTACATAACTTGGCGGTTCTTCTAAGGTTTTCAATAACACATTCTGTGATATTGTATTTAAATACTCTGCATCATCAATAATATATACTTTTCTTCCACATGATATAGGTCTTTCCAAAACATCTTCTGTAATATTTTCTCTTATTTGTTCGGCTAAGATATCTTTTCTTCCGTCATTTCTACATATATACTTATAATCTACACATGTATCTAAATTATCAGTATTTAATATTTTTTTTGCAAATTCTAATGCAATCATCCTCTTACCTATTGAATCTTTACCATAAAACATATAAGAATGTGAAATTTTATCTTCATTTATAGCGTTTTCTAAAAACTTTTTCTGTCTTTCATGACCATATATATTATCAAACATATTTATTCACCTATTTATAAAATTCAAACTTACTAAAAGGCCAAATTTTAGCAACTACATTACCATCAATTTTATCTAGTGGTATACATCCAAATGCTCTAGAATCTAAGCTATTAAGTCTGTTATCCCCCATAACAAACACCGCACCTTCTGGAACAATTACATTTATATACATTCCATTTTGACTAGTTATTCCATCCTTTAAATATGGCTCATTTAGCAGCTCATTATTTCTTCTAACTGTTCCATCTTCTAAAATTTCAATATGATCACCAGGAAGTCCGATAACTCTTTTTATATAACTTCTTTTACCAATTCCTATAAAATAGTACATAAAAGAGCTTAGTATACCTTTTTTGTCATATTTAGCCAGTGCATCTTCTCCTTCAATTACCTGACCAGTTATATTTTGAGGATTTACTGCGCTCCCCAGATTACTCTCATTTGGCTGAATAAATGTTATTACATCACCATAATTTAACTCTTTCTTAAAAAGTATTCTCCTTCTTATTAGTATTTTTTCACCTTCAACATAAGTAGGTGTCATGGATGTCTGTTTTATTCCTGATAATGTGCCTATAAAGTAATTTATTAAAAGATATAACACTACTGCTATTAACAAACATACTAGCCATTCTATTATTTCATGTTTTATTTTACTTTTTTTATTCTTTTTATCTTTTGCAATTTCTTCCATATTTCCTCCTAATAGTTAGTGGATACTTTCTCCATTTTCTATATCGCCATCAATTGTAAGTAATCTTACAACGCTACTATCTCCTGCTGCAAGTAACATTCCATTTGACTGAACCTTACAAAGAGTAACTGGCTTTAAGTTAGTTACAACAACTACTTTCTTGTTTATTAATTCGTCTTCTGTATAGTATTTAGCTATTCCTGACACAATTTGTCTTGTTTCTTCTCCAAGATTCACTTGCAATCTATATAACTTATTTGATCCTTCTACTTTTTCAGCTTCTATGATTTGACCTACTTTTAACTCAACTTTATCCAAATCATCAATTGAAATATATTTTATTCCTTCCACTTTCTCCACACTTTCCACAACTTTCTTGTTATTATCTTTTAATGCTTCGTTTACATCAATCCTTGGAAATATATTTTCATCCTTTTTACATACTGTTTCATCTTTTATACCACCAAAATTAAATATAGTGCTAAAATCTATCACATCTGTTCCAAGCTGCTTAAGTACTTTTTCTGTAGATGAAATCATATAAGGCTTCATCATAATAGTTACTATTCTTATAGTTTCTGCAAGCATATAAATTACTTTTTCTAGTCTTTCTTTTTTACTTTCATCTTTTGCTAGTACCCATGGCTCATTTATATCTATATATTTATTTGCAAATGATACTATCTGCATTAATCTATCTAGTGCAATATCAGGTTTTGACATTTCCATGTATTTTATATACTCATCTCTATTTATTTCTATAATTTTTAAAAGTTCATTATCTGAATCCTCATTTGCTACTTTTTCATAAGCTTTTCTTGATAGTATACCGCCAAAGTATTTTTCTGACATTGCTATAGTTCTACTTACTAAGTTTCCATAGTCATTTGAAAGGTCAGCATTTATTCTCTTTATATACTCCTCTTCATCAAAATTCCCATCAAGTCCTAGCTTTATTTCTCTTAGTAAGTAATATCTTAGACTATCTACGCTAGAATATTTTAAGTACTCTCTAGGATCTTTATAGTTTCCAAAAGATTTAGATATTTTTTTTCCACCAACAGTAAGCCAGCCATGACCAAATACTCTTTTTGGAAGTGGAAGATCAAGAGCCATTAAAAGTGCTGGCCATATTATGCTATGAAATCTTGTTATCTCTTTTCCAACAAGATGCATATCTGCAGGCCAAAATTTCTTAAATAAACTATCATCTTCTGATAAATATCCAAGAGCTGAAATATAGTTTGAAAGCGCATCAACCCAAACATAAACGATGTGTTTTGGGTCAAATGGTACTTTTATTCCCCAATCAAAAGTAGTTCTTGTAATACATAAATCTTCTAGTCCCTTATCTAAAAAGCTAGCAAACATTTCATTTTTTCTTGTTTCTGGCAACAAAAAGTCTGGATTTTCTTCAAAAAACTTCTTTAATCTTTCTTCATATTTTGATAGTTTAAAAAAGTAACTTTCTTCTTTTACTACTGATACATCTCTTCCGCAATCAGGGCACTTTCCGTTTGCAAGCTGTGACTCAGTAAAAAAAGACTCACATGGAGTACAATATTTTCCTTCATATTCACTTTTATAAATATCACCATTTTTATATAATTTTTCTAATATTTTCTGTACACACTCTTCATGATCTTTGTCAGTAGTACGTATAAATCTATCATAAGAAATTCCTAGTATTCTCCATAACTCTTTAGAATTTTCAACTATTCTATCTACATATTCTTTAGGAGTTATACCTGATTCTTTTGCCTTATTTTCTATCTTTTGCCCATGTTCATCAGTTCCAGTTAGAAAAAACACTTCTTTTCCGGCTAGCCTATTATATCTTGCAATTACATCAGCAACTATAGTACAGTAACATGTTCCAACATGAAAATTGCCACTTGGATAATATATAGGCGTTGCTATATAAAATTTATTATTCTCCATAAACTTTCTCCTTGTATTAACTTAAGTAATTATATCATATGAGTCAAAAAAAAACAATTAAATATAGGAAATTAGCAGTAAAAATAAGCTCTAATTATGCTTTAAAAAATTAGCATAACTAGAGCCTTTTTTATACTTCTGAAACAACTGCCTCTGCAATCGCATTTTTTTCAATATGACTTATACTAACATCTATATTGTACTTTTGCATGATATTTGATACTTCTTCTTTTAAAATATTTACTTTTGGTCTTTTATAAAATTCAGCTTCATTAATAATTTCGATATCCCAAATTTCCATTTTTTTATTATTTAACACTAGTATTTTGGATATTGCCTTAAACACAGCCTCTTTTGCCGCAAATCTTCCTGCATATCTTTGATATTTAAGCCTATCTGTACATTTTTCTATTTCTTCTATCTCACTTTTCGAAAATACCTTTTCTTTAAATCCTTTTGTGTTATTTATTGCTTCTTTTATTCTTTCTACTTCTATTATATCCACTCCACAATACATAAACTATCCTCTTTTTCCCAATCTATTTTGAAATTTATTTTTTATCCATCTTAAAATTATATATAATGGATATACTGAAATTATAGAAAGCACTAAAGCAATTACTACAGTCTCTATCCACTTTTTCTCAATATTTAGCATTGGAACAACAATCTGCATTCCAGCTAGTACAACACTTGCTATTGAAATTATAAATAGGATTGAACTAATTCTATCTTGTACAGATGCAGATACCATATCGTAATACTCTCTACACTGTCTATGTACTTCTTCATATAGATCTTGAAGTTCAAATGCATTTTGCCATTTTTTCCATATATCCATGCCATTTTCTGAGTTAGTTATTTGGCTAAACCAAGTTATCCTTGTAAATCTTGTAAGCTCACCTTGAAGTTTATTTGCTTTTGTTTTATCACCTGATATTAATTCTTGTGATAGATTTATTAAAGATATTCTTTGATAAATCGCAAGAAGTAGCATATAAAAATAATTTTTTTCAAATGTATGTGGCATATAAGTTATATTGTATTTTTCTTTTTCTGAAGCCATGATAAGTCCACTTTCTCTAGAAAATCCAAATAGGGAATATTCCCATCTAGAATATACATTCTCATTTATTTTATCATACTCATGATTAAACATTGATGTATTTTTTGTATCCATGTTATATTGAAGTTTATAAAAATTATTCCTTATTTTATCAATATCTTCTGGCTTATTCCAAGACTTTTCATCTAGGCACACATATGTATATGTAAATAATTTATCATAGTATTTATTTTCTAAACTATCAGATTCATAACCTGCAATAGTAGATTTTATAAATATTGCTATATCATTTATATTATCTAAACTTCTAACTGATATATCAGTATTTTTCACATTGCAATTATCAGGAGTTATCTCTCTAAAAATACTATTAAAATCTATTATATAATCTAAATCTATTACTTCTTCTGCTTCATCAATTTCTGCTTTTATATCAAAGAAACAAATACCTGGCTCAAAACATATAAGTTTAATTTCAGTTACATCAAAATCAATTATATTATCTTTTCTTTTATTTAATACTTTATTCTTAAGAAAGTTTAAATCATATTCAAATGTATTGCAAGATGTACGTTTAAGTATACTTGCTTTCGTATCAGTATCATAACTTTTAAAATGTTTTTTATATCTATCTGACCAGTATACAGTTGGAAATAAAAATTTTCTCATGTATGGCAAAAAGAAATTATACATTCTTTCATCTTCTTTTACATTATGCATCTTTAATTTCCACTCTTTTTCTTTCTTTATTATACTTGCTAAAAATTTACTGTATTTTTTTTGATCTACTACAAAAGGATATATAAAATGTGTATAATGATATTTAACGTTTACTCCTGACATATTATTTGCACCTCTTTAATATAATTATTTTATAATGTTTTACTTTTATTGTCAATAAATTTAATTTTAGCTATTGATTTTAACTTAAATTAATGCTATAATTATTTAGCAGTTCGGGGTGTGGCTCAGTTGGTAGAGCGCGTGGTTTGGGACCATGAGGTCGCAGGTTCGATCCCTGTCACTCCGACCATTTGGAAGTCTAACCATAAATGGGACGTTAAACAGTGGATGGAAGCCCAACCTTAAATAGGGGCGATAAACAGACTATGGAGGCTTTTACTTCTATAGTCTGTTTTATAATTATTATGCAATACAAAGGAGGATACATGGCAATTTTAGATTTCATATTAAATAATAACGAATACCTAGAAGACATAATTACAAGAAGTACTTACCATTCTAATGCTATTGAAGGAAATACACTTACTTATGCTGAAACTTATGCTATTCTTTATAATGATAATAGCTTCAAAATTGAAGGAAAAGAGCCAAGAGAAATATATGAAGCTATTAATCATAAAAAGGCTTTTGAATTAGTTTTTAATAATTTACAAGATAATAAAAAATTTGATGATAGGTTCATAAAAAAAATAAATGAAACTATAAATAAAGATATTAAAGATACTACTGGATATAGGAATGTACAAGTATTTATTCAAGGAAGCGACCATATACCACCAGCTCCTGAAAAAATACCAAACTTAATGAACTATTACATATATAATTACAACAATGATTCTCAAGATATATTTTCAAAAATTGCTAAGTATCATATTGAATTTGAGAAAATACATCCTTTTGAAGATGGAAATGGCAGAACTGGTAGATTAATTATAAACTACGAATTACTAAAAAACAACTTGCCTCCAGTAGTTATAACCAAAGAAGATAGAGTAAAGTATTTTGAACTACTGAAAAATAATAGTATTCAAGATTTATCTAAATGGCTTAAAGAATTATCAAATAAAGAAAAAGAAAGAATTGAAAAATTTGGATATACGAATTTTAATTAAACTAAGCATAGTAATTTAATTCATAAAAAATATAGTAATCATATTTTATTTTTTCACACAAAAACTAACTAATATAATAAATAAAATCTAATAACAAAAAAATTAATTAAAAAGTGACTATAGTTATAAAATATGATGTATAAGAACTATTGATTATAAAAGAGTATATAGAATAGTAAAATTACTTTTCTATATACTCTTTTCATTTTATATCAATACCTATAGCTATAGTAAAACATCTTTAAAATATTACTTTATTTAATAAAACAAAATTTTTTAAATAACAATCACTTTATTCTAAAAAAGATAACAAGACCGTCTCAAAATTAAAACGGTCTTGTAAAAATTTACACTCTTATTCGCAAAATAAATATTTTTACTCTTATTTATTAATCATATAGCGAATAATTCTCTTCTTTATTTTCCTAATGCTTGTGTTTAAATAAGCAATCATGATGTTTATTTGTTCATCAGTTGCAGGCGTAGCCTGTTCTTCTTCATATGTCTTCCAAGCCAAGCCCGTTTTTAAACTGATTCTCAGGTCAATATCATCAGGATGGTCAGCATACCTTTCTGCATCTTTCTTATAATAAAGACGAACAACTTCATCAACAACGCGGTGGTCATTACCATTTCCATAATAATGTCCCAAATTTATATAGCCATTTTTTCTATTTTTTTGAATGTAAATTGTAGTATCATAGCACCAGCCATTAAAATCATCATTATACCATGCCTGAGAAGATTTTCCATTCAAAGTTAAATCAACACCAAGATGCTTACCTTCTTTAAATGAAAGCTTTACCCTATCCAAGTATTCGATTGGCTCTTTAAAGTTAAAAGTGTTATTGCCGAAAGGATTCACAATGTTACTATATTCAGCAAGTTTTTTGCGAAGTTCTTCCATTTTAGGTGAATTATTGCTCCTAAATGGAAATTCAACATTTGTATGAATAGGCGAACATTCTAATAGCTTTTTATAAGTTGTGTTAGTAAGTTCATCTATCAATTCTTTGCTATATTTACCTTCAATCATCGCTGCAAGTGTGAGTATTCCTTTTATGGAATGTGTTTCGCCCCACCAAAAGTTATCTCCACCTGGATGCTTCTCTCCAAATTCTGCCATAGCCTTATCCATTATTTCCTTAGGTACTTTACTACCTCGCTGAACAATGTAGTACGAGCCCGAATGAAGAAATTGAACATCTCTGACAGTAAAACATGGTACAAGAACATTATACCTTGAGCCCTCTTGGTCAGGTAGCCTTTTAGCACCATATGTTTCCATAGCTACCCGAAATTCTGTAATTGAAATTCCCATCTAATTACCTCCTTGGTATTAACTGTGAGTTTTTATTTTTTGACTATATAAGTATAGCATATTTAACATAAAATAGCAAGTATTAAATAATAAACTATTTCTAGCACTTAATTAATACTGAAGTCTAATCTTTCAAAATTATTGACATTATTAAATAATTATTATAATATATATGTAGTAGTCTATTAATTACTATGTAATTGGCAATTGTCACATATGGAAAAATAATTTAAGCAAAATAACAGAAAGGAGCATTTTTATGCACATAAGAAAAAAAGATTTAGAAGATATTGATATTTCTGAGAATATGAAACATGGCTCTTTCGTATTTAATTATGGAGGAAAGTATAGGAGTGATTTAAAACTATGTCAAAAAGCGGATGCTTCTGTAGATGTAATGGATAAAGCTAATAGTCTTTTTAAAAAGGCAGAAGAAAAAAAGTAATAATCTATAAAAAAGAAAGTAGAATTTTATTTCTACTTTCTTTTTATTATTTTAAAATTACTATCTAAAGCCTCCACCTGAAGAACCACCAGATGAACTTCCTCCACTACTAGAACTTGAGCCTCCTCCTCCAGAACTAGGACTAGATCCACTATAACCTCCAGATGATGCTCTATTTCTTCCACTTACCACAGAGCTATATCCAATACTTGCCATGTTTCTTATTGCTATAGTCGTAAACTCTGTATTTAATAGTGATTCATTATTAAAGTTTGGATACAATTTGCTAAACTGTTCTTCAACTTTATCTGCAATTCCTAAAAGCTGAGCAAATATTAAATATTCATCCCATAAATGTACTTCTATAAATTCTCTTTCTGGCATTAAGCTAAAATCTAATAAAAATTTCTTAAATCCTTTTAAATTTATTGCCTCATTTCTTAATTCATCAGTTACCCTCTTTACCTTAACTATCTTAGCACTTCCAAATATATTTTTAGACTGAGTTTCTTCTTCTACTATTAATCCATCCTCAATGAGTTTATTTTTAGCTCTATTTTGTAATTTATTAAACCAGCCGTCCACTTTATAGTATTTTTTCTTACACCATTTTTCAAACTCTTTTGCTTCTAATATTTTGTTACTACCAGATGCCTCTCTTAACATTTCAAGAAGTTCGTATTCTGTAATATTTTTAGTAAATTTAAAATCATTAAAATCAATTGCATAATTATTATCTTTAAAACTAAATAGTCCTTTTTTTGTCTTTGTAACTGTAATTTTATTCTCTTTTATCCATTTCAGTAGTATAGCACCAATAATACCAGAATTTAATGTTTTAATTGGTATAATATCATAATTATACAAAATCCAATATGCTCTATCTAAATCTTTATTACATGGAATATCCCTATAATAATTTACTTCACTATCTTTCGGAAGTGATTTCCCATTTGGTCCAAAGTTTAAAGAAGTGCTGTATGAGGATGAAGAAAATATATTTCCTCCTTTTTTCTTTATTATTATAATAAGTATAATTATCATCCATGTAACAGGGCTAAATAGTGTCATAAAAATCATACCTAATATCGAAAATGCAACATTAATATTTTCAATTTTCCCATGACTATTAAACTCTTCATCTATCTTCTCATAATATTCTGAGCCACTCATAGCCGATTCATGTATACTATCAAAAGATGTAGATGTCTTTTTAGAGATATTAAATAAATCTTTTTCAAATCTAACTAAAATAACCATATAATCAGACGAAGAAAGTGAGCCTTTAGAATCCATTACTATACTACCATTTTGAAATATAGCACTGCCCTCATAGCCAAATCCCCATATTCTAGCATTATCAAGTGAAAAAGGAACATCCGAATGAATTGTTATTCTAGCTTCTCCAACATACTGCTTTAAATTTAATAAATTAAAATATATACCTTGATTATCTGTATATTGTGATACAAAATTATTTATGTTATATGTTAAAGTATATGTATTATTTCCATATCTAGATATCCCCCAGCATAATTCTTTTCCTGAAGAAATGTTATTAATACCACATTTATATGCTTTATCATTAAAGCTTCCATTTGTATTCCAACTTGAAAGTTTGGTATAATTTCTTCCAGTATCATCCTTAACACTAAAATCTGAAATACTTGCATAACCTAAATTTGTATATGCTCTATATCCTTCTGTTCCTTTGGTTAAATTAGCTTGCCAAATCTCAGTCACAGTAGCATTACCATTTTTATCTAGATATATATCCATATCTATTTTATTTATTGTATTAGCTTCTACCTTAGAAAAACAAAATAACATATATATAATACCTAAAATTACAAATATATTTTTATTAACTTTTATCTTCATTTTTACCTCTTTTATATAACAATCTTATATATAATTTTATTATATCACATTTTGGGTATTTACAATACTATAATTGGATTTTATATATAATGTATTTTTGTTATAATATAAAAATACAACAGCTTATAAATGACTGTTGTATAAATACATAACTTTATTTTTTCTCTTAAACTTGTATTTTACCTAATACATTCCAATATTATTTAAATTATTGATACAAAAGATGGCTGTCTTTTATGAAATACTGCAATTTCATAAACTCTAAGGCTTCTTAATAAGTCATATGCTACATTAAAATCTTTTGCTAAATCTTCTGATTTATGAGCATCAGAACCAACAGTTATAATTTTACCGCCAAGCTCTATATACCTTTTTACAATATCTTTGTTTGGATGAAAACTGGGAAGTCCATATCTTAAGCCCGATGTATTTATCTCTATTCCCTTATCCTTTCTTATAAGACCAGTCAAAATTTCATCAAGTATATCCTTAAATTCTTCATACTCAATTACTTTTGAAGTGTATCCCCCATATCTTACTACATAATCCAAATGTCCATAAACATCAAAATTATCATGCACTTTTATATTTTCGAGTACTTCTTCAAAATATCTCATATATGCCTCATGTCTGGTTATTCCTTCAAAAAAGGATCTATCCATCGCCATGTCTTTTTTACACGTAATATGAGATGAACCTATTATAAAGTCGAATGGATATGTGCCGGCAATATCATTTACTTTTTGTACAATGTCAGGCTGAAGTCCAATTTCAATTCCAAAATTAACTTTAAACTTACTATTCCTTTTAAAATCATTATAATCCCAAAAATACTTAGATACATCTAGTGTTTTGAGATTTGTCTTTAATCCATCATAAATATCAAAGTGCTCTGTAAATGTAATTTCATCAACGCCTTTACTTTCTGCCTCCCTTACATAATCAGCCATACCTGATTTTCCATCATGGCTTGCTTCTGTGTGAACATGTGAGTCTTTGTACATAATAACCTCCTTGTCAGTTGACTACTGTTTAGATTTTGTATAAAAATTGTACTCATATATTAACACAAACTATGTAAAATTTCAATCATTACATTATATTTTTCTAAGCCTAAGAGCATTAAGAACAACTGTTAAACTGCTTATAGTCATTGCAAGAGATGCTAGCATTGGATTTAAGGTTATATTAAGCACCGGTGTAAGTATTCCCATTGCTATAGGTATCATTAATATATTGTAGAAAAATGCCCAAAATAGATTTTGTTTTATAATTTGTACAGTCTTTTTACTTATATTAATTAGTTCATCTATTTTCTCTAAATTATCACTCACTAGAATTACATTACTACTATTCATAGCAATATCTGTACCTTTACCCATAGATACACCAATATCTGCTGAGACTAGACTTACACTATCATTTATTCCATCTCCACACATCATAACTAATCCATTCTTTTTTAAATTATTTACATGATGTGCTTTTTCATTAGGTTTTACTGAAGATATAACATTTTCTATTCCAACACTACCTGCAACTATTTTTGCTACTTTTTCATTATCTCCTGTAAGCATAACGACATCTATATTTCTACTTTTTAATTTTTCTATAACCTCTTTCGCATTTTCTCTTAGCGTATCTTTTACTCCAATTATTGCAATAACTTTATTATTGCATGCAACAAATATTATAGTATTACCATTTTCCATTAGCTCTTCTGCATCTTTTTCATTTATACAAGAGACATTATTTTCTATCATAAGACTTTTATTACCTATTAAGTATTCTTTATTATCAATTTTAGCTTTTATACCAAAACCTGGCACAGCTTCAAAGTCTGTTACTTCTAAACTTTCTATCTCTAACTCTTTAGCATAATTTACTACCCCCTTGGATATTGGATGCTCTGATTTTTCCTCTATACTTGAAACTATCTTTAGTATTTCTCTTTCTTCAAGCTCTGTATAATTATATATTTTTGATATACTAAGCTTTCCTTTAGTAAGTGTACCAGTTTTATCAAACACTACAGTTTTAACTTTATGTGCATTTTCTAAAACTTCACTTGTCTTAATAAGTATTCCTTTTTGGCTAGCTTTTCCAGAAGATATAACTATTGCAAGTGGAACGGCGAGACCTAGACTACATGGGCATGCAACTACTAGAATAGATATAAATACATTAAGCGACGTACTTACATTTTTTGAAATAATAAGCCAAATTATCCCCGTAATAAAAGCTAGAATTATTATGCTCGGAACAAAATATCCACTAACCTTATCTGCAATTTTGGCAATTGGTGCTTTAGTATTTGTAGTCTCAGTAACCATTTTAACAATTTCTGATACTGTAGAATCTTTTCCTATTCTTTCAGCCCTATATTTTATAGTTCCTTCATAATTAATACTTCCAGCAATTACATTTGATGATTTTTCCTTGCAAACAAGAGTACTTTCTCCTGTTATAAAAGATTCATCTATATGAGTTTTTCCATCTATAATTACTCCATCTACTGCAATTTTTTCCCCTGGTTTGCAAACTACAATATCACCTTTTTCTATCTCATCAATAGTTACTGCTCTTTCTTTATTATCTTTTATAATAGTTGCGTGATTAGGTGTTATTGTCATAAGTCCTTCTAGTGCTTCTTTTGTTTTATCTTTATTTTTTCCTTCTACATATTTTCCTATCTTTATAAAAAATAGTACAACAGCTGCTGATTCAAAATATAAATTATGAACATTTGATATATTCCCCTTAAATATAGATATAGACATTATAATACTATATATATAACTACTAAAAACGCCTATCATTACTAAAGTATCCATATTAGGTGTTAAATGTATTAAATTTTTTATACCATTTTTTAGTATATCTATGCAAAGAATAATTACAAGTGTTGCAAGTATAAATAGTGCTACTATATAATTTATAGGATGAGTATTCATACTAAGAAATGGTATATCTGGCATATTTATCATATGCGCCATTGAAATATACAATAATATAATAGATAAAACTGTTACTATTATTAACTTATATTTCTCTGATTTTGCTTTCTTTGTATTTTTTTCAAAATTATCTATACCTAAACTTTTGAATCCAGCTTTTTCTATGAACTTTTCTAAATTTTCTATACTTAGCACTCTATCGTCATATTCTATGCTAGCTGTTTCCATTACTAAATTTACCACTGCTATTTCTATACCATTTTGTTTATTTAAATATTTTTCTAAGCCAGAACTGCACGCACTACAAGTCATCCCATCTATTTTTAATATTACTTTCTTCATTCATATTCCTCTTATACAATTTCAAATCCTGCATCATCTATAGCTTCTTTTATGCTTTCTATATCTATAACCTCTTTATTATATGTAACTATAGCAATTTTACTTTCAAAATCAACTGATGCTTCTTTTACTCCTTCTAAAGAATTAAGAACTTTTTCAAGTCTTGTACTGCAACCTGTGCAGTGCATTCCTTCAATATTTAATTTTATATTTTCCATACAAATCTCTCCTTTATATAATAATATATTATCAATTTCTATACTATTATTCGTATAAAATTGAATAATTATATATTATCATAAATGTTAATATAAGTCAATTTAAAGCCATTTATTGATACTATAAAAAATAAATTTTTAAAATTTTTTAACTTTTTTTTAATTTACTATTGACTTTACATAAAAATGATGCTATAATAGATAATGTAGTTTTCGCTATTCCTTAAAAGTAATTTAGAAAGGAGGGATCTGTTATGAGAATAAGAGGTCCTAGTAATATTATTCTTATGAATAATATTAATAAGTAATTGATCAACGCTGGCCGCGGCGGGGGAAGTTCCAACGTGGAACTGAACCGGCTCGAAAGGAGCGAATATGAAAAAGATTGCCACTGGTTTTACTTAGTTGTAAAACCTTTTCTCGGATATCCATCGCTTGATTTTAGTGCAGCAAATACACAGGCGCCCTTTGCTTGGTGTACAGCACTAGATCTGCAAAAATATTAAAGAAAGGATATATAGGTGCAAAGATGAGGATCTTTGTTTCAGGCTTCATTTAGAGAGGCTGGTCTATCAATCATATGTCGGCATAAGATTAATTTCCCGCTAGAAATGTGACCACTATGTGGTCTGTGAATTTCGCGGGTATGAGAATGTTTTATTGCCCCCGTATAGCGAGCTTCTTACGGATTATAGAATCCGTACATGCTCCCTGGGGCAGATTCCCTATGAGGGGACGCTTTAATATTGCTTTAAGATTATTACAACTATGTGCGTCCCTAAGGGAGAAATATGTGAACCGCTTACCGGCGGCAGCCGAATATCTATGGGATATGATATCCCATCTTCGGCTCGCAAGGCAGCGGCATAGAAAAAAAGGAAGGATATTTATCCTTCCTTTTTCTTTTTGTATATTAATTTTACTCTTATTATCTTTTCTTTTATTTCATATCCACATTTAATTTTATATTTTCCATACAAATCTCTCCTTTATATAATATATATTAAAAATTTTTACACAATTATTCGTATAAAATTGAATAATTATATATTATCATAAATGTGAATTTAAGACTATTTTTAAGCCATTTATTTATATGTCAAAAATAAATTTTTAACTTTTTTTAAATTTACTATTGGCTTTACATAAAAACTATGTTATAATAGACAATGTAGTTTTCGCTATTCCTTAAAAGTAATTTAGAAAGGAGGGATCTGTTATGAGAATAAGAGGTCCTAGTAATATTATTCTTATGAATAATATTAATAAGTAATTGATCAACGCTGGCCGCGGCGGGGGAAGTTCCAACGTGGAACTGAACCGGCTCGAAAGGAGCGAATATGAAAAAGATTGCCACTGGTTTTACTTAGTTGTAAAACCTTTTCTCGGATATCCATCGCTTGATTTTAGTGCAGCAAATACACAGGCGCCCTTTGCTTGGTGTAGCACTAAAAATTTGCAAAAATAACTAGGAAAGGAGAAGTTCCCATGAAAGTTCGGCTTTTCGAGACATCAGGCTTTACTTAAAGAGCCTGTAAGGCCACACCGCCTGGTCTTTATATTGGCGGTATAGATTTTTTCCGGCGATATAAGCGCCGTTGCTTGATGAATCAATCGAAGAGAGCTTCGATGATACGCTTGGCGGCGCACAGAAGAATTATTACACCGCATATGAAGCGGTGAAGAGAGAGGTTCACGATGATTGTGAACTAAAGAAAAGGGAAGGGTTATGTAATCCTTCTCTCTTTTTTATTCTATTTTCCCATTAATTATTTTCTCTTTTATTCCATCTTCCATATTTATTTTAGTTGGAACTATATATTTTGCATGCACTTTATGTGATATTACATTAGTAATTGCCTTCATTGCTCTTGATCCATCAAACCACTCTGGGTTATCACTATTTCTTCTTACTTTATTTAAAGATGCAATATATGCATTTCTATCATATTCATCACTCATCTCAGTAGTTATCATATACTTTTGGTTATCAGAATTATAGATTATATTTGGCATTAGTTCATATCCAGCATTATTATACCAATATAAATGGTCGCCACCAGCAAGTACTAACACATCACATTCTGTGCTAAAGTCCCCTATCATATTTTCTAAGTATGTATAAACTTCATCAAAACTGCAAGTAGGTATATCTGCCCTCAAGCTTTCAAACTTATCAGTTATATCAAAAACTCCAAAATCTAGATATCTTTTTTCTATAACCTTCCCCTTATTTACTATAATAAGCTCTGTTGAGCCACCTCCACCTATAAATATACAAATATTTTTATCATAATCAATACCACTGTAACATCCAAAAGCAGTAAAGTTTGCTTCATCCTCCTGAGATACTACAGAGATTTTAAGACTAAATTTGTTATATAAATAGTTATTAACTTCTTCTAACTCATTTTTGGAAATATTTCTAAAAATGCTGCATCCAAATATATATACTCTATTTGTAAATTTTAATGCTTCTTCTATTTCTGTAGATAGCTTGTCCAAATCATTATCATCAATTTTTCCTAACTTTTTATAGTTATTTTTAAACTGAATAGTCGCATTATTCTCATATATATTCATTCCTTTGTCATATACATGAGTTTTAGTATTATTACTACCTATTTCTATAATTGCAAATATATCATTGTTCATTTTTATCACCAAAGAAATTATATCACAAAATAATAATGTATTAAATATTTTTATTATACTAATAAGAGATAAAAATAGAGAATCTATAAAACAAATTTTGTTTTAATGATTCCCAATTATAATTAATTATTTATTCTGTTTTTGTAAACATCATACATCATAACCCGAAAATACAATTAATTTTCAATTGAATTAATAAATTCCTTAAAAATATTATTCATATTTTCATCTATCTTATATAAACTTTCAGGATGAAATCTTACTCCCATGTAGAATTTCTTATCCTTTGATTCTACTACATCTGCGTAGCCGTCATCACAAAATGCAACTTTATCTAAAAATGGTGATTTATCTATAGTATGTTTATGCCTAGAATTAACTTTTATTTTATCTGACTTAACTATATCATAAAATTTAGAGTTCTTATCAATGAATATATCATGTACATAATCTTCTTCCGCTTTATTATGCTTATCAGGATTAGGAATTTCAAATGTTGTTCCACCAAGAGCACGTACAATAACATTTTGACCACAACATATTCCTAAAGTAGGTATGTCATTATCATAACAATATTTTGCTAAAGTCATCTCATAGTTATCACATGCTGATCCTCCTTGAAATATTATCCCATCACATAAATTTATTTGTGCAATTAGATCATCATATTCTTTATTTGTAAGATTATCACTTTGCCAATTATCACCTGCATCTAATAACTCATCTTTTGGCAGTAATATTCCAATAGCTATTCCTCCATTATCAAATACAGCTTGTTTAACTTCATCTCTTACAAACATATCTGGTCTTATTCCATTTTTTAAATAATGCTTAGAAACTATACCTATTATTGCTTTTCTCATATCTACCTACCCTTTATCTATAAATCCAATTAATATATTTACCATTTAATCTTTATTTACAAATAGAACTTTGATTATATTTTCATATCTATCTTTCATTATTTCTTTTGCTTTATCACTTAATTTATTATAATCTCTCTCTAATTTCTTCTTTAGATATTTTTCTCCATCTTCTACTGATAAATTCATTTCATTGTAAACTAAGTGGAATAGAGAAGGTATACAATCAAAATGTGCTATAACATCTGCATCTGCTACACATTGTTCTTCAATAGTATTTCTTGGTAAATCTTTGCTACCTCTGTGTCTTAATACACACTCCTTTACTCTTTCTTTCCTATCTTGTGAATAATTTAATTTAGTTAATAGTTCATCTGCAATTTTAGCACCATACACATTATGTTCTTCTTTTGTACCAAATTCTGATGGCATAGCTATATCATGAAGTAATGCTCCTAACTCTACAATTTCAGTATCTGCACCATACTTATTAGCTAACTCCACTGCGTTTTTTACAACATATTTAATATGATCATTCCAAAAATCATAATTATACTTTTCATTATATTTATTACATCTTTTTATTAGTTCTTGTTTTATATCTTCTACTATTCTACTCATTTTACTTTACCTCCTTATATAATTATTTATAAATAAAACAAAAAAATGCTTATAATTCAATAAGCTATTTGTTGTCTGCAATAAAAAAAATTCTGCCCTATGCTTTTATTTCATAGGGCACTAAAATAATTCTTAATTAAATATTTTATTCAACTATTACCTTGCCATTCATGGAAGAAATATTGCCGGTAGCCTTGTATTTTCCATTAGAGTTGTGAGTGTTTTTAATAGATCCATTCATTGATGAAGTTGAAATATCACAGTAGCCAATATTATTCAGCTCTACACTGATTTTTCCGTTCATAGAAGAGGCTGAAATTTCAATATCGTTTTTGGCACTAATAGAAATATTTATACTTCCATTCATAGTCTTTGCTGTAATTTCTTCAAAAGATGCTTCTGACTTAATACCACCATTCATTGAATCAATTTTCAACTGCTGTGCTTCAACATTTTTGCAAAGCTCTACTCTTCCACATTCACATTTAACTGAAATAAGTCTAAACACACTCTCAGGAATAATCACATCCATTTTAAGATTTCCATTAAAGGTATTTTCCTTAAATTTTGCAGAAATATCAATTTCATTACCGGATGTAGTAACATCAAATTCAAGATTTCCGTCTGTGCATACTTCACCATAATAATGAACTTCGACATCTGTCCTGTTACTAGCAGAGATGGTAACATTTGCTAAATCAGAATCAACTTTTATTTTGAATATTCCTTCAACTCCAATACATTTAGTTTCATCAATCTTTTTAGATTCTGCAGAAGAACATCCTCCACTTATAACCCGACCATTAATAATATTAATGTTGCCAATATTTTGGATTTTCATTATTTTTTCCACCTTTCTTAAAGTTAAAATTTTTAATTATTAGAAATTTGCGCAAAGGTACTTACCTATAACTTATTATATAAATAATTTTACTGTCAGTATTATATCATAATTTTAAGGAATGTCAATTCCTTTCATATATTTGTATATATACAGTATTTTATAATTACAATAGATTTATTTTTAGAAAAGATAAACATATAAATATAATTTAAATAATAAAATTGAAAAGTTATAGAATATATGCAAACATACAGTAGTTGCATTAAAATTGCATTAGAAAAATCAGGAATAAAATCCTGACTTTTAATTTATTTTGTTTAATAAAATTTAGATATATCTGTTTTATAACATATTTTTTCAACTTTTAAATACTTTAGACAAAATTTTCTTTAACTAACTCTCCTTTTCTCTCTTTGTTTCTAAATATTTTACTACATTAATTGGTGGTAATATTAAAGTTGATACATTAGAATTTGCTGTATATGTTGATACTATTGACCTTAAATAAGGATACAATATTGCAATTGCATTAGGTCTATACACTTCTACATTTTCTCCACTTGTTTTAAAAAATCCTCTTAATACAACATTAATTGAAAATGGATAATTGTTTTTTTTCATCTCTTTAAACACTTCTAATTTAAGTTCTACACTCATTTGTGATGTCTCATTATTAAATTGTATATTATCGTCAATATCAAAATCTATTTTTACAGATTTAGGATTATCAAATGCTCCGTTTATTTTAAAAACCACTTCATCAACTATATATCCTGTAAAAATAAGGTTGCTTTTTATTACATTAGACTTGTCCATTATGCTGCATCACACTCCCATTCATTATAATTATCATATAATTTTTTATTTACTTTTGGATTATTATATTTTATATCTTTAGTATAATCTAATTCAAAACTTGCACTTTCAATATATATATTTTCCTGAATATCC
Organism: uncultured Clostridiaceae bacterium; assembly: GCA_964642045.1. GTDB lineage: Bacteria > Bacillota > Clostridia > TANB77 > CAG-465 > RGIG5057. The sequence goes on from CAZXLZ010000017.1 coordinate 21,536, forward strand.
ATATAAATTCTATCATTATTTAAATAAGATATTTTATTATATAATAATTGAAGTTTGTCAGAATATGAATATTCTTCTAAAACATCTATTATTTCATCTGATGTTTTAGTACTTAAAAAATTATTTATTTCTTTTTTTAATTCTTCAATACTAAGCTCTTTAAATTTCATTTTCTTCGTCCTCCTCTTTAATATTATAATAAATATCATTTATCATATTAAACAACTGTTTATTACTATTATTTACATTTTCTATACTAACTATGCATTTTTCATCTATTACATTAATATACAACTGCTTTATTTCATATGCAAATCTCGAACTAAATTCTTTATTTGCTTTTCTAAAGGTTCTAGAAAATATATTAGTAATAACTTGACAACCAGACATTAAATCAGTTTTTTCCAATAAGTACTTAAGTATAAAACCATCTTGAAAATCACTATTTTTAAATCTATTATTATTTTTTATATAATCTTTTACCATTCTATAAAATAATATAAATCTATATTTATCCTCAAAATTGTTTAAATTTAATATATTTTCCTCATCGCACTCAATGTTTGCCTTCAATATATTAGTTTCACTTATAAATTTTTTATAATCCATATTAAAATAGTTATAATTTCTCATATTATATTCATAAGCATTTTCTATATTATCATAAAAATATATACCGGGACCAATCCATTCTTCCTCACTATTAGATTTTAAAAATCTATTATCTTTTATTATTTTTTTTGCATTCTCTTTAGTTGTCCCATGATATCCTATTAATTTGCAAGTCAATTTTATCCCCTCGAGTAATATACTATCATATATATCTTATATCATTTGTCGAATTTTGTCAAATTGTATAAAACTTTTTATTAAACTTTATATTTTATATTATAGCACATTTATTTCGACATTTCAAGTTATGTAAAACAAACGACAATTTTTGTCATTATTATACAAAATTATAATAATAGATTAATACCTATTCTCTATTAATGAACATTTAATAAAGTTATATTTAAATCCAAATTAAAAATTTAAATTATATTATTTTACATTATTTAATGTATGCTAATAATATGTATAGTATAAAAGTTACTAAGG
>CAZXLZ010000018.1:0-21968 GCA_964642045.1 uncultured Clostridiaceae bacterium
CATTTACAACTTCTAGAGATTTTATATGAAGTTCATTTATATAACCCATATCCATTTTAAATACTACTTGATTTATTGATGCAAAACCTTCTTTTCCATCAAATACCTTAACCTCATTTTCTCTAACAGCAAATGGTGACACAGCTGTTTTTACTTCCTTATCATTTATCATAAAACATCCTCCTTAAATTTTATTATAAATTTAACGCATTACTAAGTCTAGTAATAAATTATATATATAGATATATTCCTACCTATACAATTAGATTATACTAAACATATTATTTTTATTCAAGTAAGTTTACTTTTCCAGAGTAAAAAAATGTTATTTTAAGTGTTATGTTACAGAAATATATCAGTTATATTATACTTTAATATTATGTATTTTTCATAAATTTAAGCAAAATAAAATCCCGCAGCAATAACTGCGAGATTTTTTAAAGTTAGCATGCTACTCTAGTATCTCCAGAGATAAGAATAGCGGGGACCTTTGATTTAAGTCCTTTCTTCAACCTATCAAGCATTCCGCTTGTCTCAGCTGCATAAGTGACAGGCTTGCGAAAAGTACTTTTACATTCGAGTGACTGCGGGCAAAAGCTAAGATAGCGACTTTCGCTCACCTGCAACTCGAGCGAAACGTCTTCTTCCATTTCGAAATTGAATGAGCTTATGCTCATTACCTCGTCCCAGCATACCCTGAGAACTCTGAACTCATTCTGTGACTTCAAAAGTACCCAATATACGGGCTCCTTTTTAAGGCTATCAGAATAAACGCGAATTTTTTCCACGTTCATAAGATAGGGAACATCCCGGCGGAACACATTATATGTTCCATTCTGCTGACTTTTCTCAACTACCAAAGCCTCTTGAATTTCGATAAAATTGGTTATTTCTGTCATAAAATTATCCTCCTCAGTCATTGCACCTAAAACGCTACCTAGGTGCGATAAAAAATATCTTACATTAATATTATACCATTTTATGTTAACTTTGTCAATATATATGCGAATATGTCATTGATTTTCATTCGTTTTTTTCTCTATTTCATTTACTTTCATTCTTTGCTCATCAATATCTGTCCATTTATACTGACTTCCAACAAAATTAAAACCTTTTCTTGAACTATCTTTTTTCTGCTTTCTTGCTAAGATTTCTCTATCTACTAAATTAACCTTTTCTTTATCTTCCATAAAAAAATCACCTAAATATATTTTTAGATGATTTTCTATATTTATTCTTCTACATTAAACTCTTCTTCTTTAAGCTCTCCATCTTCATTAGTAATTAATATATTTATTTTCTTTTCAGCTTTTTCTAATTTATCGCTAGCGACTTTAGAAAGTTTTATACCTTTTTCAAATTCTGAAATAGATTCTTCTAAACTTAAATTGCCACTTTCTAATTTTCTTACAACTTCCTCTAAAGATGACATATTTTCTTCAAAACTTTCTTCTTTTTTCATTTAATTTACCTCCGTAACCTTAGCTTTTATATTTCCATCTACTACTGTAATTTTTAACTCTTCTCCTACTGAAATATCTTCTTTTTTAGTTATAACTGTTCCTTCTTCACTTTGAGCTATAATATATCCACGAGAAAGTGTCTTAAGCGGACTCATGGCATCTAGTTTAGAAATAGTGCTTAAATATCTTGACTTTTCTTTTTGAACTTTTAAACTAAGTATACTTTCTATCTTCTTTATATCTAAATCTATTTTCATCCTTGAGCTCATAATTTTATCAAGTGGTATTTTTTCAAGTCTAGATTTCTTTATTTGATTAAGTTTTTCATACTTTAGATTTAAATTGTTCTGCACAGCTTTTATACATCTTAATTTTAAAATATCTATCCTAGATATAATTTCTGACATATTAGGATATACAAGTTCTGCTGCTGCAGATGGAGTTGGCGCCCTTAAATCAGATACAAAATCGCAAATTGTAAAATCAGTTTCATGACCAACAGCTGATACTATTGGTATATTAGAATCATATATCTGCCTTGCTATTTCCTCATCATTAAAGCCAAAAAGATCTTCAAATGATCCTCCACCTCTTGCAATTATAATAACATCCACATTATTTAATCTGTTAAGCTCTTTTATTCCTTGAACTACTGTATCTTTAACATTTACACCTTGTGTTGCAGCTGGATATATAAGTAGATTGACTCTATTAAACCTTCTTGTGCTTACATTTATTATATCTCTTATTACTGCACCAGTCTTAGATGTAATAACTCCTACTCTTTTTGGAAGAAAAGGAATCCTTTTTTTGTGAGATTCATCAAATAGTCCTTCTTTTTCAAGTTTTGCTTTAAGTTGTTCATACTTTTGATATAATTCTCCTAATCCTTCTTTGGCAATATCATGACAATATATCTGATAAGTACCATTTGCCTCATATACTGCAACTTGTCCAGTAACTACCACTTTCATTCCGTCTGCTAAATTAAATTTTAAACTAGAAGCATAACTTTTAAACATCACACATTTTACACAGCTACTTTCATCTTTTAATGTAAAATATAGATGCCCTGTATAATGTGGTTTAAAGTTAGTTATTTCACCTCTAATAGATATATTAAATAAAACGGTGTTTTTTTCAAACACCATTTTAAGATATTTATTAAGCTGAGTTACACTATATACTTTAGGTTCCATTTAGCCCTCCTATATAATAATATTGTTATCTAATTAACAACTTTTGCTAAAAGACCATTAACAAAGCTATGCGACTTATCATCTCCATACGCTTTAGCAAGTTCAACTGCTTCATTTACACTAACTTTATAAGGAACACTTCTATCAAACTTTATCTCATAAATAGCAAGTCTTAGAAGTGCTAAATCTACCTTAGATATTCTATCTATAGTCCACCCTTTAAGATTAGAAAGTATATATTTATCAATTTCACTTAAATTATTTATAACACCATTTACAGTATGTACAATATACTCTCTATCATCACTATCGAACTTAGTGTCTTCTTCTAAACTTTCTATCATTTTATCAATATTATATTCATTTTCAAACCCAATTTGAAAAATACATTTAAATGCATTTTCTCTTGCTTTTTTTCTTCCCATGTTTTATCCCTACTAAAAATTTATATATTATTTATCCTTAGAAGACTCTTTATCTTCCTTTTTTTCATAATAATATACATTGCCTTCTTTTCTAAATTCACTACTAGAATCAAATTTATCTTTTATATTAAATTTTCCATCTTGAAGTTTCTTGCCAAAGAATATAGCAATAGCTACTAAAATAACAAGTACCGCTACTTCTGCCAGAACTTTTAAGAAGCCTATGGCATATAAGAATATTACTATAATAACTAGAGTAATTATATACTTATTTTTTATTATATAATCTAGTAACTCTTTTAAAACTTTCTTCATTTAACTACTCCTATCCTATTTTAAGATACTGATTTTTCAGATTTATCTTGCTGACTTACTACCCCTTTTATTTTAACATTTACTTCTTTAAGTTCAACAGTAGTTTGTTTTAAAATTGCATTTTTAATATCCTCTTGAAGTTTTGTCATAATAGTTGGAACTACAGTATCTGGTAAAATATATGTAAGAACGCTTGCAGTAATTCCATCTTCTGCTATTACAACAGAAACTTTATAATTTTTTAGTGACGCATAGGATCTTGCAACATTTACCACTATGCTCTCAAAAGTCTCTTTTGAAATATACACATTTCCTGATTCTCTTTTTATAGCAACTCCTGTTTTTATCTGATTTTTATCTTGAACTATAGCAAAAATAGCTATCAAAGATAAAATACTTACAAGTGCTGATACTCCTAAAACGTATATTTCATTGTTAAAAATAAAAGTAATTATAGTATCTGCTATCTTGTTTAAATTTATGAAATTAACACTTCCTAGTATTAATGACATTGATATAACAAAAACACATATTGCACAAAGTTTTAATATAATTTCTCTAAATATCTTCAATTTTATCACCTAAACTTAAATCTCTTCTTCTGAAGCATCTACTTTTACTGATTTTGAATCTTTTGCTGGTTTATCAAATATAATGCCTTGTACATTTATATTAACTGCTGAAACTTCAAGTCCAGTCATAGTTTCAACTGATTTTTTTACAGAGTTCTGTGCAGACCATGCTACATCTGGTATTCTTACTCCATATTTTACATTAACAAACAAATCAATTACAACTTTTTTTCCTTCTAAAGATACTTTTACACCTTTTGAATATTTTTTGCTTGAACCAAGTATTTGATTTATTCCATCAACAAATCCTAAAGTCATTCCTGCAATTCCATCAACTTCACTAGTTGCAAGTCCTGCAATAATTCCTATTACATCTTCTGAGATGTTTAAATTTGTAGCTATTTCTATATTGCTATCTTCATTTAAAGCTTGCTCTACTACTTCTTCATTTGTTTTTTCTTCACTTTTACTCATAACAATACCTCCTAAAATGCCAAAGCATTTTTATATAGATACATTATACAATAGTTTGTGTAAAAAGTCACGTATTTAAGAAAAAAATATTATTAATTTTATAAAATTATTACTTAAATAGTAATTATTTCAAATATGCAAAAGATAAAATCAAGAAAGTACCTACAAAAGATACCTTCTTGATTCTATTTATACTACATACTTTTTATTATTAAATATTTTATCCATAAATTCATCTGGATAGTATTTATCTAAAAATACATCAAACCTGTTTTTAGGTAAAATATCATTTTTTCTTTCAAGCTGCCTACTTGATGCTATCCAAGATATTAATATATTAAATATCATAAATATAACAAGTATTACTGTAATTATCCTTAATGCTTTATTATCTACTATTAATTTTAATTTCTGAACTAAAGGATCTATACACGCAATGTAAAAAATTCCAGAAAGTCCCCAATATGTGCAATGAAGTAAGCTAGTCCTACCATTTAAATTAAATGTAAGATCTGAATAATCCCATGATACTGAGCCAAACAGTTTTTCTTGCAAAAACGAAAATATATATTCTGTTATGCCACCAAGTACAGCAGTAACAAAGAAAATTAATAATTTATTTTTTATTTTTAAATTATCTATAACTAAATAATATAATACTGCTCCTACTCCATATATTGGTATAAATGGACCATATACTAACCCTTGTCTTAATTCAAAGTATCCATTTTTTAAAAAGAAAAATGCTATTTCAAATACGTATCCCACTATGCTTCCTATAAAAAATATCCAAAATATAGTTATAAGCTGTTTTATTAATTTACCTTTTTCTTTTTCCATTTCATTATCCCTCTTTATTTTGTTGCCATGTAGTTATTATATATTGAGAATTTTGTCTATATTTATATAGATGATATCATAATATAAAATATTTTTCAATTATATATAATTATTTTAGTGTAAAATAACCAGGCCTTAATAATATAATTTTTCTATTTAACTTTCACCCCTATAAGATACATAAGCTCTTGCATTTGAAATGTATCAATTATAGCTCCTTTTATATCTTCTAATGAAATAGATATTCCACTTATTTCACAATTAGAAAGGTCTACCTTATTCAAACTTGTTTTATAAAACTGAGCACTTTGAAAATCTACACCTTTCAAAGTCATATTCTTTATTTTTACATTTTGAAAATAACTATTTACCATTTTTACTTCTTCAAATTTAGTATCTGATAAACTTGTCATATAAATATTTATATAACTATTATTTGAGCCTATAAAATATACAGTTGATAACATACTTTCTGAGATGCTAGTTCCATAAAGCTTACAATTATTAAATAAACATCTAATAAATGTACAGTTATAAAATGTAGCACCACCAAAATCACAATTTTCAAAAATAACATCACTAAATGCAACTTTTTCAAATTTACTATTTTGCATAATTATATTTTTTAACTTACAATATTTAAACTCTACTTTTTCAAAATTTCTGGTTTTTAAATCCTCTTTTGTAAAACTTAAGTGTTCTAAATCTGTATCTTCCTCTATGCTAGATAATGTGCCAATTTGCAGATTTTTTAGATTTTCTTTTAATTTTATAATATCCACTTTACTTACCTCTTTATTTAAGTTTTAGTATATCAGAAATTTATATAAAATACTACTGTTTTAGTTATAATTTTATATATAGAAAATCTCGATATTTAAAATACCGAGATCTTCTTAACACTATTCATTAGATTTCTTTAACAGTATAATTATCACATTTAATTGTTATAAATATAATTTTTGTATCACAGCATTTTAGTTACACACACAGTTATAACTATGTATATAAAAAGTGTAATCATAGTAACAAAATCTGTACAAATAACAATTATAGGATTTTTAACTTCCAATTTATTATCTATCTTATCTAAAAATTTGTATTTCTTAAGTTTTAAAACTATAATTGCAATAACACTAACTACTGCAAATATAATTGCTATAATGCCCATTATATTTGAAAATGCATTAAAAATAGCATCTGACTTTTGCTCAAATATCATCTCTAGTACTCCTATCAAATTGTTTATAAAATGTAGTATCATAGATGGAATAATTGAGCCTGTATTATTAACAAGAATACAAAATACTATTCCCATAAAAAATGCTGCTATACCTTGTGTTAAATTTTGATGTACCAAACCAAATGCAAGCGATGAACATATTGTAGCAAATACTACACCATATCTTTTCAAACTTCCAAATATAGCCTTCCTAAATAAAAGTTCCTCAAATATTGCTGGAAGCACTGCTATCTCTATAACAGCAAGCACGCAGTAAATTACTTTAGAAAAATCAAGATTCATATACTTAGTGTAATCAATTTCAGAAGTATTTATAAGTGTGGATAGAATTTGCACAATCCATAGCATTCCAAAAGCTATTAATATAGCAATAAATTTATGCTTAAAACTAGTCTTTTTTTGTTCTTCTTTCTTTTCATAATTACTATTTTTTAAATACCAATATGCAGGATAAATACCAGCAATCCATACAAGTATAGAGACTATATATGTTACTATCACATTCGAATTTGTACTCAATACTAAAGTTTGTATTATCCCTAGCACATTTGAACATATCAGATAAATTATAAGTGCCATTGATACCTTTGATACACTAAGTTTTAATTTTGATGAGTTAAGATCATTTTTTATGAGCTTATCTACTCTTTCTTCTTTTTTGCTTCCTTTATTTATACTAAGAAGTCCTCTTTTAAATAGTTTAGAGCCAAATATTGTTGCAATAATCATCACTACAACACTAATTATGACTGATATTATAGCAAAAACTAAGTTTACTTGACCTAAAAGCAAAAGCTTTGGAACTGCTACTGCAGACACAACTGGTATAAGTGACACAATCTTAAAAAATATATTTACATTTTCCTTAACAGGAATTATATTTGGGAAAAACATTGTAGCAAATATTACAAATAGAAGTACTAACACTGTTGAATTTGATACATCTGACATATTATTTACCCTAGAAGATATAACTGCCTGTACAATAGATAATATGAATATTGCAAGTATTGACTGAAGTATAAGTATCAGTGTAGCTTGAACTACAATAGGTTTTAGTGACATTGTAAGTCCGAGTGATATTAAATTTTCCATATCAGGTGCACCTAAGAAACTTTGAATAAGCGTTGTATTAATAAGTGATGCAACAAGAAAGTAAATAGCCTCTAAAGCTGTCTGCAGTATAACAACTATAATTGTTTGTAATATATTGTACCAAAGATATGCGTTTTCACTGATTCCAGTAAGCATATACTCAGTAGTTCTACTTATTTTTTCCATTCCAATGGTCGAAGCAAGTGTTGATGCTATAAATATAAATAAGAAATAAAGTATAAATGTAACTATAAAGAATATTGAAGAATTTTCTTCATATGTACTCACATCCATTTCAGTTATAACTCTATTTATATTTACAGATGTATTTAATTTTTCTGCTTCCTCTATACTAATATAATTTTTCTCTGAAAATACTTCATTTCTAACAGAATTCACAGCTTTCTCTATTATTTTATATTTACTAATATCTATGTATTCTTTGGAAGTAATAGTTGCTACAATATAATTTTTATCATCATATTTAACGTCTATGGCTATGCAACCTTCTGCTATTTTATTTTCTTCATAAGGAATAACTTCTATTTCGCTATTATTCTCATTTAGTATATATTTTTGGAGTTTTGATGTTTCGTCATTTATCATAAATTTAACTATATCTTTATTATCAGTGTTTTCTGAAGATTTTTTTAAATTTATTATTTCTTTTACTGTATTAAAATTAACTGCAACTATTGTTGCTATTACCATAAGTATATTTACAATTATCCATACCTTATTTTTAAATGTTTGCTCAACTCCAAATAAAGTAAGTCTAAGTAATTTCTTATTCTTCATATGTCTCACCTGCTTTTTCCACAAATATATCTTCTAAACTTAAATTATCTAGTATAATACTTTGCAAATCATATTTTTTAATATTATCAAGTACATTATGAGCATTTGAATTACCATTTATATATATATAATAAGTATCAATCTTATCTTTTGTAATCTTATATATATTCTCATTGCTATTTTTTAAACTCTCTATATCAATCTTTCCTACTACTTCTATTTTTTTCTTATCATATGAGTTTTTTATTTCGTTAAGATTACCTTTTAAAACCTCATGACCTTTATTTATCATTAAAATATCATCACATATACTTTCTACATTATCCATTTGATGAGAAGAAAATATTATCATCTTACCTTGACTTTTAAGTTCTAATATTACTTCTTTAAGTTCTGATATACTGAATGGATCTAGTCCACTAAATGGTTCATCTAATATTATTAAATCAGGATTATGCATAACAGCTACTATAAATTGTAATTTTTGTCTATTTCCCTTTGATATCTTCTTAATTTTAGTATTTAAATATTCAGAAATATTGAATTTTTCAAGCCAGTATATTAAAGAATCTGTTATCTCATCTGTCGTCATATTTTTTAAAATTCCAAACATGCAAAACTGCTCATATACTGTATATTCAGCTGTAAGGCATCCTTCTTCAATAAGAAAACCTACTTTATTTAAAATACTCTCATCTATTTTTTTACCATCTAAAGTTATATTACCTGAGTCACTATCAAAGATATTCATTATACATCTAAACATTGTGGATTTTCCAGCACCATTACGTCCAAGTATACCAAGAATATGTCCCTCTTTTGCTTCAAAAGAAATATTATTAAGTGCTGTGAAATTTCCAAACTTTTTACACAAGTTATTTACTATTAACATTATTTTCACCTTAGGATAATTATATATTATTTTTTTCACATTGTAAACAATAATATGCTATATATTTGTAAAAGAAAAGTTAGTAAATTTTTGTTGACAATTTGCATATAATATGATATAATCGGTTTTATGATTTCAAAAATAATCTATTTATAATTAAAAAGGAGGATTTTAGAGTAATTAAATATATTTATTAATATTGATTGATTCGGCTTTTAAAGCACAAAAGCTTATCGCATAAAAATAACCTATTTTATCGGTTTTACTTAGAGTATTACCCGAGCTCATATAAAATGGGAATGTACGAATTTAAAAAGTAGCTGTATTTTGTCGCGACATTATGCAGCATTACTAACGGAGGAGGTATAATATGAAAATTTGCCTTTCAGGTTTTACTTAAACCTGATAAATCTTGACTTTGATGGTGGATTTATATTATATTATCACTAAAGACAGTACGAGAACAACAATAAGACGTCTGAAATCATCCATATCTAAAGTTAAGATTTTAAAATTCAATCAATGTTTGCAAACATCAGAAAATTCAGTACTCTATCTATTTAAGAAAGGATGGGTTTATGTGGGACGAATTAGTCCTTTGGTAACTTTAAACATGCGGTAATGGCCGGAAAGTTCGGGCTATAAATCCGCTGAAATGCGAAGAATAAGTCATAAAGTTTAAGGCTAATTTCGCTTCTTAGCTTTAAAATACGTATAGCCGCTTTTTTAAATAATTACTGCGGCGTTATAAGATTGAAGCGATTGAAATATCAAAATCCAATTATTACAAGCTTAGTCTCCCTTACTTTGAGTGTAAGGGAGACTTTTTTATTTATATATAAAATATACTCCTAAACTTTCATTTTTTTAAGTTTAGGAGCTATTTTTACATATTATCTAAACATTTTTTACACAAATCTTTATGCTGAGTATCTCTGCCAACACTGTCAGAATATGTCCAACATCTAGCACATTTTGAACCATATGCTTTATTAACTGTTATTTTTCTTTCTTCAGATTTATTTACTTCAAACTGAGATACAATGCATATAAGTGCTATATTTTTTTCATTTTTCTTTACAAACTCATATTCTTCATCATCATTTGTTTCAAATGTTATAACTGCATCTAAGTTTTGACCTATAACTTTATTTGCCCTTGCTTCTTCTAAATATTTTGCAAATTCATCTCTAAGTTTAAACATTCTATCCCATTTTTCTACCAATTCCATATCATTATATTCTGGTCTTTCAGTTGGAAATCCACCAAGCATAACAGTTAAAGAATCTGAAATTTGCTTATGTCTCATAAATGACCAAACTTCTTCAGCTGTAAATGGAAGTATTGGAGCTATAAGTTTTACAAGAACTCTTAGAATATCATTCATAGTTGACTGACTGCTTCTTCTTAGAGTATGATTTACTCTAAATGTATATAGTCTATCCTTTATAACATCTAAATATTTACTACTAAGCTCTGCTGTTACAAATCTATGAAGCTCGCTGTATATTAAATGAAAATCATATTCATCATACGCAGAATTTACATACTCAATAAGTTTATTTAGTCTATATAATATATACTTGTCAAGTTCATCTCTATTTTCATAAGGAACAATATCTGTATCGATATTAAAATCATTTAAATTTCCAAGTAAAAATCTTATAGTATTTCTAAGTTTTTTGTATACCTCTGATACTTGAGCAATAATATCTTCAGAATATCTTACTTCTGTTTGGAAGTCTGATGAAACAGCCCAAAGCCTTAATATATCAGCTCCATATTTATTTACAACATCTATTGGATCGATACCATTACCGAGTGACTTAGACATTTTTCTTCCTTGTCCATCAACAACCATACCATGAGTTAGTACTTCTTTATATGGGGCATAGCCACGTGTTGCGACAGATGTTAAAAGTGATGATTGGAACCATCCTCTATACTGATCATTTCCTTCCATGTATAAATCTGCCACATCTGTTTCAATTCCATATTTTTTCTGTGCCAAAACTGAGCTATATGTAGATCCAGAATCAAACCAAACATCCATGATATCTGTTTCTTTAACAAATTCAGTGCATCCACATTCTTCACATTTTGCCATATCTTTAAGTATCTGAGAGGATGAAAGTTCAAACCACATATTAGATCCATTAACGCTCGTTAAAGTTTTTATTCTTTCAATTGTATTTTCATTTATTAATTCTTTATTACAGTTTTTACAGTAAAATATAGGTATTGGGACTCCCCAAGTTCTTTGTCTAGAAATGCACCAATCATTTCTATCTTTTACCATGTTTGTCATTCTTTCATTTCCCCATGAAGGATGCCATTTTACATTGTTTATCTCATTTAATACTTTATCTCTAAATCCCTTTACTGATGCAAACCACTGAGTTGTAGCACGGTAAATAACAGGTTTTTTACATCTCCAGCAGTGAGGATATTGATGAAGAAGTGTTTTTATTCCCATTAGGTCCCCTGTTTCTTTTAATTTTTCTATAATAGCTGCATTTGCATCTGAATATTTAAGACCTTCGAACTCTTTCGCCTCTTTAGTCATAAATCCTTTGTTATCAACAGGCACTATTATATCTATATCACCATATCTTTTACATACTAGATAATCTTCATGACCATGTCCTGGAGCTGTATGTACAAGTCCAGTACCAACATCTAAAGTTACCTCTAAATCAGTAGGTAAGCCAAGTAATATTCTAGATTTGCCTTCGAAATTTAAAGGTTTCGTGCAAGTTATTCCTTCTAATTCTTTTCCTTTTACTTCTTTAATTTTCATGTAATCTGATATCATCATATCAGAAGTTACTTTTTCAAGCATCTGACTTGCTACAATATATCTTACCTGTTTACCTTTTTCAGCCGTTTCTATTATAGCGTAATCAAAATCAGGATTTACGGTTATAGCTTGATTTCCAGGAAGTGTCCAAGGTGTAGTAGTCCAAATTACTACGTAATTTTCTGTGCAAGGAGTAAGTGAGTCAAATATACCATTTGTATTATCATTATCAATTTTAAATCTAACATAAATAGAATTTGTTTCATGATCTGCATACTCAATCTCTGCTTCAGCAAGTGCTGTTTCACAGTCACTACACCAATATACAGGTTTTAAATCCCTATATATATATCCTTCTTTATACATTTTCCAAAACACATCAATTTGAGATACCTCAAATTCAGGATCAAGTGTTAAATATATATTATTTTCATAATCTCCAAGACCACCAAGTCTTTTAAACTGAGCTGACTGATTTTTTACAGCATTAAGAGCATACTCACGGCAAATATCTCTAAAAGCAGCTGCTCCTACATCATCTTTAAATATTTTCTTTTCTACTTGGACCTTTTTCTCAATTGGAAGTCCATGTGTATCCCATCCTGGAACATAAGGACTGTAGTATCCATTCATTGTTTTGAATCTTACAATTATATCTTTTATAATTTTATTTAATGAATGTCCCATATGTATATCGCCATTTGCATATGGGGGTCCATCATGAAGAATAAATTTTTTACCTGTTTCTTTATTTTTTTCTAATATTTTACTATATACCTTACCAGCTTCTAATCTTTTTGCTATTAGTGGCTCTCTTTCTGGTAAATTTCCACGCATCGGGAAATCTGTCTTTGGCAAATTCAATGTTTGTGAATAATCTTCTGCCATATATTTGTCCTCCTTTTTATATATTTTTTAATAGATTATTAAATCTTTCTTTTACCTTATCTTCACCGATAGTACTCATGATATAGAACATATCTGGTGTATTTTTTCTATTTGTAAGTGCTATCCTTATAATAGTTGAAGCATCTGCTATACTTCCAATATATGCTTCTTTATTCTGCTTATACTCTTTCATATCACTGCAGAAGCCTACTTCTGACGCTACACTTTTTATTTTGTTAAACCAAGTATCTTTATCATCTAATATGCTATACTTAGCTATATATCTAGTTATAACATCTACTACTATTTCTTTAGTTATTTTTTCATTAAATTCAAATTTGTAACCATTTTCTTTTATATCTTTCTCATATAAATCATCAAAGAAGTAAAAGAAGTTTTCTATTATATCTTCATATTTTACTAAATCTTTCCTTATTTTTACTGCATTATCTCTTTCAATAGCAAATACTTTTAAAGTATAATCCTTATCACGATTTATAAGATTATATATTTCTTCATTATATTCTTTTGACCATATATTTACTTTTTCAAATAATTCTAAAGAATTGTTTTTAGCTATATTTTCTTTTGCTATGTCATTTATTTTCTGAATATCAAAAAGTGCTCCAGCTGTATTCATTTTAGAAAGTCTAAGAGTAAATTCAGCTATAGACGCATCTTTATTTTTAATTCTCCAAGGCTCAAAATCTGAGTTTATAATAGTGTAAAGATACTCTATCATAGCTTCTTTAGGGTAACCTGCTTTTAAGAAGTATGTAACTGCTGCTTCCTTATCTTTTCTTTTACTTAGTTTTCTTTTACTTTCTCCATCATTTATCATTATATTTGGAAGATGTGCATATTTTAATCTTTCAAATCCTAATCTATCAAAAAGCTCTAAGTGCACTGGAACAGATGGTATCCATTCTTCTCCTCTTATAACTAAAGTTGTTCTCATAAAGTGATCATCAACTGCATGTGCAAAGTGATAGGTAGGTAAATTATCTGATTTTATAATTACAATATCTTGGTCATTTTCTGCTATTTCTATTTTTCCCTTTACTTCATCTACAAACGAAATCTTCTTTAAATGATTTCCGCTGCTTCTAAACCTTACTATGTACTTTTCACCAGATTTTACTCTTTCTATCATTTCTTCTACAGATATATTTCTACATCTTGCATATATTCCATAATATCCAGATATTTGTTTATTTTTTTCTTGCATCTTTCTTGTAGCATCAAGCATCTCTGGAGTACAAAAGCAAGGATATGCAAATCCTTTTTTTACAAGTTCTTTTGCACATATATGGTATATATCTTCTCTTTCACTTTGAGTATATGGTCCATACTTACCTTTTTCTTCGTTAACATTTATTACGCCTTCATCTGGAACTATTCCAAACTTCCTCATTTCATAAATTAAGCTTTCTAAACTACCTTCTACTTGTCTTTTTTTATCAGTATCCTCTATTCTTAAGAAAAATACACCATTTGACTGATTGGCAAGCTTCATATTTAAAAGTGATGTAAATAGTGCACCTGTATGCAAAAATCCTGTTGGTGATGGTGCAAATCTTGTAACTTCTCCTTCTACGCTTCTTTTTGGATATCTTTTTTCTAAATCTTCTATTGTTTCCTTAATATTTGGAAACATAAGGTCTGCTAGCTCTAAATATTTCTCCAATTTAATCTCTCCCTTTTTTACAAGTACATATTTTACTACATAGCTATGGTTTTTGCAAGCAAATTTAAAACATAAGATTATTTTTAGTGAACAATTTATAAAAAAGTAATTACATGTTGTTTTATTTATAACTATATTCGATACAAAAAAATATATTAATAAGGTACCCTAGAGTTAAAATTATTTTAACTTTAAGATACCTTTATCTAATTTTAATAGATTTTTCTTAGCTGCCTAATAATTATATTTGTAACTTTATACACTAAAGCCTCCATAAATATACACTTTATGTTTTATTATAATTAAATTTACATTTTATAATAATTTCATTTTACACTTTATGATAATTCTATTTTACATTTTATTATAAAAAACTTTATGGTTTTAATGCTGTAATTGGCACAATATAAATTCCTGTTTCATTATCTTTTATTATAGCTGGGCATTTTCCTACTATAATGCACATAAATGATGGTTTTTGTGTCATATTATTATAAAAACTTATTAGACTTTTCTTTGCCTCTTCCACCTGATTATACCCTAATTTTATTTCTACTGCTGCATACTCACCATCTGAAAATTCTAATATTGAATCTACTTCTAAACCTGTTACATTATCTCTAAAATGATACAAATGTCCATCTAAATAATCCATATATATTCTCAAATCTCTTTCTACAAGTGCCTCAAACATAAAGCCAAACGTATTCAAATCCTTTAAAAGTTTTTCTGATGTTAAGCCTAAGCAAGCACATGATAATGATGGGTCGGTAAGATGTCTTTTAGGCGATTTTCCAACTCTATTAGGACTGCGGTAATTTTCTCCATATGCTTCTTGGTTTTCTATTAAATGTAATCTATCTAAAACATCTAAATAATCAATTACAGTTTCCCTGCTAGATAAAAGGTTCTGCCCCTCTTCATATTCTTCTATGTCTTTTATAATAGTTTTATTTCCTACAATTGATGATTCATTTCTTGCAAGTGATTTTAGTAGCATTCTCATTTTATTCTTATCTCTTCTTTTTTCCATTCCTTCATTCATATCTATATTTAAAATTGAATCTATATATGATTTTGGAATTATTCCTATTTTATCCTCACTAACATTTATATTTGCTGGCCACCCACCCCTTATTAATAATTTTGCTAAATTAATTATTTCTATACTTCCTGTATTAATTGTTTCTTGAGTATTATTTAGCATATTAGTTAACGATGCTTTACCTGATGAATCGCCAGACTCATATAAACTCATTGTATACATGTTTAATCTTCCTATTCTACCTGCACCTGAATGATGTACTTTTTCTTTCATTACATCACTTGGCAATGTTGTAGAACCTGTTATAATAAAATTTCCTTTTTCTATACTTTTATCACACTCACGCCTTACTGCATCCCATATCGTTGGAACCAAATTCCATTCATCAATTAGTTGTGGTCTTTTTTTTATATCATTATTGAATATAGATTTTACATCCAATTTTGCCATTTCCCTTACATCATCATCATCCATATAAACTTCACTTTTAGCATGCTTTAACGCTGTCCAAGTTTTGCCACACCATTTTGGTCCTTCTATACTTACAGCTCCAAATACAGATAAATAATCTTCTAATTTCTTCTCAACTAATCTTTTTTTATACACTTTTTCATTAATTTTCACTGTATTCACCTCTTTAATAAATATAGCATAATTTCAGCAAATAGTCAATACTTAACCGACACTTTTTAATAGTTTTAATAGACATTTTTTAATATTTTCAGTAGACACATTTTAACAATTTCACTTTCAAAAAAATCTGAAAGTATCTCCTTCAGATTTCAAATAACCATTTTATGCTCAATATATAACTTAATATATTCTCTTTTTAATTATTATTCATAGATGCCTCTTTTGCCCTTATTATTTGTTTTTCTTCATCTGTTGCAATATATTTTTTATATATTACAGCTAGCATTTTATTTGCCTTTTCAGAAAATATATAATTACGAATATCTTGAACTCTTTCTTCATATGCTTTATTACTTTTACTTTCAATATATTTTATAATATCATCAGGTATCTTTTTTCTTTGCTGCGGTAATAAGTTATCAAGTGCCACTTTTACTTCTGTATATGCTACATTGCTCATATATAATCCTCCTCTTTAACCTCACCTTTTCTAATTACTTCACCAAATTCTTTTTCCTCTTCATTTGTTTTTCCAACTTCTTTTCCAACTGCTTGTTTCATTTTATCAATGACTACAGAACTATTTTCTCTTGCTTCAGCCTCTTTTTCTTCTTCAATATCTTGCCTACTTTGCTTTAAAACTTCTTCAAATTCATTTTCTATATTTTCTGTTTTTCCAATTTCCCAATCTAATGCTTTCTCCATTTTTTGTAATACCATCTCACTTTTTAGTTCCCTTTCTTGCTCTTCTAAGCAATCAAAAGTCCAATCAATTACTTCTTTTTGAATTTTATCTAACCATATCACTTTTTTTAAAATATTATTTTTTGTATCCCCACTATCTACAAAATTTTTTATATGTTTTTTCATACATTCAAAAGTTTTGTTTTGACACGTTATTTCACTTGAAGATTCATTACTTAAAGCATCTGTAACATCCAATATAAATCTGAGTTCTTCATCCCCCTTCCTTGCTTCGTTTTTATATATAGCAGGTAATGCTATTCTATAAGTCTCAGCTATTATATTATTCCTGTCATTTCCATGTTTTAACATACGCTTCGCAATAGTTGTTGCCCTTTTCTTATTTAATTCTATTTGTTCTCTCATTTTTTCCTCTTTACATCCTCTTTTTTCATATACTTTATTTATTTTGTAAAGAATTCTACCAGCAAAAACTGGTTCAAAATACTCATCTGAACTAAATCTTACATCTTTTCTATTTTCGTAATATAATTCTCTATCTTTATCGTGTAAATATATATTTATAATCTCCTTTTCCGTCTTTCCTTCATCTACCATTTTCTCAATTTCATCCATAGAAATACCTTTATGATTATTAATAAATGGTTCCATATTTTCCATAACCTCTGGATTAAAAATACATATGGATGGAACTGACCAACATTCTAATATTTCTATCTTTTCATCAGGATTACTACAATTATTTGGCATGCTATCTCCTAAAATTTCAGAAACGGTTGTCTCAAATTCAGTATATATATCACCCCCCCAGCCTCGTTCATCCCATTTTTTAGCAATACCAGAAAAATCTTGAACATTATCTAATCCTTCTTTGGTTAATTCTATACCATCATAATCTTTTGACATTTTTTCAAAATCTATCTTAACTGATCTTACGTCATTTCTTACAATCTCTTCATCAAAAACTGTATGATTTTCAATCTTAATCAAAGCATAATTTTGAAATAAAGATATATAATCTTACTTATTATTAATTTTATAAATCTTAGCATTATCTTTTATTGAAAAAAGCAATCCTTTATCTATATCACGTATAGCACCATTACCACTTAAAATATACCATTCCCAACCAGAATACCAAAAGTCATCTTCTTTAAAACTACATGCCCAAAATCCACCATTTGGCTTGTGTCTGCCATCAATATTAAAACTTCTTTTAAACTTCTCTCTATCAAATTCAGTTGTTCCAAATGAAATACACTTTCTTCCCATATTATTCACCTCTTGCTTATACGTAATTATATCATATATACTACATATTGCAAGATATAAAAAATATTTTCTGAGATTTGATTCTAAGTTTTATAACTAAATTATTATATAAAAAATAAAAAATCTGTAGGTTATTTCCCACAGATTTTAATATTTTATTTCTTCTTTACAGAATATCCAAACTTACCTATCTTTTCTCCAAGCTTAAAATACTGTCCATGTGAATAAGCTATAAGTTTGCAATCTTCCATATTGAATTTATTTGTTTCATCCATATATTTTTCATCGACATTTACTGAAACTATCTCAGCAATAAACATATCATGACTTCCAAGCTCTTTTATTTCTTTTACTTTGCATTCAATACATACTGGACTTTCTTTTATCATTGGACATTTAACAATATTTGCTTTTTCCTTAGTAAGTCCCATTTTTTCAAATTTATCTTCATCTTTTCCACTTTTTACACCAACATAATCTGTAGCATACGCTAAATCCTCAGTTGTTAAATTAATACAAAACTCCATGTTCTCTTTAATTAAGTTATATGAATATCTCTCTTTTCTAACAGATATATATGTCATTGCAGGATCAGAACAGATAATTCCAGTCCATGCAACCGTAAGCACATTAGAATTTTCCATATCTCCAGATGTAATCATTACCGCTGGGAGTGGATAAAGGAAAGTTCCTGGTTTAAAATTAATTCTTGACATTATTATTCCCCCTCTTTAAATATCCCATATTTACCACTAGTCTCATCTTTAAAAATCTTAAATTTCGGTGGCACATATGTGAATATAACAAACAAAGTAAATATAAATATGATTAAGATATTACAGTAAAACGGATTTACATTAAATCTATCTAATTTAGTCATTATCATATATTTTATAACTATTGAAAATGATAGTGATACATAAAGTGACATTAGATCTATAATCATATTTTCATCTTTAAATATTAATTTATATGTATAATAAATAACAACTATTCCTAAAGCCTGAATTATTATCTCTATAATAACAGATAAAGTATAGTTATTATATTTAGATAATTTAATATAACTAAAAACAAATACTATTAAAGTAGCCATAATAGGCAGTTTCAAATGCTCCCATACGCTTTCATTTACAGGTACAAAAGCTCCAATAAATTTATTTTCATTTAAGATATCAAACACAAAGTGAAGTATAGGGCAAAAAAGCGATACAACAATAAATTCAATTATTAAGCATTTCTTAAGATACTTCTTATCCATAGCTATTATAAAATACTCCTTAAAAATATCATATGTAAAAATGCATAATATATTATCTATTTTTTAAATTTCTAATCTTTCTCTTTATTTTTTTATATATAGGTAAAACTTTAGTGTAAAGAAAATATATAAATTTGTTATATACATAATCTATTTCACCAACGTATTCAAAAATTCCTTCTTCACGGCAAAAACCAGTTTTGAATTTATATAGTCCATTATCTTTATCCATATGAACGATACCGCCAAAGTTATATATCTTGCTTTTTTTCTCCAGTCCCCATTTAATCATTTCCCATTGCATTAAATAATTTGGCATTAAATTTCTTTTTACATTTGAACTTGCACCATAAAGATAAAACATTTCTGGTCCATAATTTATAGCAATTGCACCCGATAGCTTATCTTCCTCATGAGTGCATACATATATTCTTAAATGTTGTTCATCAAAGGCTTCAAGCATTCTTTTAAAATAGTCATATGGTCTGCATCCTATTTTATCCCTTTTGCATGTAATTTCATATAATTCATAGAATGTTTTTAAATCTCTCTCTTCTCTAGAATAATGAACTTCCACGCCCTTTCTTCCAGCCAGTCTTACATTATATCTAGTCTTTTCACTAAAACTTTTTAAAAGCTCATCTTCCGTTTTTTCATCTATGTCTAAAATTGCATCAAAAGCTGGCTGAATTACCATATCTGAGTCAGTTATCCTACCTATGCATTTAAATCCAGCCTCTTTATACATACTCATAATTTTTTCATCAAACCTAAACGCTGGGTCGAACTTTAATGCACAAGCATTATATTTTTTAGCTAAATCAGAAGCTTCATTAATTAATTTTTTTACAAGTTCTACATCATATATATCGCAAACTGGACCTCTTGGTGCATACATTAATGTATATGGTCTTATTGGTAATTTTTGTATGAGTATAAGCATTGAAGCTACTATATTAGAATTTTCGTCTTCTATGTATATTATCTCATTTTCCCAATTATTTTTAACCTTAGTCCATTCTAAGCTTTGAGTTAATCTTCCATACTTAGAGCCATCAACATAAGCTTTATATTTTTTTATAAGTTCATTATTATTTTTATCCAAAATAGGCATATTACTCAGCCCTTTCTAACTTTTGTCCTTCTTTACTATCTATAACCTTAAACCCGAGTTTTAAAATATCATCCCTCAAAGCATCAGATAAAGCAAAATCTTTATTATTCCTTGCCTCTTTTCTTCTTTCTAGCAAGCCATTTACTTCATCTGGAATAGATGTGATACTATCTTCTTCACTTACAGTTTTACTCAAATCAAGTGATAATATTTCATCCATCTTATCTAAAAGCTTAATATTCTTAGGAGATTTTTTTCCTCTTAGAACTTCCCACATAATAGATAAAGCTTTCGGTATATTAAGGTCATCATTTATAGCATCTTCAAATCTTTTTAAATAACTATTTATTTCATCATCTGTTACATCTCCACTCGCATTTAGATGTTCAGCGTATAGTTTTCTTGCTTTTCCAAGCGAAACATTTGCTGATCTTATAGCATCCCACGTAAAGTTTAGTTTATTTCTATAGTGTGAAGTAAATGTAAGATACCTATAATCAGTAGCAGAAAAACCTTTATTTTCTAAATCTTGTATTGTATAGACATTACCTAAAGATTTTGACATCTTACCACCATCAATAAGCAAGAACTCTGAATGCATCCAGTATTTAGCAGGCAGCTTACCGCGTAGCTCCTCTTGACTGAGCTATCTCATTTTCATGATGTATTTGTATATGATCTACTCCACCTGTATGTATGTCAAACTCTTCTCCTAAATACTTTCTACCCATAGCGCTACATTCTATATGCCATCCTGGATAACACTTTCCCCAAGTACTATCCCATTTCATAATATGATTTTCAGGTGCTTTTATCCATAGTGCAAAATCAAGTGGATTTTTCTTTTCACTATCTACTTCTACTCTTGCTCCTGCTTTATTATCATCTACATTTATTTTAGAAAGTTCTCCATATGTTTTATCCTTTTTTGTATCATAATATATACCTCTACTTGTTTCATATGCGTAGCCATTATCATAAATATCTTTTACATACTGTTCCATATCTTTTATATGGTCAGTTGCTTTAGCTACTATCTCTGGCATTTCTACATTCAGTTTTTTTAAATCTGTCATAAATTTTTCTGTATAAATTTTAGCTATTTCTTCAGGAGACATATTTTTCTCTCTTGAAGCCTTAAGCATTTTGTCTTCGCCTTCATCTGCATCTGATGTTAAATGTCCTACATCAGTTATATTCATTACGTGTTTTAGAGTATATCCATTATACTTTAAAACTTTTCTTAA
>CAZXLZ010000019.1:0-21874 GCA_964642045.1 uncultured Clostridiaceae bacterium
CTATGAAAATCAAGCTTATCACTCCAATCGCTATAGAAAAAGGATTAAAATTCGCTATACGTGAAGGTGGTAAAACAGTTGGTGCAGGTTCTGTATCTAACGTTATTGCTTAATATATTAATAGATATTAATAAAGGTTAACTTAAGTATATTTAAGTTAACCTTTTTGTATTTACTTTGCCTGTTTATAATGATATAATGTAAACGATAGCCTTAAACAATCATGTAAAATAATTATTTTCATAGGAGGTATGTTTTTATGAATAACTTAAGCAGTAAAAATGAACCTTTACTTGCAACGGTAGAGGACGTATTTCCAGTACAAAGGCAAAAGCAGGCAAGAGCAATAAGTATAAGTGTTAAGAAAGGCATTTTAAAAGTGGGTGATAAAGTAGAATTTGTTGATGAAGAAGGTAATGCTAAGGAGGTTATTATCGATTCAATAGAGATTTTCAGAAAAAGTTTAACTGAGCTTAGGACTGGTGGTAGAGCTCAAATATTTTTTGATAATCAATATATTGAGGCAATAAGGGACAAGCTCAAAAAGGGTTGTATTTTTAGATCTATTGGTGCACAATTTAAATTTATTACAGAGTTTGAAGCGGAAGTTTGGATGCAAGATATGGATATAAAATTTAGAAAATATTTTAACCCTATACTTTTTGATGGTAGTAGAGCAAATTTCTTAATTGGTCACCGGGAAGTGTCAGGAAATATAATGTTAAAGAATAATATGCATATGTTACTACCTGGTGATAAATCTATTATAACAGTAAAATTAGCTAAAGGTGTTTTTACCGAAGAGGCAGAAATTTTTTCGATATATAAAGAAGGTATGAGTAATCTAGTTGCAGAAGCAATTATAACAAAGATATAGAATAAATAGATAAAATCCCAAATAATTTTTGGGATTTTATCTATTTATTTATAATTTTGCTTAAAGATATCTAATTAGTACCAAAAAATTTTCGAAAGCTAAATTTTTCTTTAGAGAAGATATCATAATTATTCAATAGTTTAAAAATAAAGTAAATTTCATAGTTTACTTGCATTTTCTCTAAAAGTCATGTATTATATATGTATATATTAAAGTGGAGGTAGTATGGGAAATAAAAAAACGATATTAATTGTATTAGTAGTACTAGTTATCATCGTAATAGGAGTAATTCTTGCTATTACATTAGGAAAAGATGAAAATGAAAGCACACCAGTAATAACATCAGAAGAAGTATCTAATAACGCACCTGAGTACTATGGGAAAATAGTGGAAAATTATAACGTGCCAGGAGTAGATACATGGAGAATATATTATGCAGATAGTGATAATATTTATCTAATAGCAGATGATTATATATCAAAAGATTATGTACCAGATGCATCTAATCGTTCAATTACTGCAACTGACAATGGATATGGTTTTACTTACTTTGGAG
Organism: uncultured Clostridiaceae bacterium; assembly: GCA_964642045.1. Taxonomy (GTDB): domain Bacteria; phylum Bacillota; class Clostridia; order TANB77; family CAG-465; genus RGIG5057. Next base: position 1,434 of record CAZXLZ010000019.1, read on the forward strand.
TATATGAAGGATATACAGGTGCTGTGGATATTAAAGATCCTGTTAGAAAATGGTTATCAACATACTTAGATGTAAAGCCAGATGGAACAAATGTAAATATTAGAGTAATAGCATATTTACTTGATACTAATGTGTGGAACAATTTTAAAGATAGCACGTTTGCTGAGTATGCAGTGGGAGCTCCAACTATAGAACTTTTCTGCGCTTCATATAAAGATACACACAAAGATAGATATTTAGAATTTAAGATAGACGAAAATAGAAAATATGGATATGCTGTTAAATGGACTGATGCAGAGGAATATTCATCTGGACTAATTTTGGAAAAAGATTATATAAAAGATGAGTTTAATGAAATATACATAAAGCCTGACTATAGTAAAGCTCATGGATATTTACTAGCCTCTCCTATAATGAGTGAAACGAGCTTAGTACAAATTTCAAGTACGGGTAGCTTAGGCTCACGTAGTTTCAATCTAAGGGATTTTGTTGGTCTTAGACCAGTAGTTTGCCTAAAGTCTGGAGTAGGTATAGTAAAAGAGGAAAATGGAAATTATATATTAAAATAATGGAAAATAAAAAACAGCTGAACTACACTTAAGTTCAGCTGTTTGTGATTAATAATAGCTTATAAAATTTTTTGAATTATTCTTGCCATTTGTACACCAGAACATGATGCCATCATAAGACCACGGGTCATACCTCCGCCATCTCCAATAGAATAAAGGCCTTTTATACTTGTTTCAAAATCATTTGTTATTTTTACCTTGTTGCTATAAAATTTTATTTCTGGCCCATATAACAAATTATTAGGAGAAGCAAAACCTTCTATGACTTTATCTATTGATTGAATAAAATCTAAGATATTACTCATTGTCCTATAACCAAAGGCAAAAGTTAAATCTCCAGGCTCAGCATCTTTTAATGTTGGAATAACAGAATTATTTTCTAATTCTTCCTTCCATGTACGCTTTCCTCTGTATATATCTCCTAAACGTTGAACAACTATTTTTCCACCACCAAGCTCATTCAAATTCTTAGCAATATTTCTACCTAATCTATAGGCTTATTAAATGGATAATTGAAATTATGTGATACAAGTATAGCAAGATTTGTATTTGTGCTTTTCTTTTCCTTATATGAATGTCCATTAACTAAAGTTATATTTTCATCATATACTTCAGCTGAAACAAATCCACTAGGATTTTGGCAAAATGTCCTAACCTTATCTTTATATTTGCCAACTCTACCAATAAATTTCCCTTCATACATATACTTATTAATTTTATCCATTATTTGATCTGGAAGTTCATATCTAACACCGATATCAACTGTGGATGACTGAGTTTGTATATCGTGTTCTTGACACATATCTACAAGCCAGTTAGCTCCTTTTCTTCCTACAGCCAAAACTACCAGTTTGCCATAAATTTCAGATTCTTTACCTGAATTTTCATTAGAATTTTTAATTTTTACTCCTTTTATTACGTTATTTTCTACTATTAAATCTGTTACCATAGTTTCAAATTTAATATCTATTCCATGACCCATTAAATAGTTTTGAATTTTCATATATAACTGATGACTTTTTTCTGTGCCAAGATGCCTTATTGGTATGTTTATAAGGGTAATGTTTTCTTTTTTTGCTTTCTCACAAATTTTATTAATTTCATCTTTATGTTCAGTTCCCTCTAAATGCTTATCAGCACCAAAATTTAAATAGATACTATCTGTATAGTCTATTAATTCTTTTGTCTCTTTTATTCCAATGTATTTATGAAGAATTCCACCTACATAAATATCTTCATCTTTATGATTGTATAAGGAAAGTTTGCCATCTGAAAAAGCACCAGCTCCCGAAAATCCACAAGTAATATTACACATTGGCCTGCAATGCATACATTTACCAGTCTTTTCTATTGGACAATATCTCTTATTTACACTTTTTCCCTGCTCAATAAGTAATACCTTTTTATTACTTTTTTTAAAAGCAAGTTCATAAGCTAAAAATATAGCACTTGGACCAGCGCCCACTACTATTACGTCATAGGAATTATCCATAACATATTACCTCCTTTGTTTTTCGAAAATAATATATCATAGTTTTCGTATAAATGCAAGAAAATAATAGAGTAATGAGTAAAGAAGTAACTTTTATTTAAAATATTTATAGTTTACTTATGCCATTTAGTATGATATAATAAGCAAGACATGTTAAATGTTAAAAAATATAATTATTTTTAGGAGGATCTTTCATATGGATAATAGTATTATCGAATTATTTGTTTGTAGTGACTGCTCAAGAAAAAGGAACTTTGAAAGTAATGTTAAATGTGTTGGAAAGAAGGGCGAACTCTTTTATGCTATAAAAGAGCCTATGAGAGAATATGACCTAGAGCCAGTAGATTTTCTGTCAGATAAAAAATTATATGATTTTTTGCATTCAGATGATCTAATTTATCATTTTATCCCAAAATTTGGAAAATTTGAATTTGAAGAGTATATTTCTGATGAATTAAAAAAAGCAATATTTGTTACTAATAGTTTAACTGACCTTTTTAACACTTCGCTTATTTATGATGGTATTAAGATTGACAAAGATAAAATAAGAGAAAGACTTAATACAATTTTGGAGGAGGTTTCTATATGTGATTATGTATTTACTTATAAGATAAGAGAAGATAAATTAAAAGAAGCAATGGAAGCGTACTATAATAATAAGTAAAATATTTACTTCTTTTAAATGGCATGCTATAATAATCCAAAATACATTTGGTATTAAAAATAATTATTTTTAAGGTGGTGTTTGTAAATGGAAGCTGATAGAATAATCGAGTACTTTGTATGTGAAGGATGCGAAAAGAAAAAAGCGTTTATGAATAATGTTAGACGGATTGGAAAAGAAAAGGATCTGATGTATGTTGTAAAAATACCTGAAAAAAGGTATTTCTTGTACAGTATTGATTTTAAGAAAGAGGATCCAAAATTTGCAGTGTTGTTTGCATCTTTCGACTTTTTATCGGTTATGTTAAAGATTTTTGAAAAATATGAGTTTGCAGAGTACGCTGTTAATCAAATAAGGAAAGCGGCATTTTTGAAAGAGGAACTAACAGATCTGTTTAATTCTGAGCTTTGGTGTGATAGAATTAGGCTGACTTCAAAAGAAATTATGCAAAAGCTTGAACCGTATTTTGAGATAATCGAGGGAAAGAACGAAAATGAGTTATGGTGTAAATTGAATGTTAAAAATATTATGAGTATGTATGAATTAATAGAGTCATAATTATTAAAGGGGTTAAGACATGAAAATGTCTTAATCTCTTTTGCTATTTAAATATAATATACTTCACTACTTAGTTACTTTATGATATAATTGTATAAATATGAAAAAGATAAAGGAAAAATATAGCAATTTATTTAGTGGTATAGTATAATTTGGATAATAGATAAAAAATTATAATCTTCATTGTTATATCAAAATATTTATCTAAAAACAAGATATTCTATATGTTTAATTTTATGAAATATATTAACTGTATAGGAAAGGATTTTTTATGAAAAAAGAAAAAACATTTAATATAAAAGACATAGTGCCAATTCTTATGATAATATTATTAACATTAGTATTTTTCTCAGCTGTAATATTTAGCTATAATTATAAAATTCCATGGGATGCATTTGATCAGCAATATCCGTGGATAAATAGTACTGCTAGTTCGATTTCTAGTGGTAAATTTCCTTTATGGAGTGATAATTTCTTTTCAGGGTTCCCAACATTTGAAGATCCTCAGGTTGGTACTTTTTATCCTTTTAATATATTACTATCTATATTTTGCAGAGAAAATGGATACTTAAGTTATAAGTATATTGAACTTAATATAGTCTTACATTATATGCTTATGGGAATATTTACATATGTTTTATGCAGAAATTTGAAACTAAGCAAAGTTTCGTCTTTATTTGCAGCTATAATATTTGAGTTTTGCGGTTATATGGCTTGTCATCCTCAACATTATAGCAGTATTATGAGTTTAACATGGCTTCCACTAAGTCTAAGCTTTCTAATTAGCTTATATGGCAAAAAGAGTAAGAAAAGCATAATCGGCTTTATAATATCTTTTGCACTCTGTATACTAGGAGGTCATATACAAACAGCTTTATATAGTGGTATGTTTTTATTTTTAATAACTATCATGCTTTCATGTAGAAAAGGTAAAGAAACAAAAAAATCAGGTATTAAGTTTTTTATAACAGTATGTATATTATTTATTAGTGCGGGTTTAATAGCTGGTATTCAGCTTTTGCCAACAGTTGAACTTATGAAAAATTCAACAAGATCTGATATGACATATGAAGAATTTTCTAGTAATTCAAATGACCCAATAACCTTTGTAACAGCGATTATGCCATATTTTTTAGATATAGATAATTTATGGTATAATAAAGAACCAACAGAAACTCATTTATACTTGTCAGTTGTACTTTTATCTATTATTATACTTTTTGTAACAAGAGAAAAGAAAGATGATAAAGATAAAAAATTCTTAAATATGTGGATTATTAGTACCATTGTATTTTTTGTATTCTCACTTGGAGAAAATACCTTTGTTAGTAGAATATTATATTTAATACCTTTTGTAAATAAATTAAGAAGAAGCGTAAATTATTTTTACATTGTGTCATTATTAATTGCAATTATTGGTGGTTATGCATTAAATTATATAATTAATAATAAAGAAAATTTAAATTATGGCAAGTATAAAAAAATAATGGTGATATTAAATTGTATTTTATTAGTGCTCATAGTTATAGCATATATTGCATTATTTAATTTTACAGGTAGTGTAAAATTTGGAATACTAAAAAATATTATAAAAGGTCTTTGGACAACTGCTATATTTATAAATATAGTATGGTACTTTACAGCTTTATACATAAATAATGATATTGGTAAAAAAGCATTTTCTGTAATTATATTATCGATTCTAGTAATTGATTTATTTACATTTAATTCAAATATAAAACCTAATGCTTCTAATCAAAACTATAATATAGATTTATCATACAATAGTTTTCAAGGTGATACCTATGTAAATGAAATTTTAAGGAAGGCAAATGAAGAAAATGTAAGAGTGGCAGTTTGTGGTGTTGATGCACTAAATGCAAGCGGAATTATTGGTGTTTCTGATATTTGGGGATATAACCCTTTAAAACTTTCAAGTTATAATGAATATGCAAGAAGATTTAGTTTAGATTTAGGAGATAAGCCTACTGAATATACAGACTTTTCAAGTAACTATATAGATTTACTTTCTACTAAGTATATACTAACTACAAGTAATTTTATGAGAAAAAATCATAGTTTTACTGTGGGAAAATATAGTGAAATATATAATAAAAATAATATAATTATTTTACAAAATAATAATTACATTAAACCTTTCTATACAACTAGTTTAGTTAAAAGTGTAAGTTTGGTAGAAGAGATTTATGATAATATAGGAAAAGATGGTTATAATCCTGAAAATATAGTATATGTATTAAATGCAGAAAGCGATAAGAGCTATAGTAGTGCGGCAGAAATAATTGTTAAAGAAAGTACTGATGGAAAGACGGTATTACAAACAAAGAGTAATGAGGAAATTTATCTTACTACATCAAAAATAATGTATAGTGGCTGGAAAATTAAGATAAATGGAAAAGTAAAAAATCCAGATACAGTAAATGGAATTTTTATAGGAACTTCTGTTCCTCAAGGTGAAAATACAGTAGAGATTTATTATGCACCTAATATATTATATATAGGCATTTTTTCAAGTGCAATAGGTGTAATGATATTAATTATATGTGTATTTAACTGCAAAATGGAAGTAGAAAAATAAAGGAGATAAAAATGAGTAAAATTTCAGTAATAATATCTTGCTATAATGAAGAAAAAGCAATACCACTTTTTTATGAGGAGATAGAGAAAGTAAGAAAAAAAGATTTTGATAATATAGATTTTGAGTATATATTTGTAAATGACGGAAGTAAAGATAAAACTTTAAATATAGTAAAAGAGCTTAGAAAAAATGATAAAAAAGTAAAATATGTATCTTTTTCAAGGAACTTTGGTAAAGAGGCAGCCATGCTTGCAGGCCTAAAGAAAAGCACAGGTGATTATGTTACTTTTATGGATGCTGACCTGCAAGATCCACCAGCTTTATTAAAAAAGATGTATGACTATATTATTAATGATGGATATGATATGGTAGGTACAAGAAGAGTGACTAGAAAAGGTGAACCAGTACTTAGAAGTTTATTTGCAAAATTATTCTATAAAATAATAAATAAAATGTCTGATATTGATATGGTAGATGGTGCAAGAGATTATAGATTAATGACAAGAAAAGTAGTAAATTCAATTTTAGAATTTAATGAATTTAATAGATACTCTAAAGGATTATGGAGTTATGTAGGATATAAAACAAAATGGATAGAGTATGAGAATGTTGAAAGAGTAGCAGGTGATACTAAGTGGTCATTTGGAAAATTATTTAAATATGCGGTAGAGGGAATAACAGCATTTTCTACAGTTCCACTTGTTATTGCATCATTCATAGGCGTGCTTTTTTGTATATTATCTTTTATATTTATAGTTGTTATAATTGCTAAAACCCTTATTTTTGGAGACCCGACTTCAGGATGGCCTTCAACTATTTGTATAATCTTTTTTGTAAGTGGTGTTCAGCTATTTTCAATGGGAATAATGGGACAATATTTATCAAAAGTATATTTAGAAGTTAAGAAAAGACCAATATATATAGTTGATGAGATGGAAGAAGAATAAGAATAAAACTAATGCTAATTGATTGTTATTTAAGTATTGAATATATAGTTTTTGTGTGATACTATATTATTATAGGAGGTTTTTAAATGAAAACAAAAAATGTAATTATATTTATAGTAACAACAATAGTCTTGATACTTGTAACAATGGTAATTCCGATAACTATACTTAGGGGAATTAATTTAGAAAAATATTATGTTCATTCTGCATTTGGACCATTCCAAAACCTAAGAAATGTTTCTTCTAATGAAAATGCAACAGATGAGATAAGATTAGAAGCAAGTAAAATATATACAAATTTTGTAGATATAGTACAAGAACAGCATAAAGAATTTTATAGTTGTGCAACAATAATGGGAATTATATTAGGAGGAATACTCCTAGTTTTAGGAATACTATTCTTAAAGAATGCTAAAATAAAAGCAGTATCTATTTCAATTATAATTGTAGGAGTATTAGCAATTTGTGTTTATTTATTTTTAAATTTAGTATATCCTTTATATAGCTCTAATGGAAAACCTTCAAAAGAAGAGCAAGAATGGCTAAAAGAGCAAGGAATAATTCCAACAAAATAAAGCACGAAAAATGAAGTGCATTCAAAATTTTAGTCATGTTTTGTCTAATATTTTAATGCACTTCATTTTGTATTAACACTTTTATTTTTTTATAACAAACTTACTTAGGTATAAATTGTATTTTGATTTAAATATATCAATACATAAACATTATATTATAAAATGAATCTTTACTATAAAATTTAAACTAATTTTATTGTTAGTTTAGCAAAATAATTAGTTCCAATAAAAATTGGTGAAAAAATTTTCCACCAATTCTTATTTGGGATTTTTTAAATTCCCATTATAGCATGAAATGATACATTTTTATTAAAAATTATCCGTGAACTACATAGTAATCTTCAATACTAACTGTTACAGCACATCCACCATTATAATTATAAACATAAACCTTATAATCGCCTTCAGATAAATTTGTAGCAGTATAGTGGTTCTGATTTTGCTTATTGGTATATGTCAATGCTTGATTTTGAAACAAATAACCACCATCAGGTCTGTAAATTACAATTACAATGGTATTGGGAGAATTAGAACTTACCGCTGTAACCCTAATATCTCCTAATGAACTTGAACCTGTACAGTGAACATAAAAAGAGCCTTCATCATTGATATAGGCACTACCTGAGCCATAAATGTTGCCATTAACTGAAAGAACACCTCTACTTGCTCCAATAATCTGTGGAACAGTTGAATCAGTATTTTCAGCAAATACAGGGATGCTAAAGCAGAAAATCATAGCTACTGCCACTAACATAGAAATGACCTTCTTAAATTTGAATCTTTTCATTATTGTTTTCTCCTTTTCCACCATTTCATGCTATATACATAACACTTTTTTATGTTATAAACTTGTTATTAATGTTTTCTAATTAGTTACATCTAATAAGACTGTCAATATTATATGACACAAAAAAATTCAACTGTTTGTATTGTAGTATATTTGAATTATTTTATCAATAAAAAACTATTATTTCGACATTTTACGACAAAACTAGACATAATCTTATATAGAATAGTGTAAAGAAACAAAAAAAGAATACGAAATTTCTCTGATGTTAAGATAAAAATTAGATACAATAATATATATTTAAACTGTCATACATATGTAATACAAATATGCACATATTAATAAAATATTAATTATAATATAAAATATAAATTACTATATTGACAAATGAATATAAATATGAAATAATACTTTTGATATTGGAGGTGCGTATTATGGAAGCAATTTTTGAAAGAGTAAAAGAAGTTATAGGAGAGCAGCTTGGAATTGAAGATATTGAGTCTATAACTATGGAAACTACGTTTATAGATGATTTAAGTGCAGATTCTTTGGATATAGTTGAGCTTATAATGGCATTAGAAGAAGAATTTGATATGGAAATACCAGAGGCTGAAGCTGAAAAAATAGTAACAGTTGGTGATGCCGTGGAATATATTGAAAAAATGCAGTAATATCCATATATTATTATGAAAAAATTTAAAATTAAGCAAGTGAATTAATATCATATCTTAACAGGTATGTAATTAACTATTTTCACTTGCTTTTTCTTGACTAATGCTTTAAGTAATAATATAATTATTATGTGGAGATGAACTTTTTCGTGGCAATAAATGATAAATTAGAGGAATTTGAAAAGAAATTAGGTTATAAATTTAAAGATAGAAAGATATTAAAAACGGCACTTACTCATAAATCATATGCTTTTGAGCATGGAATACTTGAAAAAGGGCTATATAACGAAAGGATAGAGTATTTAGGGGATGCAATACTAGAACATATTATTTCAGATGTATTGTACACGCATACACCAGCCCTTTCAGAAGGAGATATGAGTAAAAAAAGAGCAGAGATTGTATGTGAAAAATCATTATGCGAGGCCTTTTCTAGTATAGGTGCTGACGAGTATATTTTTGTTGGTAAGTGTGAAACTCAGGCTAGTAAAAAAAGGCAAGATGCAATTATTGCAGATGCATTTGAGGCAGTACTTGGCGCAGTATATTTAGATAGTAATTTTGACACAGCAAAAAACTTAGCACTTAAACTTCTTAATAAGCAAATAAATGATACATTATCTGGTCATACACTAATTGTTGATTATAAGACAAAACTCCAAGAATTATTGCAAAAACATGGTAAGATGAAAATTGAATATATAATAACAAATGAGACAGGGCCAGACCATGATAAAACATTTTACGTTGACGTGCTAATAAATGATAATGTAGAGGGAAGTGGAATAGGTAAAAATAGAAAGGGTGCAGAGCAGGAAGCTGCACATGTCGCATATGAAAAACTTAAGTAACTGTATATATATTGATACAAATAGAGTATTAAAAAATATAGCTAGTAAAGATATTCAGTACACAATCCCTATTTTTATACCACATCTAGGCTGTAAAAATGAATGTATATTTTGCAATCAAAGGAAGATAAGTGGAAAATCTAGTGATGTAAAAGTAGAAGATGTAGAAAAAGAAATAAAGGAAAGGCTTGGTAGTTTCAAGCAAAAAAGAAAAATTCAAATAGCTTTCTTTGGAGGTAGTTTTACAGGGCTTAATATAGAAGATCAAATAATGTATTTAAAACTTGCAAACAATTACATAAAAAGTGGAAAAGTAGATAGTATTAGAATATCTACAAGACCTGACTATATAAATGTAAAAATACTTAAAGTCTTAAAGAAGTACAATGTAAAAACAATTGAACTTGGAGTTCAGAGCATGGATGAAGAAGTGCTATATACTGCTAAAAGAGGTCATACATCAATAGATGTAATTAGATCAGCTAAGCTTATATCATTATTTGGCTTTGAGCTTGGATTTCAAATAATGATTGGACTTCCAAAAAGTACAGAGGAAAAAGAGAGAGAAACTATCAAGAAATTATTAAAGTATAATCCAAAACAGCTAAGAATATATCCTGTGTATGTTTTAGAGCAAAGTAAACTATATGATATGTATAAAACTAAAGAGTATATCCCACTTACTTTAGAAGAAGCATATATAAGAAGTGCAAAAGTAATAGATGAATGTAAAAATAGTGATGTTCAAATTATTAGGATAGGACTACAGTCGACAGCAGAAATTACTCAAAATGTAACAGAAGTAAAAGGCCCTGTATCTGATAATTTTGGTGAATATGCTCTATCTGAGATTGTACTTTTTGAAATAGAAAGAAAGTTAAAAGATATAAATTTGATAGGTTCAGAAAATATAAATATTGTTTGCGACAAGAAATATCAATCAATAGTTATAGGACCTAAAAAGAAGAATAAAATTTACTTAGAAAGTAAATATAAAAGAAAAGTAAATATAATAGGAGAATAAAATATGGATAAAGTAATGTTTGTTGCAAGTGCAGGGGGACATCTATCAGAAATTCTGCAGCTTGAACCATTATTTAAAGATTACGATGTAACTATTGTTACAGAAAAAACACCTTCTACTTTAAAATTAAAGGATAGATACGACTTAAAATATGTAGGATATGGTTCAAAGCAGTATATGTATAAATACATATTTATATTTCCATACAATATTATTAAATCAATATATATGATATTAAAATATAGACCCAAGGTAATAATAACAACAGGGGCACATACTGGTGGAATATTTGTAACAGTCGGCAGGATACTTGGAAAAAAGACTATATATATAGAGTCTATGGCAAAAGTAGAAGATCTTTCAAAAACTGGTAAATTTGTATATAACATAGTGGACAAGTTTTATGTACAATGGGAGGATCTTTGCCACAAATATAGTAAATGTAAATATATAGGGAGATTAAAATGATATTTGTAACACTAGGTACACAAAAACAAGATTTTAGCAGACTTCTAGATTTAATAGAAAATAGTAAATTATCAAAAAATGAGGAAGTTATTGTACAAGCTGGACATACTAAGTATTCTAGCACATTTATGAAGATACATGAATTTTTCACTATTGATGAAATGAAAGAAAATACAGAAAAAGCGGACTTTATAATAACTCATGGAGGCGTTGGAAGTATAATAGATGCTCTTAATACAAAAAAAAAGGTACTTGCTATGCCAAGGCTTTCTAAATATAAAGAGCATATTAATGATCATCAAATAGAGATTTGTAAAAAATTATATGAAGAAGGATACATAGAATATTTATCTGTAGATGATGATATAGATGAAAAATTAAAAGTAATGCAAAATAAAGAATATAAAAAATATGAATCAGACAAAAAATATTTAGAAATTATAAAAAAAGATATAGAAGAGTTTTTAAAATAGTAAAAAGTGCTAATAATAATTAAGAGGTTTTAAGAATATGAAAAATATAATAAAAGAAATTATCTTAATAATTACTGGCACTCTTATAATGGCTATTGGTATAAATTTATTTTTGCTTTCAAATGAGCTAACTACTGGTGGAGCAACTGGTATTGCTACTATAACATACTATTTATTTAATATGCCAGTTGGACTCATGGTTCTACTAATCAACATTCCTCTTTTTATAATAGCAGTTTTTAAACTTGGAATAAGATTTTGTATAAGGAGTATATTTGCAACAGCTATTTTTACACTTTTCTTAGATGTAGTTCAGTTTACAGCGTGGCTTAATTTAACAAGCACAGATTTAATTATATCTAGTATATTTGGCGGTATTTTTGTTGGACTTGGAATATCTTTAGTATTTAAAGCAGGAGCAAGTACAGGTGGCTCAGACCTTGTTGCTCAGATACTTTCAAATAGAAAAGGTGTAAAACTTAATATTAGCAGCATAATGCTTATAATTGACTCTATTATACTTTTAATGCTACTTATAGCTTTTAAAAATTTAAATAATGTGTTATACTCAATTATAGCTATATACATACAAAATAAAATTATAGATCTAGTATTTGATGGAATTAACTTTTCAAGAATAGCTAATATTGTAACTGATGGAAATAATAATATAATAAAAGATATAAATGAGAAACTTCAAAGAGGAGTTACTGTATATGAAGCAACTGGTGGATATACAGGAGATAAAAAAATCAATGTTACTTGTGTTATAAATCTTTATGAGATGGGAAAATTAAAAAGCATTATAACTGATAACGATAAAGATGCATTTACATATATAACTAGTGCAAATGAGGTATATGGAAATGGTTTTAAAAAGTATAAGGGGGAAAAGTAATGGATTTAGAAGGTATAGCTAAGAATATACGAAAAGATGTTTTAACTATGGTGCATGAAGCTGGTTCAGGTCATATAGGTGGAAGTTTATCTATTACAGATATTCTAACTGTACTTTATCATAACGAGATGAACTTAAAATTTGATGACAATGGAAATAGAATAGATAGACTTATACTATCTAAAGGACACGCAGCACCAGCGCTTTATGCTAGTCTTGCAAGCGCAGGTATTTTAGACAAAGAAGAACTTAAGTATTTAAGAAAGCCTGAATCTATACTAGAAGGTCATCCTAGTATAAAAGTGCCTGGAGTAGAGTGTGGCAGTGGCTCACTAGGCCAAGGGCTTTCTGTTGCTTGTGGTATGGCTCTTGCTAAGAAAATGGATAATAAAGAGGGATATATTTATGCTCTCCTTGGTGATGGAGAGTTAGAGGAAGGACAAGTATGGGAGGCAATGATGACTGCAAATAAATATAGATTAAATAACCTTATTATGTTTGTAGATTATAATGGGCTTCAAATTGATGGAACTGTGGAAAGTGTTAAATGTTTAGAAAATTTAGAAGAGAAAATTTCTTCTTTTGGGATAAATGTTATTGAATGTGATGGTCATAATATGACTGAGTTAAAACTTGCCATAGCCGAAGCTAAGGAAAGTGAAATAGCAACTTGTATAATTGCTAGGACTGTAAAAGGTAAAGGTGTAAGCTTTATGGAAAATAATGTATCATGGCATGGCAAGGCTCCGAATGATGAAGAGTATAGACTAGCTATGGAAGAGCTTAATTAAGGAGGAAATAGTATGAAATCTACAAGAAAAGCTTATGGTGAATTTTTATGTGACTTAGGTGATAAGGATGAAAATGTTGTAGTTCTTGACGCAGATCTTGCAGTAGCTACCTGCACTGATGGTTTTAGAAAAAAATTTCCAAATAGGCATATAGATGTTGGTATCGCTGAGCAGGATTTAGTTGGAACAGCTTGTGGACTTGCACTTTCTGGAAAGACTGTATTTGCATCTTCTTTTGCTATGTTTTTATCAGGAAGAGCTTATGAACAAGTTAGAAATACAGCAGCTTACTCACATGTAAATGTTAATTTATGTGCTACACATAGCGGGCTTGCAGTTGGTGAAGATGGTCCAACACATCAATGTATAGAAGATATTGCTCTTATGAATGTTATTCCAGGTATGACTATTTTTTCACCTGCAGATGATGTATCTACTAAAAAGATATTAAGTGAGTGTCTTAAAATAGACTCACCAAAATATATAAGGCTTGGAAGAATTGAAGTGCCTGATGTATATGATGATAGCTTTAATTTTAAAATAGGTGGTAGTCATACATTTGGTGATGGAAAGGCAGCTACTGTATTTGCAACTGGCTCTACTTTATCTATTGCTCTAGAGGCAAAAAAAGAACTTGAAGAAAGAGGTATAAATATTAGGGTAGTAGATTTATATAGCATAAAGCCTATAGATAAAGATGAAATTTTAAGATGTGCAAGAGAAACAGATAATTTAATATCAATAGAAGATCACAGTATAATTGGTGGAATTGGTAGTATTATTTCTAATGTTTTAACAGAAAATATGCCTAAAAAACTTATAAAAATAGGTGTAGATGATAAGTTTGGTAAGTCTGGAAATTATAAGGAAATATATGAAATGTATGGAATTACTAAAGAGGCAATAATAAATAGAATATAGTGTAAAAACTATATTGATTAAAATCTAAAAGTGGTGCAGATTATAAATATAATAATTTTGAATAGATACTATGCAAAAATGTATGGTATCTATTTTTTCACAGTTTAAATTTTATAGAATATATTGAATATATTGCATGAAAATGGTACAATTTTGTAAAAAGGAGATGGATAAAATGAAGATACTAGATAGCGGATATAACACAAAAATGGCAGTAACAAGAGGAATTATAGTAGGTCTTGGACTTATAGCTCAAATATTATTATCATGCGCTATATATCTATTTTTTATAGAACATATAACAATTATTAATGTACTATTTTCACTTGCTGGCTTTTTACTTATACTTGCTCTTATAAAGTACAGTAAAAATTATTCATATACACTTCCTTGGATAATAATACTTATAATGTTTCCTTTAGTTGGTACTTTGCTATATATAGTTATTGGTAGTAACAAGAAAAGAAGTAAAGTTTTAAAAAGTATTATAAAAAGCGAGAATGAAAGTAAAAAGTATTTTGTTCAAGATGAAAAAATAAAAGAGGAGTTAAAGGATAATAGTAAAGCTAGATATTTATGTGACTTTTGTGGTTTTCCAGCTACTAAAAATAATGATGTGGTATATTATAAAATTGGTGAAGATGGATTTGAAGCTATGCTTGAAGAGTTAAAAAAGGCAGAAAAATTTATATTTCTTGAGTATTTTATAATAAATCATGGTACTATGTGGGGTTCTATTTTGGAAGTGTTAGAAGAAAAGGCTAAAAGCGGTGTAGAAGTTAGGGTTATGTATGATGATTTAGGCTGCATGAGTACACTTAAAAAATCTTATCCATTAGAGCTTGAGAAGAAAGGAATAAAATGCATAGCATTTAATAGACTCAACCCAGTTGCTGGCGTTATAATGAATAATAGAGATCATAGAAAGATTCTTGTTATTGACGGAAAAGTAGCATTTTCGGGTGGAATAAATATTTCCGATGAATATATAAATGCTATGAAATTAAATGGACATTGGAAAGATAATGCTATAAAAATATCTGGAGATGCTGTATGGAGCTATACAGTTATGTTTTTAACGATGTGGAATGCGTTTAAAAAGGAGGATGGTGACTATAATAAATTTAAGCATGAGTTCTTAGAAAAAGATAGTGATAATGGATATGTGATACCATATAGCGAAACTCCACTAGATGATGAGCCAGTAGGAGAGAATATTTATCTTAATATTATTAATCAAGCAAATAATTACGTATATATTTTTACTCCATATTTAATTATAGATACAGATATGATAAATTCACTTACTTTAGCAGCCAAAAGAGGAGTAGATGTTAGAGTAGTAGTGCCAGGAGTTCCAGATAAGAAGGTGGTATATACTCTCACAGAATCATATATAGAACCACTTGTAAGGGGCGGTGTTAAAGTATATAAATATACACCTGGTTTTGTTCATGCAAAGGTGTTTGTATCAGATGATAAGATAGCAACAGTTGGAACTATAAACTTAGACTACAGAAGTTTATATTTACATTTCGAATGTGGTGTTTATCTTGAAAATGTAAAAGTCATAGATGATATAAAAAATGATTTGATAGATACAATAGAAAAAAGTCATGAAGTATCAAATAAAGAAGTATCATTTGGACTAATTAAGGGTATATGGCAAGCTTTGTTAAGATTAGCCGCGCCACTCATGTAAAAATTCAAATATTGTTATTTTAAAGTTATATGAAGGGAGTACAAATAATGGAAAATTTAGAAATTAAATCAAGATGTGGAATTGATTGTAGTAATTGTAAGTTTTTGAAAGAAAAGGTTTGTAATGGTTGTATGAATATAACTAAGCCATTTTGGGCTGATAAATGCTCAGTAAAGGAATGTTGTGAGGGTAAAAAAGCTGAGTGTTGTGGAAACTGTGAAAACTTTTCATGTGATTTATTAAAATCATTTGCATATGATGAAAATAATGGTGATAATGGACTTCGCATAGAAAATTGTAAGAAATGGTGTAATAAAAAATAAATGTTAATAAGGAGTAATTTTATGAAAGATCCAGAAAAAACAATTGGAAATATGATAGACAAGCAAAGTGTATGCTATATTAGCTCTGTTGATAAAGAGGGATTCCCAAATACAAAGGCTATGTTAAAACCAAGAAAAAGAAATGGTATAAAGGAGATTTATTTCTCTACAAATACATCATCATTAAAGGTTCAATCATTTAGAAATAATAATAAGGCATGTTTGTATTTTTGTGATAAGAGATTTTATAGAGGAATAATGTTAAAGGGTACAGTAGAAATTTTAGAAGATAGTGAGTCAAAAAATATGCTATGGGAGTTTGGAGACACTATGTATTATAAAGGTGGCAGAACTGATCCTGACTACTGTGTACTAAAATTCACTACTATTTCTGCAAGATACTACTGTAATTTTAAGTCTGAAGATATAGAAATTTAAGGGGGAATAAAAATGAAAAAAATAATTGATTATACACTTGTTGTTATAGCGCTTGTAATTGCTGTTATTTTCTATTTTTCATTTGATTTAGAAGGAATTTTATGGGATAAATATGAAAAAGAGAGAATAAGTAGCAGTGATATAAAAAATGATAGATCTAGAGATTATACGGGATTAAATGCAGGGGAGGATATATTATCTATTAAAACTATAGGCGAATGGGATGATGTCTTAAATGAGGTAGACTATGTAACTGCAAAACCAAAAAGCATTATTAAAACAGATGTATATAGTCTAGCTAAGTGGGCAAGTTATTATACAACTAAAAGAAATGGAAGCTCAGGAAGAAAGCTAGAGGAAGTAATAAAAACATCTTTAGATATTTCACCAAACTATAGTCCTTATTATATTATTGAACTAGAAGATGGCAATCATATTCTTGCTCAAATGAACAGAGGAATTGCTAAAAAAATACAAAACGGAGAAGAAGTAAGTCTTCCTCTAGGTAAAAAAATAGGTTTCTTACAAAAGGCAAAAACTCTTTTAAAACCTATATGTGAAGAGTATGATGTTAATACAAAGTATGTACTTTATACTATAAATAATAATTGGGAGTCAGAAAATGAGAATAAAATATTTATAGAAAAATTTGTTATTTCTTTTGTTATATTTATAGTTCTAGCAGTAGTATTGCAACTTGTAATAAATAAAATTTTCTTTAGAGATGATGAAGAATAGATCTTCATACAATTTAAGTTTAAATAAAAAGTAAAGCAGTATAGTAAAACTATACTATTTTACTTTTTTTCTTAATTATTAATATAATTATAAATTTCTACATAATCATAAAAATTTACATATATTACATTTGTATTGTCTGGAACTTTATATTTTTCTTTTAAAATGTTGCTATAATATAATTCATATGTAGAGTTAGTTAATATTCGCTTAATTGTTTCACCAATATATATAGGTATATATACTGTTTCAGTTGATTTGTTTTCTAACTGATTGTTTACATATTCATCTATATCTTTATTTATATTGTTAACATTGATATATAATTTTCTTATGTATAATGAATAATATAAGATAGTTATAATCATTAAAACAGATACTATAATTTTAAATGAAAAGTGAATATTATGTGTTAAATCATGTATTATATACACAAACAAAGTTAAAAAGCAAAATGATATAATTAATAATGCCCTCGTATAAAAGTATGATGAAAATAACATTATAAATAGTGATATAAATGAAGTAGCAAAAAATATACTATTATAAATGAAAGATTTTTCTATAATTATATTATTATGCTTAACAAATTTTTTATATAATAGTTTTAATACATATAGCAATAACAATACAAATAATATTATGAAATAATATTTGTATTCGGTGAAAAATTGATAAAACATATTAATTTTTGTACCCTCTGCCCAATCTTGATTTCCCATATTATTGTATCTATACCAAGTAGAAGGATTAAACATAAGCCAAATGTATCCAATAAGTAAGGATATAAATGAAATGATAGTCCAAGAATATATTTTTTTCTCTTTAATATATTTATAAATAATTATTGTTGATATAATTATCAACAATACTGGAACAATATTTTCTGATGTAGTCCCTGCTATAATACCTAATAAGCAGTATAATGAAAGCTTGGTTTTAGACATTTTATAGGTTTTAAAGTAGAACTTTCTAAATGGTATAAAAAATGTAAGTAAGATACATATTCCCCAAAAATGATTACACGAACCTGCTATCCAAAAGAAGTCTGACCATAATAAAGGTTCAAATACAAGTATAATAGCAAATATTATAAGTGCATAATATGAAAAATTCTTTTTACTTATATGTTTTTTATCATCATAGTCAAATGCGTAAAAAAGAATAAGAAGAATGAAAACTATAAAAAACATAGTATTCAAGATGTCATGTATAATATGTGCAAGTGGCGCAATAAAGTAATATAGGAATTCGCCAATTCTGGCATTCCAAGTAAGGCATCTATAAATTGCCCTAGATAGTAAAAAAGGTAAGTTAATATCTTGATCTATAGTATGCATAGCATAATAATTATCTATGCCAACTGTTGGGGCTTTTTGAGTAATTAAAAAAAACATTATTGCTATAAATAGTAGAGTAGGGCCAAATATAGTTAATTGTAATATATTTTTTTTCATAAATCCTCCCCAATATGTTATTTTTTATTATATCATTTTTCATACTTTTTTCAATTATTAAATGCATAAAAATATTGATAATTTTAAAAAAATAATATACAATACTTAAGTATGATATACTTAAATAAAGAGGAGGAGATTTATGAAGAAGTATAAAGTAGTAGATAGCTTAGATACGTTAAAAGAAGCTATAGACGATGTAAGAAAAGCTCAGGAAAAGTTTTCGAAGTTTACAGAAGAAGAAGTTAATAAAATATTTTTAGCAGCTGCGACTGCTGCAAATAGTGCAAGAATTCCTCTTGCTAAAATGGCAGTAGAGGAAACTGGTATGGGTATAGTTGAAGATAAGGTTATAAAAAATCATTATGCTTCAGAATACATATATAATAAATATAAGAATGAGAAAACTTGTGGAGTTATAGAAGAGGATAGTTCATATGGAATAAAGAGAATAGCTCAGCCAATTGGACTTATTGCTGCAGTTATACCAACTACTAACCCTACATCTACTGCAATATTTAAAACTTTAATAGCTCTAAAAACTAGAAATGGTATAATTATTAGTCCACATCCTAGAGCAAAAAATTCAACAATAGAGGCAGCTAAAATTGTACTTGAAGCTGCAGTAAAGGCAGGTGCTCCTGAAGGAATTATATCATGGATAGATGTTCCATCACTTGAGCTTACTAATGTGCTTATGAAAGAATCTGATACAATACTTGCAACAGGTGGACCGGGTATGGTAAAAGCTGCTTATTCAAGTGGAAAACCAGCCGTTGGAGTTGGGGCAGGAAATACACCAGCAATTATAGATGAATCAGCAGATATTCTTCTTGCTGTAAACTCAATAATTCATTCTAAAACTTTTGATAATGGAATGATTTGTGCATCAGAACAATCAGTTATAGTATCTTCTAAAATATATGATAAGGTAAGAGAAGAATTTGAAAAAAGAGGTTGTTATTTCTTAAAAGGAAAAGAGCTAGATAAAGTAAGAAAAACTATAATTATAGATGGAGCTTTGAATGCCAAAATAGTAGGACAAAAAGCAAGCACTATAGCAGCTCTTTCAGGAGTTAAAGTTCCAGAAGATACAAAAATACTTATAGGAGAAGTTGAAAAAACAGATCCATCTGAAGAATTTGCACATGAGAAATTATCACCAGTACTTGCCATGTATAAATCAAAAAGCTTTAAAGATGCTTTAGAAAAAGCATCTGAGCTTATAGCAGGAGGAGGACTAGGTCATACTTCATCACTTTATATAAATACAATTACAGAAAAAGAAAAGATAGATGAATTTTCTTTTGCTATGAGAACTTGTAGAGTTTTAATTAATACACCATCTTCACAAGGTGGAATAGGTGATTTATATAACTTTAAACTTGCACCTTCACTTACACTTGGTTGCGGATCATGGGGTGGTAACTCTATATCTGAAAATGTAGGAATAAAACATTTGCTTAATATAAAGACTGTTGCTGAAAGGAGAGAA
>CAZXLZ010000020.1:0-19572 GCA_964642045.1 uncultured Clostridiaceae bacterium
AAATTTAAAGTAAAACCTGAAAAAGGGCAAGAGGTAATAACAAATATTTCCGGTAAGGCTAGAATGAATTACATTAAGATTTTACCAGGAGATAAGGTAAAACTAGAACTATCTACATATGACCTTACAAAAGGTAGAATAACATGGAGATCAAAATAGCTCCAAATATATTTAAATTCGTGTAAAAAGTCTATAACAAATAAGAGCGGCTGTATGGGGTATAGGTATCCCACATTTGTTTAGATTTTTACAATATATAAGTCTTTTTTATTTAATACCTTGCATTTCAAATTAAATAAAAAAGCAAAACATGGTTTAAACTTAAAAGTAAAGATTAAAAATACTTTTAAAAAGTGTTTTAAGGAGGATTCAAAATGAAAGTAAGACCATCAGTAAAAAAGATTTGTGATAAGTGCAAAGTAATCAGAAGAAATGGCGTAGTTAGAGTAATCTGTGAAAATGCAAAACACAAACAAAGACAAGGTTAATTAGTGGGGGTGTAATTTTAAATGGCACGTATTGCTGGAGTAGACTTACCAAAGTCTAAAATTGCAGAAATAGGACTTACATCAATATATGGTATAGGACGTTCTGCATCAAGAAAAATACTAGCAGAAGCTGGTATAGACGCAAACAAAAGAATAAAGGACTTCACTGATGAAGATGAAGCAAAAGTAAGAGCTATAATCGAAAGAGATTATACAGTAGAAGGAGACTTAAGAAAAGAAGTTTCTCTAAACATTAAAAGATTAATGGAAATCAATTGCTACAGAGGTCAAAGACACAAAAAAGGTTTACCAGTTAGAGGACAAAGAACAAAAACAAATGCTAGAACTAGAAAAGGACCAAGAAAAGTTGTAGCAGGTAAGAAAGGAGTATAGTTAAAAATGGCAGTTAAAAAAACAGTAACAAAAAAGAAAGTTAAAAAGAATATACCAACTGGCGCAGCACATATCCAATCTTCTTTCAACAATACAATAGTTACAATGACAGATGAAGCTGGAAATGTTATTTCATGGGCTAGTGCAGGTGGACTTGGTTTTAAAGGATCAAGAAAAAATACTCCTTTTGCAGCTGGTGAAGCAGCAACAACTGCGGCTAATGCAGCAAAAGAGCACGGTCTAAAATCTGTAGAAGTATTTGTAAAGGGACCTGGTAGTGGTAGAGAGGCTGCTATAAGATCACTTCAAGCAGCTGGACTAGAAATTACTATGATTAAAGATGTGTCTCCAATTCCTCATAATGGTTGTAGACCACCAAAGAGAAGAAGAGTGTAGTGGGGGTGTTTTAAGTAAAATGGCAATTAGTAGAGGACCTATTCTAAAAAAATGTAGAGCTTTAGGTATAGAACCTACAGTTATAGGAATAGATAAGAAATCAAATAGAAAACCTAAGAAAAACGGAAGAAAACTTAGTGAGTATGGAATTCAGCTTAAAGAAAAACAAAAAGTTAAATTCGTTTACGGTGTTGCTGAAAAACAATTTAGAAAATATTTTGAAGAAGCAGCTAGAGTAAATGGTAAAACTGGTGAATTATTACTTCAAACTTTAGAATTAAGACTTGACAATATCGCATATAGATTAGGTATTGGAAAATCTAGAGCTGAAGCTAGACAACTTGTAACATATGAAATGTTAGAAGTAAATGGAAGAAAAGTTAATATCCCATCATACATTTGCAAAGTTGGTGATGTTATAAAAGTTAGAGAATCTAAAAAAGCAAATAAAGCAGTCGTAGATTCTTTAGAAGTAAATAAAACAAGATTAATACCAAGCTGGATTGATTTTAACAAAGATAAGCTAGAAGCTAAAATTGTTAGAAAACCAGTTAAAGAAGATATTGATTTTGAAGTACAAGAAAGTCTAATAGTAGAGTTATACTCAAGAAATTAGTAATAGTACTGTATATTATATAAACGTTCAATGTAATTTGTGTAATCAGAGCAAATTATTTAGAGTGTGTGTAATCAGAGCACGCTCAGATTGGGGGAATTTTAAATGGTTGAAATGCAAAGACCAGAAATAAAATGTGTTGCAGTTGATGTTGACACATATTATGCAAGATTTGAAGTTGAGCCTTTAGAAAGAGGCTTTGGTATAACACTTGGAAATTCATTAAGAAGAATACTTCTTTCATCACTTCCAGGTTATGCACTAAATTCTATCAAGATTGATGGAGTTACTCATGAATTTGTATCAGTTCCAGGTGTTACAGAAGATGTAACTGATATAATACTTAACTTAAAACAAGTATGTATAAAATGCGGTGATACAGATGATAAACAGCTTTCTATAAAAGCTGTTGGACCTTGTGAAGTAACTGCAAAAGATATTATAACAGATGGCAGCTGCTCTATAGTAAATCAAGATTTACATATCGCATATGTAGATGAAGGAGCAGAGCTTAACATAGATATGACAGCAACTAGAGGTAGAGGGTACATCGTTGCAGAAAAATCTGAAATGGATGCTGTAAATGTTATTCCAATAGACGCTATATTTACACCTGTTAAGAAAGTTAACTTTACAGTTGGTAAAACAAGAGTTGGTAAATCAGCAGATTATGATAGTTTAGTACTTGAAATCTGGACTAATGGTGTTATAGAACCATTTGAAGCACTTAGTATGGCAGCTAAGATATTATATGAACATTTAGAGATGTTTATAGATTTATCTGAAATTGCAAAAACTATGTCAATAATGTCCCACAAAGAAATATCTAAGAAAGATAAATTACTTGAAACACCTATTGAAGATTTAGAATTCTCAGTTAGATCATATAACTGTTTAAAAAGAGCTGGTATGCATACAATTGCAGACATAGTTTGTAAAACAGAGCATGAAATGATAAAAGTAAGAAATCTAGGTAAAAAATCTTTAGAGGAAGTAATTAATAAAATTCATGATTTAGGTCTTGAATTCAATAAAGAAGAAGATTAATTCTAAAGAAGGAGGAAATTAAAGTGGCAGGAGTTAGAAAACTAGGAAGAACAACTTCACACAGAAAATCATTACTTAACAATATAACTACATCTTTAATTTTAAATGGTAAGGTGGAAACAACACTTGCTAAGGCTAAAGAAGTAAAACCTATAGCTGATAGTTTAATTAGTTTAGCTATCAAAGAAAAAGATAACTTTGAAGTTAAAGAAAAAACAATATCTAGAGCTAAATTAGATAAAAATGGTAAAAAAGTAACAGAAGAAAGAACTTCTAAAAATGGCAATAAATATAAAGCTATTGTAAGAGAAGTAGTAAAAGAAAATGTTAATGTAGATAAACCATCAAAATTAGCTGCTAGAAGAAAAATGTTTACTAAAGTAAATAAAGTAAAAGATAGTGAAGGAAAAACAATTGACTTAACAGAAAAATTGTTTAATGATATAGCACCAAAATATGAAGCTGGAAAAGGCGGATATACTAGAATAATAAAGTTAGTGCCTAGAAAAGGCGATGGTGCTGATATGGCTATAATAGAGCTTATATAACTAAATAACAAAACACATCCTAAATTAATAGGATGTGTTTTTGACTAAATAATCTTAGGAAGCTGCCTCATTGCGATTATTCATCTCTTCTTTGATTAAGCAGGTTACTTCGGGTACCTCGTTATAGTAGTGATAACGTAAGTAGCTATAAAGCGATTCAAGTGTTTCGTAACTTGCTACAAAAAGTGCTGGCTTAATCAGTGAAATTTTGTTTCTTTTTGCGGATGCAACCACTAAAGGAACTATGAATTTATGAAGAGGGACACCTTCAAGATTGTTAAGGAACAGCGAGATTATAGCAGTATTGCTATGCTCTACAGCATTACCCACACAATGGTGATATTTAAAACTGAAATCTGTAGTAGGTGTAATCATCTTGATTAACCTCTCAACAAGGTTATAATCCTCCATTTTGAAAGTGATGGAAATTAGCTTAGAAAGCACTAAATCATCAAGTGCATCTTCCTTCATATCCAACAGCTTAGAGAAAGTATCACTCAGCTCTTTTTCAGAATATACCTCCTTTTCTATATAATCTCAACCTCTTCATTATACCAGTTTGTTGTCTCGTTTATTGTCTCGCATTCTTTAATGCATGCAGAGATAAGTGTATCAATTTGAGTCTTAGAAAAAATTGAATTAGTCATAATAAGTTCCTTTCTTGTTTTACGCATATATAATATGTGCTGTTTATCCACATAAATTTATGCGTGTTTTTCTTATAACATACAATTAATATTATAACACATTTTAAAAATTATGTCAAATAATATAGATGCTATTACATAAAAATAAGAATATTATAAAACAATGAGAGAAAAGTTATAATATAATCAAAAGAAAATCAGTTAGAAAATTAATTCCAACTGATTTTTTCTTTTTAAGCTAATTCCCATCTTTCCATCAATTTTTGAGTATATGACGGATTAGAGGAGAGCATTTTCCTTGAGTTTTCGATTATGCTCGATATTTTTTCATTAACAATCTCGTCAAGATTGAAAAGCTCGTACAAATCAGGGAAGACTGATTTGTATTCATAGAATAACTCTTGAATGGCAGTTATTCTGTTTTCCAATTCTTCATATTCTTTTAACAATTTGAAGCCTTCAGCTAATTTATTATCTACGAGGTCATCAGAATCTCTTGAAGCAAGAAAGCTTAGCGTAATAAAATTACTTTCAGATTTCTCGTTAGGAAAATACTGAGTAATAGCGAGAGATAAGAGATTATATAAATCAATCATCTCTTTTATTTGCGCTTTAGCTGATGTATGTTTCCTCACAACAGGGTACGTTTTAGCTTTTAAGAGCAGGTTTAATCGCTCTTTAGGAGGTAAGCATATTGCCTCTTTGGAGAATAACCGTTGCTCTATGGAAGTATTTGTTATACATGATGTCATTTTTCATCCTCCATTTTGATAAAGAGTATATCAGTTGGATTAGGACTTTTTTCCTTAAAGGCGATGTCTTTTGAATGTATAGAAGTTATTTCATTCCATAAACATGAGTCTACGGTAACAAATTTTATTATTATCGTAGTTTCATTATCATAAAGGTACCACTTAAGTTTTAAATGCTTGGAAGCATTAAGACTTCCAAAAGAACTACACGTTGCACAAAGATTAGAATAGAAACCATCGCTAACATAAATCCATGCATTTTTTGTTTGATCTCCAAGCTCAGCCAAAAAGTCACGAGGGTCTTTATCCTTTGGACAATAGATAGGGTCTATTTTCATGTTTTATTTTCTCCTTTTTTAAGCTGCCATTTTTATTTTGAATATTTCTTTCGGATTGCAAGATGGCTCTTCAAAAGCTATATCATCAGCTTTGATGTATAAAATTTCAAAGTAGCCGTCCTTTGTCTTTTCTTTGGAGACCAGGAGTTCTGTGCTGGGATATGTTCTGGAAGCAGCCCAAAACATGCTAAGGAGTCTACTATCAGTAGATACGCTTTTGCTGCAGCTTTCTTGCAGCTTCTCTAAAGCCTTTTGATCTAAATAAATTTTGCAGTCTTTAGTCCGCTCGCCGAGTTCAGCAAGTAAATCGAGGGGGCACTTGTCAATAGGACAATTCATAATTTTTTCCATTTGTTTCTCCTTTTAAAATTTTTTTGGGGATATGTGTTTTGAAATATTATTTCAAAATAGTCTATTAATAACAATTTAATTATACCATATATTTACATAAAATTCAATCTTTAAGGGATAATATCAATAATTATATCAATTTTATGTATTTTTCTTGACAAATGAGGCTTAAAAATGTATAATAGTAAAGTAAATTTTCTTTACATATAGATTAAGGTGAAAATATGGATAAATTAAGACTTATTGCACTATACGATATATATGGAAAACTACTTACAAAAAATCAGGCAAAAATGTTTGAAGAGTATTATATGTGTGACTTATCATTAAGAGAAATTGCACAAAATGAGTATGTAACATTTCAAGCAGTAAGGTCGGCTCTTAAAACAGCAGAAAATCAGCTAGAAAAATTTGAAGAAGTAGTTGGAATGTATAAGCAAAATGAGAAAATTAAAGAGTTAGAAAGCACGCTTAAGGATGAAAATATTCAAAGTGAAAAGATATATGAAATATTAGAAAAATTAAAAGAAAAATAGGAGGATACAATGTTTGAAAGTCTTTCAGATAAACTTCAAAATATAGTAAAAAAGTTAAAGGGCGAGACGAGAATAAATGAAAAAGTTTTAAGTGAAATGCTAAAAGAAATAAAACTTGCACTCTTAGAGGCTGATGTTAACTATAAAGTGGTAAAACAATTTACAGCTAATATTTCTGAAAAAGCCTTAGGAAAAGACGTACTAGAAAGTCTAACTCCTGGTCAGCAGGTTGTAAAGATTGTTAAAGATGAGCTAACTTCGCTCTTAGGAGATGGCACATCAAAAATTCAAATAAGCTCTAATCCACCTACAATAATAATGCTTATCGGTCTTCAAGGTAGTGGTAAGACAACTCTTTGTGGAAAATTAAGTAATTACTTAAGAAAAAATGGAAAAAAGCCTATTATGGTAGCTTGTGATGTATATAGACCAGCAGCTATAAAACAACTTGAGACTTTAGGTGCAAGCCTTAATATACCAGTTCATAGTGAAAATGATGAAAAAGATGTTGTTAAAATAGCTTTAAATGGTATAAAAGAGGCAAATTCAAAACTTTGCGATGTAGTTATAGTAGATACTGCAGGTAGACTTCAAATAGATGATGAACTTATGCAGGAGCTTGTTAATTTAAAGAAAGCTATAAAGCCACACGAAATAATGCTAGTGGTAGATAGCATGGTAGGTCAAGAAGCTGTAAATGTTGCTGAAAAGTTTAATGAAGTTGTTGGAATAGATTCAATAACAATGTCAAAAATGGATTCTGATACTCGTGGGGGTGCAGCACTTTCTGTTAAAGCTATAACATCTAAACCCATAAAATTCGCATCAGTTGGTGAAAAATTATCTGATTTAGAAGAATTTCATCCAGAAAGAGTTGCATCAAGGATACTTGGTATGGGAGATGTACTTAGTATAATAGATAAGGCTCAGGAGGCTTTTGATGAAAAAGAAGCTTTAGAGCTGGAAAAAAGAATGAGGAAAAATGAGTTTACCTTAGATGATTACTTAATGTATATGAAAAAGATTAGAAAAATGGGGTCATTTAAATCAATTCTAGCTATGGTTCCAGGTGTTCCAAAAGAAATAAAAGATGCAGATATAGATGAAAGCAAGCTATTTAAGATAGATGCAATAATTACATCAATGACTAAAAAAGAAAGACAAAATCCGAAAATTCTTGATGCTTCAAGAAGAAAAAGAATAGCAAAAGGTAGTGGAAATAAAGTAGAAGACATAAATAAATTTATGAACCAATTTGAGCAGATGCAAAAAATGATGAAACAAATATCAAATGGTAAAAATCCACTGGCAGCTCTTGGAGTAAAAAGAAAAGGATTTAGATAAAATAAGTAAAAAATATAATATATATACATTTTAAGGAGGTGAAAAGCTTTATGGTAAAGATAAGATTAAGAAGAGATGGTGCAAAAAAAAGCCCATATTACACATTAGTAGTTGCAGATTCTAGATATCCAGCAGATGGTAGATTTATAGAAAAAGTAGGTGTATATAATCCAATGGTAGAACCAAACGTTATAAACATCGACAAGGAAAAAGCACTAAAATGGATAAAAAATGGTGCAAAACCAACAGAAACTGCAAAGGCACTTATGAAAAAAGCAGGTATAGAAGTTTAGGAGGAAGTTAAATGTATAAAGATTTGTTAAAGTTCATAGTAGAAAAATTAGTTGCTTTTCCAGAAAAAGTATCCATTGAAGAAAGACTTGATGATATGGGCAAACAAATATTGAGACTTAAAGTTGCAAAAGAAGATATGGGTAGAATTATTGGAAAAGAAGGAAGGATAATACGTTCAATTAGAGAAATAGTTTCTTCTTATGCTATGAAAGATGGTAAAAAAGTTTCTATAGAGATTGAAGAAGAAAAGTAAGTTATGGAATTTTTAAAAGTAGGAAAAATAGTATCGGTTCATGGAATTTTAGGAGCTGTTAAAGTATATACGTATACTGATGATATTAAGAATTTAGCTAGCTATAAAGAGTTTTTTTTAGATGAAAAGGTCTTAAAAGTAGAAAAAAGTAGCATATTTAAAAATATGTTAATAGTTAAATTTAGGAATATTAGTACACCTGATGAAGCACAAAAATATATAGGTAAATATTTATTTATAAAAAAAGAAGAAATAAAAGAGAATGATACCTATTATGTTCAAGATTTAATTGGGTGCAAGGTATATAAAAGATATAATGAAGATGAAGAGTATATTTATCTAGGAGTTATATCATATGTATATACAGGCTCATCAAATGATGTATATGAAGTAAAAACTGATAATAAGGATGTATATCTTCCAGCAATTAAAGATGTTGTTGAAAGAGTAGATATATCTAAAAAAGAAGTTTATGTAAAAATGATGGAGGGACTAGAGTAATGCTTCATTTTATAGTTCTAACACTTTTTGAAGATATTTTTAGTGGTTTCTTAAGCTCTAGTATTATAAAAAGAGCGATAGAAAAAGAAAAATTAGATGTTAAACTTCTAGATATTAGAGATTTTGCTGATAATCCATATAGAAAAATAGATGATACACCTTATGGTGGAGGAGCTGGTATGGTTATTATGCCAGAACCATTATCTAGGGCTATTGATAAGGCGTTAAGTATGTGCACGACTAAAAAAAGTAAGGTAATATACATGTCACCTAGAGGAAAAGTTTTATCATATAACTTATGTGAAAGTTTAGCAAATGACTGTCTTGATACTACATATATATTAATTTGTGGGCATTATGAAGGTATAGATGAAAGAGTTTTAATAAAGTATAATATAGAAGAAATATCTATAGGAGACTATGTTTTAACTGGTGGAGAGCTTCCAGCTATGGTTCTAATAGATTCTGTTTCAAGACTGATTGATGGAGTTATAACTAAAGAATCTCTAAAAGATGAATCTCATACAAATGGAAAACTCGAGTATCCACAATATACTAAACCTACTATTTGGAAAGATTTAAAGGTGCCAGAAGTACTACTTTCAGGAAATCATAAAGAAATAGAAAACTATAGAAAAGAAAAATCTTTAGAGCTAACTTTAAAAAATAGACCTGATATGTTAAATTAAAGAAAATTAATAAAATAAAGAGAAGATGAGGAGGGAATAAAATGGACATAATAAAAGCAATTGAAAGTGAATATTCAAAAGAAAATGCTGTTAATTTCGAAGTTGGTAATACTGTTAAAGTACACTTAAAAATAAAAGAAGGAAACAGAGAAAGAATACAGATTTTTGAAGGTATTGTTATAAAAATGCAAAACTCTGGAATAAACAAAACTTTTACTGTAAGAAAAATATCTGAAGGTATTGGTGTAGAAAAAACTTTCTTAGTAAATTCACCAAAAATAGAAAAAGTTGAAGTAACTAGAGTTGGTAAGACAAGAAGAGCTAAACTTTACTATCTAAGAGATAGAGTAGGTAAAGCTGCTAAATTAAAAGAAAAAAATGTATAATATAATACTATAGCCATGTGTTAATTACTTATAGATTAATATATGGCTACGCTGTTATTTAAAATGTTATCGCAAAAGGAGTTATAAATATGGTAAGTGGTAAAGGAATAAATAAGCAGTGGAATGATATATGGATAGAAGAAGATGGTATACATATGCTTAAGATAGCATATGACAGTTTATTTAACTCTTTTAATGCTCCATCATATATAGGAGATGATTATGTAATTCATTTTAATAATATAAAAAGATTAGAAAAAATGTATTATAGAGGTAGAAGAGTTATGCTTGTTAGTCTTTATGAAACGGACAAGCAATTTGAAGTTACAGTTAAAAATTATAAAGATTATAGAATATTAAAGGAAAATTTAATGACAAGAACAGTTGGAACAAAAAGAAAATTTGCACTAGCAGCAGTTTTAACAGTCATGATAGTACTACTGAGTAATGTAAATTATAATAAACTTTTTAAAAATTTATGTGAAAGTGCAAAAAACATCGATTTAACTGGTAATAAGTCTTTATATATGGCTATAAAGTAACAAAAATAATTTATATACCAAGCTCCTTAAACATATTGTTATTTAGGGAGTTTGAATATATAAATTAGTTTTAGCAAATCTACTTATATGAGGTGGCGAAAGTTCTTTTATCATCTCATATTTTTTATAGGAGGAAAAAATGAAAAAGGTACTTTTTGCGACAAGTAATGTAAGTAAGGTAAATAGATTTAAAGATAAGTTATTAAAAAGAGGAATAGAAACTCTATCTTTAAAGGATTTAGGCATAAATTTAAATGTAAATGAAGACGGAAAAGATGCTATAGAAAATGCTTTAATAAAAGCAAGAGCAGTTTTAAATTCTAATGAGATTAATATGCCAGTATTTGCCATGGATGATAGTTTGTATTTAGAAAATGTGCCAGAGGATATACAGCCAGGACTTTACGTTAGAAGAGTAGGTGGAAAGAATCTATCAGATGCAGAAATGATAGAGTATTATGCAAATCTTGCAAAGACATATGGTGAAGATGGCAAACTAACTGGTAGATGGGTATACGGTATGGCATTAATAAATGGTGAAAAAGTATTCACATATACATGGAATAAAGAAAATTTCTATATAGTAGATAAGCCACATGAAAAAGTAAAAGAAGGGTATCCTCTATACAGCATATCTGTAAATAAAAAGCTAGGTAAATATTTTCCTGATTTAACTAAGGAAGATGAATTACTTATTGAAGAAGATGAAACAGATGTTATTGATTTTATAGAAAATAGTGTTAAGTAATAAAGGTGAGGTTTATATATGCTAAAATTAGAAAATATAATAGAAAGCTCTAAATATGTAGCAAAAAGTTCTAAACATGTAAGAATTCAGTATGATAAAATAGATGAATTTATAGATAAAATAGATATTTCTAAACAAAACTACTGGCTATGTAATAATCCATATAATTTATTTAGTATAGGAATAGAAAATGTTATAAACTTTATGGTTATTTTTGAATCTATAGATTATTCTTTCTTTGGAAATAATAAATGGACCATATCTACTGAGGATGGATTAAAAGATGGAAGTGATGCACTTTTATATGTACTATTAAAGTATGTTAAAGAAAATTCTTTAGAGGCTCTCATGGATATAACTTTTGAAGAGTTTAAATAGTTAATTAAGGGGATAGATAGTGATATACCTTTACTTGAGGAAAGGTATAATACTTTAGAAGGCGTAAGTAAAATTATAAAAGAAAAGATGAATGGAAGTTTTTATGAATATACAAAGAATATAACTAGAGATTCTGAACTTTTTGATATAATAGCTCAAAATTTTGACTCATTCAAAGATGAGAGAAGTTACGAAGGAAAAACTGTTTATTTTTATAAACTAGCGCAGCTTCTTGTATCAGATATACTTCATATAAGAAAACATTTAGAAAATATAGAGGTGGACTATTCAAATTTAGTAGGATGTGCTGATTATAAAATTCCACAAGTTTTGAGGGCTTTAAATTTTATTTGCTATGATGAAGAGCTTTCAAATATAGTGGATAGCAAAGTAGAAATAGATATTTCATCTGAATATGAGGTGGAAATTAGAGCAAGTCAAATAGTTATAATAGATTATATTAAAAGTAAGTTAAAGGATATAGATATGATAGAAATAAACGATTATTTTTTTTCCTATTCAAAGAAAATATCAGAAAATCTAAAACCGTATCATCTTTGCAGAAATGTTAATTATTAGATGATACTTAATAGGTGGTAAAGTTTATATGTTTGATAATTTGAAAAAAGAAGTATAAAGTTTAAAATGAATAATAATCGTAAGTAAAGAGTCTATTTTAATTAGATTCTTTTTTTTTTTGATTAAGATTTGACTAAGTTTTGACTAAGATACATTGATTAATATTATTTAAAGTAGTATAATAATATTATAAAAAACGAGGTGATCATTTATGGAAAAATATATTCCACCTTTTGATATAACACCAGAAATATTATCAAAAGCAACAACGATATCAGAAAAGATTACTAAATTAGATAACTTTACCAATCTTAGTAAAAAACCATATTTAAGAAAACAGACTAGAATTAATTCCATTCATTCATCACTGGCAATAGA
Source organism: uncultured Clostridiaceae bacterium (assembly GCA_964642045.1). GTDB lineage: Bacteria > Bacillota > Clostridia > TANB77 > CAG-465 > RGIG5057. The sequence continues at coordinate 12,205 of CAZXLZ010000020.1, forward strand.
AAATAATAACTTAACATTAGGTCAAGTTAGAGATGTTATTGAAGGAAAAATTGTAATTGGGCCACAAAGAGAAATCCAAGAAGTAAAAAACGCGTACAGTGCATATGAAATGATAAAAGAAGTAGATCCATATTCTATTAATGATTTAAAACATGTTCATAGTGTTATGACGTTTTTAACTGTTAATGAATCAGGAGAATTTAGAAAAGGTGCAGAGGGTGTTTTCGATGGTGATAAGTGTATTTTTGTATGTCCTCCACCTGAAATGGTAAAAACTTTAATGAATAACCTATTTAATTGGATGAATGAAAATAAGGATAAATTACATCCACTTATTTTATCAAGTGTGTTTCATTATGAGTTTTTATTTATTCATCCTTTTAGTGATGGTAACGGAAGAACAGTGAGATTGTGGCAAAATATATTACTATATAATTGGAAAGAGTCATTTGAATATCTTCCAATTGAATCACAAATACATAAATGCCAAGATGATTACTACAAAGCTATTGCTAGTTGCAATAAAAAAGGAAACTCAACTGAATTTATAGAATTTATGCTTTGTATGATAGATAAAACATTAGATGAGGCATTATCAACACCTAGCACGCCTATTGACCAACAAACAATTAATATTAATAAGTTACTAAGTGTTATGGAAAAAAATTGTCCTTTGAGTGCAAATGAATTAATGAAACGATTAAACATAAAATCTAAGACAACATTACGAAATCAGTATTTACATCCTGCAATTAAGCAAGGTTTGGTTAGGCTAACAAATCCGGATAAGCCTAGCAGTAGTATACAAACATATTATAAAGATTAATATTAATCAAATATGCAGATATAGTTAAATATAAGCTAGAAACTTAACCAAAAAATATTAAGTTAAAAAGAAGAGTTAAAAAACGGATATAGAGAATATTTAATTAATATAATAAGGAGCTTATTTATATGGATGTAATAATAGAAAAATTAAAAAAGGAAGATTTAAAGGAAGCGGTAAATATTTATGACACAAATCATAATGTAATTACTGATTATAATAAACTAATAGACATATACTCTAGTATTGAAAGTAATCCATTATATCATAATATAGTAGCTAAAGTAGATAAAAAAATAGTTGGACTAGCTACGGTTATAATAAATTATGACATTGTAGAAAATTTAAAACCATTTTTAACAGTTTGGAACTTTGGCGTAAAAGAAGAATATAGAAGAAACAAAATTGGAACAAAAATGTTTGAATATATCTATGAATTTGCTAAAAAAAATAATTGTGATTTTATTTCTTTAATTGCTGAAGAAACTAATACTGTGGCACAGGCATTTTATGAGAAAATGGGCTATATAAAAGAAGTGGGATATGTTAAATTAATAGATAAAGAAATCTGGTAATAAATTTATACTTTAATAGATTGTAGGGAGTATTTTATGAATAGTAAAAATATAAAATTAATAATTAGTATCGTCATAATAGCTTTGCTTGTGTTATCTATTCGGAATATATTTTAAAGAAAGAAATATGAATAAAATTCCAGATAATTATATTGCAGTTTTTAATCGGTGGCTCTGGAGAAATCACGTATTCAACGTATATTTATAAAATTGATAATGGACAGGCAAACTATGGATTTAAATACATAAATACAACAAATACTACTGCATCTTATGGAAGTTCAGAGTGGAAAGTAAAAATAACTGGAAAAGGTGAAGTCTCTTGGACAGATGATGTATTTTTAGTAGCAAAAAATAATGGTGCTTATCAGTATGTTAATTTGCCAAACAGTGATAAGATATTTTCTATAGAAGATTTTATGGTAATGTTTATGATGGATTAACATTAATATAATTTTGAAAATTTATGGTATAATATATGAATAAAATTTAATGAAAGGATGAATAATAATGGGAATTATTATAGTAGGTGGAGTGGTAGAAAAAGATGGTAAATTTTTATTAGTACAAGAGGCTAAGGAAAAATGTAGAGGAAAATGGAATCTTCCAGCTGGACATTTAGATCCAAATGAAACAATATTTGATGGAGCAAAAAGAGAAGTATTTGAAGAATGCGGATGTAAAGTAGAAATCTTAAGCGTACTTCAAATAGGCAATAAAGTACTTAAAGATAATTCTTGGGTAAGTATTATTTTTGCTACTAAATTATTAGAAGATAATATATCTTTTAATAAAGAAGAGATATTAGATGTTAAATGGTTTACTTATGAAGAAATACTTAGTATGAAAGATGAATTAAGAGCTTATGATTGGATAACGCATGCTATATCAGCTTATGTGAATAATAAAGCTTCTAATATTGATATGGTAAAAATATTTTAATTATAGTAGTAAGTGTATAAAGAAGGATAGGATAATATTTAGCAGTTGACACAAACTCAAAAAAGGGGGAAAATAACAATATGAAATTTATAAATTATATTAATGAAGAAGTCTATTTTGAAGGCTGTCCTGGATGTGCATATGCAAGACATGAGTTTGAATTACCTTGCTCTATGGCTTATGAAAATGATAGATTTACACTGTCACAAGACTGGGAGCTGCCAATACCAGGATTTATGATAGCTTCACCAAAAAGATGTGTTGAGAAATTTTGTGAACTAACAGATGAAGAAAAAGTAGAGATATTTAAGATAGTAGATAAGACTATATTGATACTTAGAAATAACAATGTATGTGATAGATTTAATGTTATATTTGAAGAAAAAGAAAATAGACACTTTCATATATGGATACTTCCAAGACACAAATGGATGTCAGACATTTGTGATGATATTATGGAGAATATAGGGAAAATATTTGAATATGCAAAAGCAAATTTTAGAACTGAAGATAATTATATAAAGATTAATGAGGTAAGCCAAATTGTAAAAAAAGGGTTTGAAAAGTAATTAAAAAAGAAAAATAGATTAAAAAGGATAGAAATTTAAATGAAAATGTATTATCTTGTAACTTATGAAGGCATTGGTGTGTATGAAGCACTAAAAAGTAAGATATGGAATAGTAGTAACTGCCCTAAAGAAGATTGGGAAAATTTTATAAATTCCAGTGATGTTAACTGGCTAAAAAAGCCAAAGGTATATAAAGATAACAATTATTCATATTTTACTAAGCTAGGCTTTTTTAGTTTTAAGAATAAAACTTACCCACTCATTATTAAATGGCTGGATGAAAATAAGATTGAATATGAAAAATGTTATTTAGATGAGATAACGACAAATTTTATGTATAGTGATGAGCATCAAGTAGTGATTGCAAAATGAAGTTAAGGGGAGCAAATATATGTTAAATATAGCAATAATTCCAGCATATGAACCACAGGAGAATATGCTAGATTTATTAAAAAAGTTAAAAGAAAAAGATTTTAAAATAGTTGTAGTTGATGATGGAAGTAGCAAAGAAACTGAAGATATATTTGATAAATCAGAAACATATGCGACTGTACTACATCATTTACAAAATTGTGGAAAAGGCAGAAGCATAAAAACAGCTTTGAACTACATAAGAGAAAATTACAAAAATGAGTATATTGTGGTTACATTGGATTGTGATGGACAACATGGTGTTAATGATGTAAAGAAAATATGCAATGAAGCTGAAAAAAATCCTAATGAATTAATTATAGGAAAAAGGATTCGTTCTAGTAAAACTCCATTTAGAAGTAATTTTGGAAATTCAGCTACAAGACTTGTATATAACTTAGCTACTGGTAAAGATGTTTATGATACTCAAACGGGTTTAAGAGCCTTTAGCAATGAGCTTATAGACTTTTTAGTAGAAGTAAAAGGAGAAAGATATGAATATGAAATGAATGTATTATTGGAATGCACAAGAAATCAAATAGACATAAAGGAAATTGAAATTGAAACAATATATATAGATAATAATTCTAATTCGCATTTTAATACAATAAAAGATTCAGTTCGTATTTATAAGCAAATACTTATATTTTCTTGTGCATCTTTAATCAGTTTTGTAGTTGATTATTTGTTATATATATTTTTTAATATTGTATTTAATAAGATTGTTTTATCTAATATATTAGCAAGATTTATAAGTGCAACTGTAAATTATACTATAAATAGAAAAATCGTATTTAATAGCAAAAAGAAAATAACTAAATCTGCATCTCAGTATTTTTTACTTGCAATTATGATCTTAGTATTAAATACATTCATATTAAATTATTTAGCTAATTACCTATTAATTAACAAATATCTATCAAAAGTAGTGACTGAAATTATTTTATTTTTTGCAAGTTGGCTGGTTCAAAAGAAAATAATTTTTAAATAGGAGGAAGAAAACTTTGAATATATTAAAGAAAAAATACATATTTGCTATTTTTTATGGAACTATCTTAACAATATTTACAACATATATAATTTTAGATACTTTTGTAATTAAAAAGGTATATATGGTAGAAGAAAATACAAATAACGATGTTAATGATAGCGTAAGTAGTTCAGTAACAAATAATATAGTTACCAATAATACATATAAAGATGATAATATAGAAATAAATATTACAGAGTATACAAAATATGATACAAAAGTCTATGTTGCTGATATAATTATTTCGAGTGCTAAATATTTAAAAACTGCATTTGCTAATAATTCTTATGGAAAAAATATAATAGAAAAAACATCAATTATTGCATCAAGTAAAAATGCAATTTTAGCAATAAATGGAGATTTCTATGGTGTACAAGAAAAAGGATATGTTTTAAGAAATGGAGTTATTTATAGGAAAAAAGTAAATTCAGATAAGGAAGATTTGGTGATATACGAAGATGGAAGCTTTGAAATAATAAAAGAAAGTGAAGTTTCATTGCAAGAATTATTAAGCAAGGGAGCTTATAACGTGTTATCTTTTGGACCTTCACTTATAGTAAATAATAAGATTAGTGTATCAGAAAATGACGAGGTTAAAATAGCACAAGCTAGTAATCCAAGAACAGCAATAGGAATTATAGATGATTTACATTATATATATGTTGTGGCTGATGGTAGGAGTAGTGAAAGTAAAGGACTATCATTATATCAATTAGCAGAAGTTATGCAAGGTTTTGGAGTAAAAATAGCATATAATTTAGATGGAGGAGGATCTTCTACTATGTACTTTAATGGTAGGGTAGTAAATAATCCAACATCAGATGGTAAAGGTTTTATAGAAAGAAGTGTGAGTGATATTGTATACATTGGATATTAATTATTTTAAAAAACAGACAAAAGTTTATGTTATAATCAGTATATTACTTGCAATATTTGGTTTTGTTTACGAATGTTTTAGTCATGAAGTATACTCAAATTATATGATTTTTGCTTTTTTATTTCCACTTATTTTAGGAATGTTACCATCCATATTATTTGCATTTTCAATTTTAAAGAAATTGCCAAATAGACCTAGTTTAAATTTATATAATGCAGGAATTGCAACAATAACAGTTTATAGTGTCATTAGAGGAATACTCGAAATATATGGAACAACAAATTCATTAATTAATTATTATATATATATTTCAATATTTTTAATAGTTGTAGGCTTGATATTTTATTTATGTTTTTAATATTTTTATTTGTAACATATAACGTTTTTTTGTAAGGAAAATATAGGTATAGAAATAAAAAATGAAAGTAGGTAAAAAATTGATAATTGAAAACTACTCTTTGTCTTTTAAAGAAAAACCATGAAATACTCATTACAATGAAAAAGAGGATTTGGAGTGGAAAAATAAAGTGGTGTTATTGGCAAACTAAAGATCCATGAAACTCCTGAAGAAGATATGATAAGAGAAACTTAGGTAAGAAATATGTGTTACATAGCTAAATACGAAAAGGTTGTACTAATAGAATTTCATGAATTTTATGAGAATAAGAAACAAATATAGTTTTTTACCTATAAATATTAATAAGCATCAAGTAGTAATTAAAATAGTATATAATAAATTAAGGAAAGTGATTTTTATAAAAATAGAGATACCGAAAGTTGGTGAGCAGTTCAGGTTCATGAATGTCATGATAAACAGGCCAACAAGAATTGTACTTAATTTTGCACAGTATATTGATTGGAACGCGTATAAATGCAGATATTATGAAAAGCTTCCATTAAAAGTAAAAGAATTTATTCATAAAATTGAAGAGGAAACTAAAGTACCTGTCATAATAATTGGTACTGGTGAATGTGAATCTGATATTATTGATTTAAGAAAAGGGTAGTAGTATAAAAAATAAGAAGGAGAGAGTATAAGTATGAAAAATGAATTAGTAATAAAAAAGTGTTTAAAATGTGGAAAAGTAGTAAAGGTTATGACAGATTGCGATTTGAATGACTGCATTATTAAGTGCTGTGACGAGGAAATGATTCTATTAAAAGCAAATACAGAGAATGCAGCAGCTGAGAAACATCTTCCAACATACGAGAAAAAAGGAGATATATTAGAAGTTAAAGTAAATCATGTTATGGATGAAGAACACTTTATTGAATGGATATGTTTAAAGACAGAAGATAGAGAAGAGTTTGTTTATTTAAATGATAAAGAAGAGGCTGTGGCAACATTTAAAGATGCTAAATCAGGAACTTTATATTCTTATTGTAATAAACATGGTTTATGGAGTACAAAAATTGGTGAATAACGTTAAATAATATAAAAATAATGTAAGAATGCTAGATATGATTTAAAAAATATAATATTAGTCATGTAAGAGAGTTGCAATTTAAATATCATGTAAAAAAGGTGGATAGAATGAAAAAAATAAGTAGTGAAGAATTAGACAAATATAATGAAGATGACTATGTTTGGTATGCATGTTATGGTTCTAATATTAACATAGATAGATTTATGATTTATATAAATGGAGATAAAAGCGGTAAGTTTGGGCATTTGGAAGGATGCAGTGATAAAACAAAACCATTAGAGGCAAAACCATACATTTTTAACTTTCCTATATATTTTGCTAAACATAGCAATAGGTGGAATGGTGGGGTGGCTTTTCTAGATTACGAAAATAGAGGTAACAGTTACGGTAAAATATATAAACTAAAGATGAATCAATTTAAAGAAGTTTTTATGCAAGAGTATGGTCCAAAGTCATATGATGCAATTATATATGTTGATGATTATGAAAATTTGCCTATATTTACATTTACTTCATCTTATAAAAGAGAAGATTTAGAGCTTCCAAGTAAAGAATACTTAGATGTTATAAAAAAGGGAATATTAGATACATATACTAATTTAAAAGTTAAAGATGTGGAAAAATATTTTGAGAGTATAATGAATTATAACTTAAAGTAATTTTTTATTAAAAATTAAACAAAAACATATCCCATGAAATGAATCAGTCACA
>CAZXLZ010000021.1:0-18711 GCA_964642045.1 uncultured Clostridiaceae bacterium
TAAAAATGGAGATTTAAAAAGAAATTGTCATGTAAATACGTTATTTTTACTTAAATGATTAAAAGAAGGAGAAGCAGTAACTGCAAAATGCTCTATTATGTTTGATAATTTATATTATCATTCATATTATAGATGTGGTGGAATGATTTGTGATCTCAATATAAATTGTATAATGAGCGAACAAGACTATAACAAAATATATAATCCACAAATAATTTCAGTTGTAAATATTGATAATCTAGAAGAAAAACAAAATATAGTAAAGAGTAATTCAAGAGTACATTAAAAGATTTGCTGGAAATTGCTGTTTATGAAGAAAGCTTAAATAATAAACGGTAAATCAAATAAAAATAGAAATTGTGTTATTCCCTAAAAATTATATATGAATGTGATAAGATCTAATAGAGTAATTAGAAAGGATTGATAATATGTATAAAGAAAGCTTAATGCCAGAAGGCGGAGCAGAAATTATGGGAGCATATTCTATGGAATAAAAGTAGATATTGGTGAAAGTAAAGAAATGATATTTGTTACAGGTCAAATTGCACAAGACAAAGATGGAAATGTTGTGTGCGAAGATATAGAGGGGCAAACAGAATATGTTTTTGGATGTATTGATAAAATATTAAAAGAAGCAAATTCTAGTTTAGATGATGTTGTAAAAACACAAATATTTTTAACTGATATAAACGACTTTTCGAAAGTATCTCCTATCAGAAATAAATATTTTGCTAAAAGTAAACCAGTTAGCACCTTAGTTGAAGTAAATAGTTTAGTAAAGAAAGGTTGTAAAATTGAAATAGAAGTAATTGCTATAAAAGAAAAATAAATTTAATTAAAGGAGCATATATGAAAACATATAAAGGTTCTGTAGCTAAAGATTGGGAGCCAACGTATGAGAATGTTGTAAGAGAATTCTCTGTATATACGTTATATAAGATATTATTTGGTGAAGATTTTCCGAATTTTAATATCGACTTTAGAGAAAAAGAGGCAATAGATTCTATAGAAGATGTTTTAAATAATTATGCTATTAAGTATGATTTCTATAAAGAGAAATTTCAAAAAATAATTGAAAGGCTTAAGGATAAAGAAAATGATAACTCAGACTTACCTCTTATGATAATAAATGATCACAAAAAATTTTTTGAATATCTTAGACAATTTTATGAAAAGGATATTGAATTATATTTTACAACAACAGGAAGGTCAGGCCTTGATGTAAGTGAAAAAGAAAATTGCTTTGAAGAAATTTGGCTTAGAGCTACACCAGATGATTTTAATAATCCGGAAGAATTTTTAAGAAAACAAGTAGATATGATAAATGATACTACATTTGAAAAATACGATGAAGAAACTTGTCTAGGCAGAATGGATTTTTTAGATGATAATGTTCTTTGTGTAAAAAACGGTATAGCAGGAATGTGGGATGAAAATTCAAGACAGTTTGAAGTAACTATTTATGATAAAAATTACTATGATAATAAAGAGTTATTTGTTAGACCACATTATCCACTTCCAGTTATAAGATATGGAATTTATAAAAATAGGGAAAATGGCAAAAAGGTGTGTGTGGTTGGCTCAATTCAGGATACAAGCTATAGTTATGAAAAAAATAAATTAAGTAAAAAAATAGACAGAAAAAAATATAAAGCAAATGAGGGAGTTCCTGAAGAAGATACACATAAGGTTGAGCCAAAAAATCTTTTGGCGTTAAGTATTTTTGTTAATATGCTTGGAATGGAAGGAATTACTGAAATAGAGGTTCCAAGTTTATATGTTTTAGATTATGATTATCACATTAAAAGAAATAAAAAAATATTATCAGATTTTGAAAAAAGGTGGACTGAAAAGAAAATAAAAAAATTTCCTAGCTTATACAGCGAGCAAAAATATTATTTTGAAAGAGCGTACAATAAGGAAGATTTAATAAGCGAGATAAAGACAGAAAGATTATTGTTAAATTTTAGAAGATTGCTAAAACATTATCCAAATGGTAATATATCAAGTTATCCAGGAGACTCAGACAGTTTTATGCACTTAAGTATACCTACTATTAAAAATGAAAAAGATATCAATGGTACTATATTTAAAGATTTGTATAAACTGCAGAAAAAGTCAGATATATTAAGATAATAGATTTATAGTAGAGGAGTATATAAGTATGTTCGATTTTAGTATAGTAGAAAAAATGAAACAATTTTCAGAAAATGGTAACCAGCCATCAGGACTATCAGTAGATGTTACAGATAAAGTTAATAGTTATTTTAAAGAGCTTTTTGGATGCAATATTCCTGAAGAATACATAGAATTTTTACATATTATGAATGGTTTTTCTTATGATGATCGTAATATTTTCTGCATATATAATGATGATATAGAGAAAAATTTCCCAAGGTATGCTTCTTTAGATTTCATAAAATTTAACATTAGATTTTGTGAAAATACCGATATTACTGATTATATAATACTTGGAAAATCTAGCATTAGTTATATTGGATATATAAAAGATACAGGAAAGTACGTTATCATGGATAATGGTGAACTTAAACATATAAAAGAATTTGATAAATTTAGCGAGCTTATTACTAATTTTTTAGGAATATCTTAATGCTATGTGTTATATTATTGGTATTTTATATAAAAATGCTTATATATATAATAATTAGATTATCAGAAATGGTAATCTTTTTTTATACATAAATTTAATTGAAAATTACTTTCAAATATGTTATAGTATATTTATATATCAAGATGTTTAAGCAAGGGGGATAGCATATGATAGATTTTTCAAAATCTAAAGAACAGCTAAATAGTTATAAAGGGTCAGAAAAAAAGAAAACACTTATTTATGAAGAAAAGAAGTATTTAGTTAAATTCCCAGATCCAATAAGGGAAAAAAATAAGAATATATCATATATAAATAATGCATTTTCTGAATATATAGGAAGTAGTATATTTAAAATCACTGGTTTTGAAACTCAAAATACATTACTGGGGACATACACATATAATGGGAAAGAAAAGATTGTTTGTGCTTGTGAAGATTTTACTGATGAAAATAATGTTTTATATGAGTTTGAGAGTCTAGCATTAAGTGTAAATCCAGATAAAAAGATAGAAACTAAGCTCAGTGATATTTTAGAAGTCATAAAGGAAAGCACAGTTATAAATAAGGATAATATACTTGAGAAATTTTGGGATATGTTTGTTATAGATAGTCTTATTGGAAATTCAGATAGACATAATGGAAACTGGGGATTTATACTTAATAAAAAAACAAACGAGATAACTTTTGCACCTATATATGATTGCGGCTCATGCTTAAATCCAATGCTGGAAGATGAAGAAATAAATAAACTAAATGAAATAGAAATTAAAAATTTAGCAATTAATTCTTACTCTTGTATAAAAGAAAATGGCAAAAAAATAAATTATATGACTTATATTAGTAGTGCTAAAAATGAAGAACTAAGTAGAGCTATTTTAAGAACTTTTCCTAAAATAGATATTTATAAAATAAATGAATTTATTGATGGCATATCATGTATTTCTAAGATAAGAAAAGATTTCTATAAAAAACTGATCAATTTAAGATATGAGATTTTAGAAAAAAGTTATAAAAATCTATTAAGTAAAACTTAATATTGAATTAATATAATAGGTATATACTTTTAAAATTGCTAAATGTATGATATAATTTAGTAAGTAGCTTGTCTTTTAGTTTGAAGATAAGTAGAAGGAGTTATTATTGAAAATGATTTTACTACAGAATAAAAGAGAAATTTCAAGCTAAAAAGCATATAAAAAATCATTTATTTGAGTATATTTTAGATATTTCATTATAAAAAGTAATACGTAGATATGGATATAAAATAATATATAAAAATAATTATATAAATGTAGTATAAAATGTAGCAAATATAAGGGTAATTTATAATTACTCTTTTTGTGCTTTTGAATAATAGATTATAAAAAAGCAAAAAATATAATAATGATTATAGGAGGGAATTATTTGTTAAAAGAAGTACTACTTATAATAATAGGTTTTGTATTTTTGGTAAAAGGTGCAGATTTTCTTGTTAAAGCAGCAACAAGTATAGCAAAAAGATTTGGACTTTCAGAGATGATTATTGGACTAACCGTAGTTGCTATTGGAACGTCTCTTCCAGAAATATTTGTTACTATTACTTCTTCTGTTGATGGGCATTCTGATTTAATAATAGGAAATGCTATAGGAAGCTGTATATGTAATTTTTTGCTTGTTATAGGAATTACTAGTTTAGTAAAACCAGTAAAACTTGATAGAAGAATTGTAAAAAGACACTTGCCAATTGGTATGGGAGCTATGGTACTAATACTTCTTCTAGGTAACACAGATAAGTTTGGTGAGTATCAGACAATAACTAGATGGCAAGGCGTAGTGTTACTTATTTGTACAGTTATTTATGTTATATATACAATATATGAAGAAAAAACTATAAAGAATAAGAAAATTGATAAAGAAATTATAGAAGATGTTAAATCAAAACAGGAGCATTCTCTCATACTTGTTTTTATATATATGATAATTGGTTTTATAGGGTTAAAATTTGGAGCAGATTTTGTTGTTGATAATTCTGTACTTATAGCAGAAAGATTTGAGCTTTCTGAGAAGTTTATCGGAATGACTATAATTGCTATAGGTACGGCACTACCTGAAATTGTAACAGGTATTATAGCAGCTAGAAAAGATCAAACAGATTTGCTGCTTGGAAATATATCAGGTTCTAATATACTAAATCTATGTCTTCTTATTGGACTTGGAGCTGTTATAAATCCACTTCATTTTACAAGCGATTTTAATTTTAGTATTATTGTACTTATACTTGTTACTATATTTATGCAGATTATTGCGAATATAAATAAAAAGAGTGAACTTAATAAAAGAAATGGACTTCTTTTAATAATTATATATGCAATATATATTTTTAGTATGGTTTAAAAATGGTAATTTTATTTAAAAAAATGAGAAGATTAAAGTAAATATATAAATATTATTAGAAAGAGCTTATTAGCCCTTTCTTTTTTGGTGATTACTTGAATTACATAGTCTTTTTTGATATAATCTAGATAGTTTTAGTCTTGCTAAACTTAAATAATTTTAAGGAGGAATATTTAACATGAAAAACAAAATAGATACAACAGAAAATAGATTTATAACAGCAAAAGATATAGAGGAAAATCCTAAAGAATATTACGGAAAATATGTAGCATATACACCTGCAAATGGCTGTGATGTTCGGTGGCGTATTTTTGATGTAGCCTATAATCAAATTTACCTTATATCAGAGGACTATGTAGAAAATAAATACTTCAAAAATATTGGTCTTAAGACAAAAGGTACATATTCTGTATATTCTGTTAAGAGCAGAAAAGACTTAATTAAAAGATTAAGAAAAAAAAGATATTATAGAGGATTTGAAGATAAATCAGGAAAGGCGAAAGAAGTATTTGGTGCTGCCAAGCTTTCAGAATTTTTACATTCATATAATAGAGTCCATGACATAGGTATTGCTTATGTAAATTTGGATGAAAATCAAAGTCCACCTGGTACCATTTATACTAATGCTGAAGGATATGTATTAAGATTTTTTAATAGTTATTCATTTTCATATCATATTCAAATTTCAAAAGATGAAGACCTTTATGTAAGACCTATGAAAAAAGGAGAAGTATATGCTTTCTGGCTTGCAGATTTTTCAGCCAGTAACTATTCGCGTGTAATGAAAGTAGATTCTGATGGCTATTTAAGAGGAAAGAGATTCTCCAATAATTATGGTCTAAGGCCACTTGTAATTCTAAAGCAAGGAGTAAGCTTAAAGTTAAATGATGAAGGAATATATGAGCTGTATTAATGCTTATATGTATCAATTTACAATGATTTTAAGGAGGTAAGCTAACATGAAAGATAAAATAGATACTATAGGAAATGGATTTATAACAGCAAAAGATATTAATGAAAATCTAAAAGAATATTACGGGAAATATGTAGCATATAGACCTATAAATGGCTGCAATGTTAAATGGTTGATTTTTGGCACTAAAAACAGCCAAATTTACATTATAGCTGAGGAGACGGTAGAAAATAGGTATTTAACAGGTAGAGGACTTGAGAAAGTTGGTACACATTTAGTATATCCTAAGAATAGCAGAAAAGATTCAATGAAAATGGTACAAAAGAAAAGGTATTATAAAGGATTTAAAGACAAAGAATGTAAGGCAAAAGAAGTAGACTGTATTATATCAAAAATTTCTACTTGTACTAAAGGTTATGGACTTCGACCGATTGTTATACTTGGTGAAAATACTAAATTTAAATTAAATAGTGATGGTGTATATGATATTATTAAGGAGTAATTATTATGAACCTTACTTATGAACAAGAAATTTTAAGAAGACTGAGTTCTCAAAGTACGAAAAACACCTCATGCTCTAATGCTGAAATCATACAGGTATCAGCATCTACAACCATGAAATTAAATGCTCGTTTGGATGAATTTGATAAGCAGCGTAAAAATCTGGAAAATATGTCACAATCTATGGCTAAAGATATTTTTTCTGATTAAATATATCTTATGGCTAATTATAAGAAAGGCAAAAGTTATGAAAGAGGGATATATAACAGCAAAAGATATAATTGAGAAACCTGAACAGTACTACGGGAGGTATGTAAATTACAATCCTATAAATGAGTGTCCTGTAAAATGGCGTATATACACATACTTATGATAGGGAGATTTTAATACACTTATTAAGAGAGCCAGGAGTATATGATTCATTTAAGGATAAGAATGGACTTTCTGATCATATAGTTGGTGCACCAACTATAGAAGAATTTATAGAATCGTATAATAGTATATATCCAAGAGGTATAGATATTATGTATTTAAAGTCATTTCATACTGAAAGATATGGCACAAGATTTCCTAAAGTACCAGAATTAAATTCTAATGGCTATATACTTAGATATAGTGATCAGCTGTCAGACGAGTATGGTTGTATACTTCATGATATAACATCATGGATGCCAGGAAAGTGCCCAAAAGTAAGTATTGATGATTTGTATATAAAAAAATATAGTGATTCTTGCCATTCAATGTGGATAGCTTCAAAATCTGCTCAGTCTGATGGAGCACTTCTTACAGTTAATGGTAATGGTTCAATAGGACAGACAGAGTGCCATTATACAGATATTGGTATAAGGCCCATTGTTTATTTATTCTCTATAGTAGCGTTAAAATTAAATGATGATGGTATATATGATATGTATGATATGTATGATATTTAATGACACTGTAAAAGCTTAGGACAAATGCCCTAAGCTTTTTCTTTTTCAAAATAATTGATAATTAAAAAATATATGGTATAATTAGAGTTGTCTAAATAAGTGATATAAACATATAAATAAAATATGTAGTTTGTTATAAATGTTGGAAGGAGAAAATATGAAAGAGACAAACGATTTTGTAAAAGAAATTACTAACATAGATGAAGATTTTGCTAATTGGTATACTGATATTGTAGTTAAGGCAGAGCTTGCTGACTATACAGATACAAAGGGGTGTATAGCTATTAGACCATATGGATATGCTGTATGGGAAAACATACAAAACTATGTTGATAAGAAATTTAAGGAAACAGGTGTAGAAAATGCATATTTCCCAGTTTTAATACCAGAGAGTCTTCTTCAAAAAGAAAAAGACCATGTTGAAGGATTTTCTCCAGAGGTAGCATGGGTTACGGAAGTTGGAGAAGAGAAACTAGATGAAAGACTTTGCATTAGACCGACATCAGAAACTATAATATCTACAATGTACTCTAAATGGCTAAACTCATGGAGAGATCTACCAATCCTTTACAATCAGTGGTGTAATGTTTTAAGATGGGAAAAGGAAACAAGACCATTTTTAAGATCAAGAGAGTTTTTATGGCAAGAAGGACATACTCTTCATGAAACAGAAAAAGAAGCTAAAGATAGAACAATGATGATGCTTGGCATATATGCTGATACTCTAGAGAATTTACTTGCGATCCCAGTAGTGCAAGGTAGAAAAACAGAAAGTGAAAAATTTGCAGGTGCAGATGCTACATATACCTTAGAGAGTATGATGAAGGATGGAAAAGCACTTCAATCTGCAACTTCTCACTATTTTGGTCAAAATTTCACTAAGCCTTTTGATATAAAATTCCAAAATAGAGAAGGAAAAGAAGAATATGCATATCAAACTTCTTGGGGAATTACTACAAGGCTTATAGGAGCGATTATTATGGCTCATGGTGATAATAGAGGCCTTAAGCTTCCACCAAAAGTTGCACCAATTCAGGTTGTAATTGTGCCTGTAGCTCAGCATAAAGAAGGAGTTTTAGATAAAGTATATGAAATAAAAGAAGAACTTTCTAAGAAATTTAGAGTAAAAGTAGATGATAGAGATAAATATTCACCAGGATATAAATTTAACTTTTGGGAAATGAAGGGAGTACCAATAAGAATAGAGATTGGACCTAGAGATATCGAAAATGGTGAGTGTGTACTTGTAAGAAGAGATACTGCTGATAAGATAAATGTAAAATTAGAAGTTTTACAAGAAGAAATAGAAAAAACTATAAAAAGTATACATGAAAATATGTATAATGAATGCGAAGTAAGAATGAAAGAAAAAACTAGTATAGCTATGAACCTTGATGAATTTAAAGAAAAGCTAGAAAAAAATCCAGGCTTTATAAAAGCTATGTGGTGCGGAAGTAAAGAATGTGAAGAAAAAATAAGAGAAGTAACTGGTGCTAAATCTAGATGCATACCATTTAATGAAGAAAAACTTTCAGATAAATGTGTATGTTGCGGTAGTAAAGCTGAGCATATGGTTATTTGGGGAAAACAGTATTAAAATACAAAATAAGAGGATGGAATTATAATCCATCCTCTTTATGCACTTATTCTTAGGTATATAAGAGTGGTTTGATAAGAAAAAGTAGGACTTATTATAATTATTAATTTGTCTTTTATTTCAAGAGTCATTTTAATTTATCCTTATACCCCATATATTTATATTTGACATTATATCATTATTACATAGTATATTTAATCTAAATATAACTCTATATAATATTTATTTAAAATATGGCTATAACTTTAATTTAATGATATAATAGTTATATCACTAAGGAGGATTAAAATTGAAAAGAGAGTGGACAGATAAACAGAAATTAGCTATTAATGCAAGAGGTTCAAATCTACTTGTATCAGCCTCAGCTGGAAGCGGTAAGACAGCAGTACTTGTAGAAAGAATAATCAGAAGAGTAATAGATGAAAAAATAGATATAGATAGAATACTTGCCCTTACATTTACAAATGCTGCAGCTTCAGAGTTAAAACATAAGATTGAAAAAGCAGTAGTAGAAGCACTAAAAAATGACAGTAGCAATATGCACCTAATGAGGCAAATTAATTTATTAAATAGAGCAAGCATTACAACTATACACTCTTTTTGTTTAGATATAGTGCGCAGTAATTTCTATAAAATAGGGATTGATCCAAGTTTTAGTATATGTGATGATACAAAAGCTAAACTTATGCAAAACAAGGCTTTAAATGAAATCTTAGAAGAAGAATATAAAAGATATAACGATGAAAAAACTATGCTTTATGATGTATTAGAACTTTTTAATATGGATGAAGAAAAATTTTTGTCTGCTATATTAAAACTACTGAATGAAATAAACTGCTATGTCTCACCATTTGAATGGCTAGAGAAAAATATAGAAATTTATAACATAAAAGATGTAACAGAAGATTTATATAATAAGAGGTTTGGGAGTGATATATATGATCTAGTTATATCTAATCTAAATCTTGCCCTTAATAAGTGCACTAAGATGAGAGAAGAGTTATTAGAAAAGAAAGAAGAGTTCTTTAAGTATATAGAAGTGTTAGATGAAGATATGGATAGTATAAAAAGAGTAATTAACTGCTCATATAACTCATGGGACAAACTATATGAAAATTTAAGTATGATTGTTCCTAAACGTATGCCAAGCAGTGCTAAAATTATAGACGAGAAATTAAAAGAAAAATTTTCGAGTTTTAGGACAAATATTATAAAAGATGAGATCTCAAAATCCCAGAGCTATGTATATGACACAAGCGAAAATATAAATAAATCATTACTTAAGATGTATCCATATTTAGTATATATAGCGCAGTTTACTAAAAAAGTAAGTAATAGATACTTTAAAATGAAAAATGAAGAAAACGTAATAGACTTTACAGATATTGAGCATTATGCTTTAGATATACTTTTAGAAAAAGATGAAAAAGGTAACCTTGTACCTACTAAGGAAGCTAAAGAATGCCAAGAAAAATTTGATGAAATATATGTAGATGAATATCAGGATACTAGCTTTATACAAGAAGAAATATTAAATAGTATTTCAAGAGGCGGCACTTTAAGTAAGTTTATGGTAGGAGATATAAAACAAAGCATATATAGATTTAGAAAAGCTGTGCCTAGTATATTTTTAAATAAATATTTAAGTTATAATGATTGTCTAGAAAATGATAAAAAAGGTGGAGATAAGAAAATAATACTTGCTAAGAATTTTAGAAGTAGGAAAGAGGTTTTAGACGGCATTAATTATATTTTCGAGCAAATAATGAGTTTAGAAATGGGAGATTGTAATTACTCTTTAGATGAAGTTTTAGTAAATGGAAATAACGAATTTATTTCTTCAAATGAAGCCAGTTATAAATTTGAGATAAATATTTTAGATGAAAAAGAAGTAGAGGAATCTTCTAAAGAAAATGAACAAACATCTTCACTAGACTACTTAAATGAACTAAAATCTATAGAAAAAGAGGCAATATATGTAGCAAAAAGAATAGATAGTTTAGTAAATAAAGAAAAATTTAAGATAACAGATAAAGGTTCTTTAAGAGATATAACATATAGTGATATTTGTATATTATTTAGAAATCAAAAGTCAAAATCTGATATATTTGAAAAAACTTTAAAGTCATATAATATACCTGTATATAATTCCTCTTTAGTAAATCTTTGGGATAATGATGAGGTAAGGCTTATACTATCATTCCTTAAAGTATTAGATAATCCATATCAAGAAATAGAAATGATAAGCATTATGTATAGCATTTTAGGAGGTTTTACTTTAGATGAAATCTATGAAATAAAATCTAAATGTTTAGGTGTAAATATATATAGTTACTTAAGATCATGGGATTATACTGCAAGTGATAGTTTACATTTAAATGATAAAATAAAAAGCTTTACTGATATACTTAATAAATACATTTCGTATGTTAATATTCTATCTGTTTCTGATATATTATCAAGACTATATAGTGAAACAGGAATGTATAATTATGTATTATTTTTAGATAGCCCAACTATTAGGAAAATGAATTTAGATAGCCTTATAGAGATAGCATCAAATGGTAAAAATTATAACGTTTCTGAATTTATATCATATATAGAAGCATTAAAGGAAAAAATGATAGATTCTCCTGATACCTCAAAAACATCTAGTGAGAATGAAAATGTAGTTAAAATGATGACAATACATAAAAGTAAGGGATTAGAATTTCCAGTAGTGGTGCTTGCTAGTGCATCATCAAAATATTTAGTAAAAGACCTTCAGGATAAAATTGTAGTAAGTAGTAAATATGGTATAGGCATAGATTGTGTAAATAAGGATTTTAATATAACGTATCCGTCTATTATAAAAGAGGCAATAAATAAACAAATGATTTTAGAAATGAAGTCAGAAGAATTAAGAATGTTATATGTAGCACTAACAAGAGCAAAAGAAAAAGTCATAACATATATTTCACTAAAAGATTTAGAAAAATCTCTTGATAAAATTTATGTATTTAAAGATGAAAATGGTAAAATACAACCTGCTATATCAAAAAACTGTAATTCATATAAAGATTTAATTTTACTTGCTACAAAAAATGTAATAATGAACAGGCAAAATGATATTTTTGATATAAACCATATACTTATTAAGGATACTGAAAATCTTAAAATAATAGGTGAAAATATAAAATCCAAAAAGGCTATAAAAGAGATTATAGATGAAAAGAAAAAAGAAATACAAGCCTTAGATAGAAATAAAATAGATAGTATAAAAAATGATATAGCTTCTAATTTAGATTTTAAATATAACTATATGGATGATGTGTTTAGTAAAAGAAGAGTAAGTGTAAGCGACCTTAAGAAAAAAGAAAGTAATGATAGCATTATGGAAGAATTTACAATTCCAGATGTTCTTTCTACTAGTAGTGAAATTACTGCTTTAAGAAGAGGAACTCTTATTCATCTAATTCTTGAAAATATAAATTACCAGGAGGTTACAAATGAAGACACACTTAATTTATACCTAAATTCACTTATAGAAGATTATATTATAACTAAAGAGGAATTAGACGTAATAGATAAAAATATTATTGTTTCATTTATAAAAAGTAATGTGGCAGAAAGAATAAGGAAGAGTAGGTATTATAAAAAAGAAGTAGAATTTGTATATAGCAAAAGTAAATTTTCGTCATCTATGATTCAGGGAGTTATAGACCTATATTATGAAGAAGATGATGGAACTTTAACTATTATAGATTTTAAAACGGATAAACTTTTTAAAGAGGCTGACTTTGTAGATAGGTATTATACACAGCTTGCAATATATAAAGAGGCTTTAGCTGGTATTACCGGAAAAGAGGTTAAACATGCATATATATACTCATTTAATCTAAAAAAAGAATTAGAAATAAAATAATATGGCTCATGCTATATTATTTTATTTATGTATATACATATTAAATTAAATCTTTGTGTTGACATGTTTTACATAATGTGATATAATACGATTAAAATTTAGCTGTTATATAGAGGTTGTATTTATTTAAGAAAGGAAGATATGTGTATATGGCAGCATTACTAAACATTCAAAATAATATATTTTATCTTGATAGCTTAAATGAAAGATATAAGCTGCTTTATCCTAAGCTTTCAAGTTTAACAGATGATGAAAAAGCAGAGCTCAGTAACATAAAGAAAGAGACCTTAGAGACTTTAGGGCAGATTTTATCCAATAATTGCACAGAAATTATGGAGAAGAATTTTGATGACAAAATGAAACTTCTTTCTCAAGGCATAACAACTATATATAATGAAAAAGAAGAAGAATTAGATAAGTTCAATGAAAAACATACCCATGCTAGTAATGTTATAGAAGAAATAGCAAACTATGTGTGCATATTAGAAAGCTTGGAATCTAATGTACTTCTTAGAATTGATATTGAAAAGATATTATTCTATTTAAAGAATAAAGTTGCAGCTATATGTATAATTGATAAAAAATTATATGCTTTAGAGTATTTAAGAGATAAATTAGATAGTTATAAATCAGGACTATATAAACTTATTCTTTTAGCTAGAAAGCACGTAAGTAAATCAGAACTTACATTTGAAGAAAAACAAGAAGTATTTGATTCTTTTTCATCTATATCTTTTGAATATCATTATGATAAAAATCATTCAAAGGTGTATAATGAAGATTTATCAGATAAAACTTTGAATTTAAATACATCAGATTATATAGAGTGGATGGAAGAAATATTTATAGAAATGCTTAATGCTGTTGGAGTAAATCTTGAAAGTTACCTTGCAGAGATGCTTTCTTTGGTAAATGGTTCAAATGTTACAAATACAAATATAGAAAACTATATTAATTTCCTAGCTAAAAAGTATGATTCTGATATAGTTTCATATTACGATTCAATGGTTGATAAGAAGATTGCGTGTGTTACTGATATTAAAAGTGTACTTCTAAGCTCTATAAACTATGAACATAACAAAGATAAAAAATATATATTAGATAAGATAAATAGTAATCATAGACTCCCAGAACTTCTTGTATCTAGTGAGTATAAAGGATATTTAGAAAATATTCTATTTGGTTTCGAATTTGCTAGTAGCAGTTCTAATTTTAATGAAGATATAGTAAAAGAAGTATCTGATCTTATGTTTGAAAAGTTTGATCCACAGCTATATCTTGATATATATAATTACAATATTAAACAGAAAAATAAACAAATAAGTTTATTTAGTAAATATCTAAATGAACTTTTAGCAGATGCTAAAACTATGCTAAAGCAAAAATACATTAACATATTAGAAAATAAGATTGAAGATAGCATGCTTGAAGAATACAATACAACAAGATCAAATAGTGATAAGAAAAAGAAAGAAAAAGACTTGGCTATTTTAAAAAGGGCCTTAGAAAATTTAAAAGATAGATTTAGTAAATTTGATGAGTACTCATATAAAAAATATATATTAAGTATAGAAGAAAAATATGGTATAGAAGGATTAAATACTGAAATATCTATAAGAAAGAAGAGTATTTTTTCTAATCTAAAAAATAAAAATCTAAATAAAAAAGATTTTGAAATGATGAAAGAATTCTTATCAGATACTGAGATAAATAAAAACTTAATTAAAAATATTGCTTATGATGTTATAATAGGAAATGACTCTATAAGATATGAAACTTTAAGTAAGATATTAATGTAAAAAATAACTGACGCACCATTTATGATGCGCCAGTATTTTTTGGTTAAAGATTGGCAATGTTGTCAAATCTTTTGAGATTAACTCCTACAAGTTCCGCCTCAACGGACTCAGATTTCTTGTTAAGTTCATTCTTGAGAAAGGGATTTCTCTCAACAAAGTCGGTGAAATCTTTCTCTAAAGTGTCGCCGTTATTCCGATTGAACTCGATGCTGGATTCGATCTCATCTTTTGAGTATCCTAAATCCTTTAACATTTCTACGAACATTACCATTTGATGCTCCTCCATAATAAATAGAATTTTCTTTTTATACACAAATGTGTACTATATAATATTATTATATCACACCATAACTAATTATGTCAATATTTAATTAAAAAATTAATAAAATTTACATAAAAAATACTTATAAATGTTTTAGTGATAATTTTTACATATTTAAATTTATTTTTCATATATTCCTTGAAAATCCTAAAGTTTATGATATAATAAGAAGGTAATTTTTGTCAGTATGGAGGAATAGAAATGAAGATAGACATTGAAAAAAAAGAAAGCTCAAAAGTAGTTATTACATTTACAATTAGTAAAGAAGAATTTGCTGAAAGACTTGATAAAGTATTTATCAAAAATGCAAAGAGATTTAATGTACCTGGATTTAGACAAGGTAAAGCACCAAGAAATGTTATAGAAAAAATGTATGGAGCTGATGTTTTAAATTACAGTGTAATTGAAGAAAATGCAGATGATGATTATAGCAAAGCTATAAAAGAACATAATTTAGAGATAGTATCAAGACCAGAACTTTCAGTAGTAAAAGTTAGTAGAGATGAAGATACAGTATACACGATAACTGTATATGTAAAACCTGAAGCTAGCGTTAAACAATATAAAGGATTAGAAATATCTTACGAAAAGAAAAAGGTAACAAAGAAAGATGTAGATGAAGAAATCGAAAGAATAAGAAATCAAAATGCAAGAACTATATCTGTAGAAGATAGACCACTTGAAAATGGAGATATAGCAAATATAAACTTTGATGGATATAAAGATGGTGTAGCTTTTGATGGTGGCAAGGCTGAAAATTTTGATTTAACTATAGGTTCAAATCAGTTTATACCAGGATTTGAAGAAGCAATGATTGGTATGAAAATAGGTGAGGAAAAAGATTTAAATCTTACATTCCCAAAAGAATATCATGTAAAAGATTTAGCAGATGCACCTGTTGTATTTAAAGTTAAGTTAAATTCTATATCTAAAAAAGAGCTTCCAGAGCTTGATGATGAATTTGTAAAAGATGTTTCCGAATTTGATAACTTAAAAGATTATACAGCTAGTGTAAAAGAAAGATTAGAAAAAGAAGCTGAAACTCAAAATATGGCAAGAAAAGAAACAGCAGTACTCGATAAATTAGTAGAAAATACTGAAGTTGAACTACCAGAACCAATGCTTCATGGTCAAGCACATGACCTAGAAAATCAAATGCAGCAAGAACTTTCATATCAAGGACTTACAATAGAGCAGTATTGTAAATATATGGGTATAGATAAAGAAGTTATGCATGCTAATTTCCATAAACAAGCAGAAAAAGATTTAAAATTAAGACTTGCTTTAGAAGCAGTAGAAAAATCTGAAACAATAGAAGTATCTAAAGAAGAAATAGATGCAAAAATAGATGAGCTTGTAAAACAATATGGAAATGCAGAAGATAATAACTTTAAAAATAATCCAAATGTAATTGAATATCTAAAAGAACAATTAACACAAGAAAAATTAATAAAACTTATAGTAGATAGTTCAATAGAGAAAAAATAATAGTATATTTAGCTAGAAATAAAGTATATTAACTCACATGTGATTTAATATACTTTTTATATTATAAATATTTAAGGAGGTTTTTATGATTAATAATAGTAGTTTAGTACCAACAGTATTAGAGCAAACAAGCAAAGGTGAAAGAAGTTATGATATATATTCAAGACTTCTAAAAGAGAGAATAATATTTTTATCAGATGAGGTAAATGATGTTACAGCTTCTTTAGTTGTAGCTCAGCTTTTATTCTTAGATGCAGAAGATCCAGGCAAAGATATATTCTTATACATAAATAGTCCTGGTGGAAGTGTTAGTGCAGGTTTTGCTATATACGATACTATGAATTATATAAAATCAGATGTATGCACTATATGTATAGGAATGGCAGCTTCTATGGGAGCATTTTTACTTACAGCTGGTGCAAAAGGTAAAAGATATGCACTTCCAAACTCTACTATAATGATACATCAACCACTAGGTGGTATGCAAGGTCAAGCAAGTGATATGAAAATTCATGCAGACCATATACTTAAGACTAAAGAGAAATTAAACAAAATATTAAGTGAAAAGACAGGTAAGGATCTGGCTACTATAGAAAGAGACACAGATAGAGACAATTTCTTAACTGCTGATGAAGCAAAACAGTATGGGCTTATAGATGAAGTAATGGATAGTATAAGCAATATATCTAAGGAGAAATAGCTTTATGGCAAAGAAAAGAAAAACGTTCTATGATGAAGAAGATATGATTTTTTGCTCTTTTTGTGGAAGACTTAGACAAGAAGTGAATAAGCTTCTAGCAGGTCCTGATGGAGTATTTATCTGTGATGAGTGTATTGGTATTTGTAATAAAATAATGATAGAAGAGCTAGGTAAAAATTACTTTGATCCAAAAGAAGAAGAAGAGGGGAAGAAAGTAAAACCAAGTAACTTAGAGACTTTGAAAAGTGCAGAACTTCCAACACCTGAGAATATAAAGCAAGTATTAGATGAGTATGTAATCCGGTCAAGATTATGCCAAAAAAGTTCTATCAGTTGCTGTATATAACCATTATAAAAGAATACTTACAAGAAAAAATAATATAGATGAAGTTGAGATTCAAAAAAGTAATGTACTTCTTTTAGGCCCAACAGGAAGCGGAAAAACCCTTCTTGCTCAAACTTTAGCTAAAATGTTACATGTTCCATTTGCAATAGCAGATGCAACAACTCTTACAGAAGCTGGATATGTTGGAGAAGATGTAGAAAATATACTTTTAAGACTTGTTCAAGCAGCAGACTATGATATAGCTAAAGCTGAAAAAGGAATAATATATATAGATGAAATTGATAAGATTGCAAGAAAGTCTGAAAATACATCAATAACGCGTGATGTAAGTGGAGAAGGTGTTCAGCAAGCACTTCTTAAAATAATAGAAGGAACAGTTGCAAATGTACCACCTCAAGGTGGAAGAAAACATCCAAATCAAGAGTTTATAAAAGTAGATACTAGTAATATATTATTTATATGTGGTGGTGCTTTTGATGGATTGGATAAAATAATAACAGATAGATTAGATACTAAAACTATGGGATTTGGAGCTGCACTTGAAAACAAGAAAGAGAGAGATTTAGATAAGATTTATGCAGAAGTTCAAGCTCATGATATAATAAAATTTGGACTTATACCAGAACTTGTTGGAAGAATGCCAGTAATTACTTACCTAAGCAAACTTACAAAAGAAGCTTTAATTGATATATTATCAAAACCTAGAAATGCACTACTTAAGCAGTATAAAAAGTTACTAAAAATGGATGGAGTCCAGCTAGAATTTGAAGATGAAGCACTAGACTTAATTGTAACTAAGGCATTAGATAGAAATACAGGTGCAAGAGGTTTAAGGGGCATTTTAGAAGATGTAATGATGGACGCAATGTTTGTTATACCATCAGATAAAACTATAAAGAAATGTTATATAACAAAAGGTGTTGTAGAGCATAAAGAAGAGCCAAAATATGAATATGCAAAAAAGAAAACATCTAGTGAAGTATAACATATATTGTGTTACAAAAATATAACAGAAAATATATAAAGAAAATAAAATTATAAAATTCAAGCAAAAAATTTTTATGTTGCTTGAGTTTTTTTTTTTTAGAATATACTATATTTGTGGCATTAGATAGATATGCATTACTATTTAATGATAAAGTAGCAGAGGGAGATACATATGAAAAATAGAAAAGGAATAAGTTTGATAACACTAGTTGTAACAATAATCATAATCATAATTTTG